>CAKPJO010000093.1 GCA_934162685.1 uncultured Bacilli bacterium | reverse complement strand
CGTAAGGGAAGCGTTGCAAAACGCGATGTGTTACCAGATCCAATTTATAACTCAAAACTAGTAACACGATTAATTAACAAAATAATGGTAGATGGTAAGAGAGGAACTGCTCAAACTATCTTATATAACGCATTTAAGAGAATCGAAGCCAAAACAGAAAAACCTGCAATGGACGTATTCGCAACTGCAATTAACAACATTATGCCAGAACACGAATTAAAAGTTCGTAGAATTGGTGCCGCTAACTACCAAGTTCCAATCGAAGTATCTCCAGATAGAAAAATTACATTAGGTCTTCGTTGGTTAGTTAACTATGCTCGTTTAAGAAACGAAAAAACAATGGAAGAAAAACTTTGTAACGAAATTATTGATGCCGCTAATGGTACAGGTGCATCAGTTAAGAAACGTGAAGATACTCACAAAATGGCAGAAGCTAACAAAGCTTATGCGCATTATCGTTGGTAATAGGAGGAAGTATTTCAAATGGCTCGTGAATATGATTTAGCCCATACCCGTAATATTGGTATTATGGCCCATATTGATGCTGGTAAAACAACAACAACAGAGCGTATCTTGTTCTATACAGGTAAGATTCATAAGATTGGTGAAGTCCATGATGGTGGAGCTACTATGGACTGGATGGTTCAAGAACAAGAAAGAGGTATTACAATTACTTCCGCTGCAACTACTGCATTCTGGAAAGGTAACCGTATTAACGTTATCGACACTCCGGGACACGTCGACTTTACTGTAGAAGTTGAACGTTCATTACGTGTACTTGATGGTGCTGTTACAGTACTTGATGGTAAAAACGGCGTTGAACCTCAAACTGAAACTGTTTGGAGACAAGGTAGTAAATATGGCGTTCCACGTATTGTTTTCGTAAACAAACTAGACGCTATTGGTGCTGATTTTGATATGTGTGTTGAAACATTACACTCAAGATTAGCTGCTAACGCTGCGGCTATTCAATATCCAATCGGAATTGAATCAAGTTTAAGCGGTGTTATCGATATTATTGAAAGAAAAGCATGGAATTATTCTAGTGATAAGACTGCTGCTCCAACTGAAGGACCAATTCCTGAAGAATATAAAGAAAAAGTTGAAGTATTACGTCAAGAATTATTAGAAAGATTAGCTTCTTTCGATGATGATTTAATGATGATGGTATTAGATGGACAAGATGTTCCTGTCGATTTAATCAAAAATACTATTCGTAAAGCTGTTTTAACTGGTGAATTCTTCCCAGTTTTAGCAGGATCTGCTTATAAAAATAAGGGTATTCAATTATTACTTGATGCAGTCATTGACTACTTACCAAGCCCACTTGATATCCCACCTGCAGTAGGTACATTACCAGATGGATCAGAATATAAATGTATTCCAGATGATAATGCCCCATTAGCAGCATTAGCATTTAAGATTGCTACTGACCCATTCGTTGGTCGTTTAGCTTACTTCAGAGTTTACTCTGGTGTTGCTAAAGCTGGTAGCTATGTCTTAAACTCAACTAAAGGTGTCAAAGAAAGATTTGGCCGTTTAGTATTAATGCACTCTAACCACCGTCAAGAAGTTGAAGCAGTTCACGCTGGTGAAATTGCTGCTGTTATCGGTTTAAAGAACACTACAACTGGTGATACACTTTGTGATGAAAAATTAGATGTTGTATTAGAAAAAATGGAATTCCCAGAACCAGTTATCGAAGAAGCTATTGAACCAAAATCAAAAGCTGACCAAGATAAAATGACTTTAGCTTTAATTAAATTAGCTGAAGAAGATCCAACATTCCGTGTTCATACAAATAACGAAACTGGACAAACTATTATTGCTGGTGTTGGTGAACTTCACTTAGATATTATCGTTGACCGTTTAAAGAGAGAATTTAACGTTCAATGTAACGTTGGTGCTCCACAAGTTGGATATCGTGAAACTATTAAAACAACCGCAGAATGTGAAGGTAAATACATTAAACAATCTGGTGGTCGTGGACAATATGGTCACGTATGGATTAAATTCGAACCAAACCCTGGTAAGGGATTTGAATTCGTTGACGCTATCGTCGGTGGTACTGTTCCACGTGAATACATTAAACCAACTGAAGATGGTTTACGTGATTCATTAAATCGTGGCTTAATTGCTGGATATCCAGTTGTTGATATCAAAGCAACATTATTCGATGGATCTTACCATGATGTCGACTCATCTGAAGCTGCTTATAAAATTGCTGCATCTATGGCTTTAAAAGAAGCTGCTAGAAAATGTAATCCAGTTATTCTTGAACCAGTTATGAAAGTTGAAATTACTGTTCCACAAGAATACATGGGTGATGTAATGGGCGATATTACAAAACGTCGTGGTACTATTGAAGGTATGAATCAACGTGGAAATGCACAAATTATTGATGCATCTATTCCACTTGCAACAATGTTTGGTTACGTTACAGATTTACGTTCATTTACTCAAGGCCGTGGAAACTACACAATGCAATTCGATCATTTCCAAGAATGCCCACGCTTTGTAGCTGATGAAATTATTAAAAAATCTGGCATGTCAAACCGCTAATTTAATATTTATTTATATAATAAATATTGATTTTAAAACTAATTTGCTATATTATGAATTCAGTTAGAATTTTTATTAGAAAATAAGGAGGAAATTCAAATGGCAAAAGAAAAATTTGATAGAAGTAAAGTCCACGTTAATATTGGTACTATCGGTCACGTTGACCATGGTAAAACAACATTAACAGCGGCCATCACTAATGTTTTAGCTAAACAAGGTGGTGCTAAGGCTACAGCATATGACCAAATCGATGCTGCACCAGAAGAAAAAGCTCGTGGTATAACAATTAACACAGCTCACATTGAGTACACAACTGCAAAACGTCACTACGCTCACGTAGACTGTCCGGGACACGCTGACTATGTTAAAAACATGATCACTGGTGCTGCTCAAATGGATGGCGCTATCTTAGTTGTTGCTGCAACTGATGGTGTTATGCCTCAAACTCGTGAACACATCTTACTTGCTCGTCAAGTTGGTGTTCCTTACATCGTTGTCTTCTTAAATAAGACAGACTTAGTTGATGATCCAGAATTAATCGACTTAGTTGAAATGGATGTCCGTGAATTATTAAATTCATATGGCTATCCAGGAGATGAAACTCCAATTATCCGTGGTTCTGCAAGATTAGCTCTTGATGGAGACCCAGAAGCTGAAAAAGCAATTCTTGAATTAATGGATGCTGTTGATACATATATCCCAGATCCAGTTCGTTCAAATGACTTACCATTCTTACTCCCAATCGAAGACGTACTTACAATTACAGGTCGTGGTACTGTCGTTACTGGTAGAGTTGAACGTGGTATGTTAAAATTAAACGACGAAGTTGAAATCGTTGGTATTAAACCTACTAAGAAGTCTGTTGTTACAGGTATCGAAATGTTCCGTAAATTATTAGACTTCGCTGAAGCTGGAGATAACGTCGGTGTATTACTCCGTGGCGTTAACCGTGATGAAGTAGTTCGTGGTCAAGTTCTTGTTAAACCAGGATCAGTTACTCCACATACAAAATTCGTTGCTTCTGTATACGTTTTAACAAAAGAAGAAGGTGGACGTCATACTGCTTTCTTATCTAACTATCGTCCTCAATTCTATTTCCGTACAACTGATATTACAGGTGTTATTACACTTCCAGCTGACGTTGAAATGGTTATGCCAGGTGATAACGTTACATTAACTGTTGAATTAATTCACCCAGTTGCAATTGAAAAAGGTACTAAGTTCTCTATCCGTGAAGGTGGACGTACTGTTGGTGCTGGTACTGTTAGCGAAATCCTTAAATAGTTTCATTAACAAATACATAAAATTAGGATCCGATTTATTCGGGTCCTTTTTTATGCTAAAATTAATTAGGTGATTGAATGTTTTTACTCTCGGAATTAGCAAAATATATTGTCGTATTTGTAGTGTTAGAAATTGTATCTTTATTTCCTTTAATTATTTGGCAAATTTCTAAAAATAATTTTTCTAATACTGACATTCGTTTAAAACGTATAAAAACATGGGCATTACGTTCTATTTTTTGTGCGATTTTATGCAGCATTTTATTTATTTTTCTTCCCAATTATCGTACTAAAATATTAATATTATCTGTAGTATTAATATTATTTAATGCAGTTTTATTTAAAACAAAGTTATTTTAATAATACTTTCTTTGAAAAAGTAATATATTTATCGACAATATCAATAAATATTATTTCAGCGTCTTCATACTTTTTTGCTATCATTTTTAAAATAAATAATTGCCATTTTTTGTATATTTCTAATAAATTTACATTTGAACTTTCAATAACATTTTTTCCTAACTCTTCAATATTATCCATTAAATCATTAATGTGATTATTGAATTTTTTTATAGCGGATTTATCATTTAAATTTACTAAATCAACGAAAGTTAATAGTTCATCTTCTAATTCCACAACTATAGCTTTGATATTATAACTATTAGCTAATGGTATATGTTTATCAATGCACTCAATAATACTATCGACACTTTTGCTTAAACTATCCATTATGGCTGGGACATAATCAGGAGTGAACATTTTTGCTAATATACTTTCTTTTATAGCAAAAACATGATACATATAAGTGAGTAAGCATTGATTATCAACACACGCTGTTATTTTAGGCGGAATATCTCTATTTTCAACAATAGGAATATTTAGTGGTTGTCCACTATGAATATGAGAATATCTTAGTATGGGGTTAAGCCGTATAAGTTCTCCTTCATCTAGTCTGAATTTATTAGAAATACTTTGAATTGTTTCGTTTGGTTGTACAACATATAATTGCATTTTAGTAAAATTTTCCATATATACCTCCAAGCATTACAATGCTATGCCAAATATTGTTTTTTTATTCTATTTTACTTTTAACAAAATATATGTATAATATAGGAAAACGTTAGGACGTGAACATATGGAAGATACAATGAATGAAAATAGTAATAAAAATATAGAAAACAATATAGATAATGTTGTTCCACCAGTTCAACGTGCTAGTTTATCTAAAAGAATAATAGCAGGAATATTGGATTTTTTCATTTTTGTATTTTTAATGTTTTTAATTCAACCTTTTGCTATAAATCCCGCTGTTAAACATTTTGCAAAAGATTACAAAATGCATGAAAATCAAATTTTAACATACTATAAAGAGTCAGGACTAGCAACTGTTACCGATGATAAAAAATTACAAGCAGTTGACAAAGAAAAATATATTGAAGTAAGCCAAAAATATTTTAATGAATACTGTTCTAGTGGAGACGATGGTAAGGCGTGTTCAAGTAATAAAAAAACATTCAAAGAAATTTTAGCTGATAATGAAGATTTTAAAGATAAATATGAATTTGATGAAGAAGGTAATTTTCAAGTAAAAAAGAGCGAAAATGAAACTGACGATGAATTTAAGGCTAAAAAAGAAAATTTAGAATATAGCATTTATATAAAAAGTGTAACATATCTTACAAATTCTCAAGCTTTTAAAGAACATTATACATACATAAATACTGTTTCTACAATTTCTGTTTGTATTTCTACAGTAATTTCTTTAATTATATGCTATCTATTACCACCATTAATAAGCAAAAAATCACAAACAATAGGGCAAATGATTTTTGGATTATCAATTGTAAATAAAGACGGATACAAAGCAAAGAAGTGGCAAATTTTAGTTAGATTCTTGGCATTTTCGGTTTTAAATTTTGTATTAGGTATAACATTCCTTATGATTGTACCTTTAATATCTTTAGTTATGATGTTTTTCACAAAAAACAATACAACTTTACACGATTTATGTTCCCAAACTGTTGTTATAGATGATAAATTATCAACGATATATAATAATAAAGAAGCACAAATAAAAGCAATTCAAAAAGAATCTGAAAATGATACTAATTTTATAGAAAATTCAGTAAATGATGATAATGAAATTAATACTATAAAGGAAGACAACAAAAATGAATGAAAGTAATGAATTAAAAGCAGAAGTCCAATCACAAACCGAAGAAGTTAAACCATCAGTAGAAAAAGCAGGTTTAGGTAAAAGAACAATAGCGGGCATTATTGATTTATTTATTATGTTATTTATTGCTATTTCTTTGTTTAACCTTGCAGTAGTCC
>CAKPJO010000092.1 GCA_934162685.1 uncultured Bacilli bacterium | reverse complement strand
TAATGGTACAGGATTAAAAACCTTATATTATGATGCAGTAGAGGCAAATGATTTTAATGCTAAAAACTGGGTGTTTTATCCATCAAGTACACAATCTATGGATGTATATTTTGGTAGCAATGTAAAAAAGATACCAAACCGCATGTTTTATCCATTAGCGACAAATCCTTCTTTAGTTCCTCATGTTAATAATATTTATTTTTCTAAAAATTCGCAAATTGAATCAATTGGTAATTATGCATTTTATCGTTTAAGCAATGTGAAAAATTTATCACTTCCTGATACTATAACTTCTATTGGAAATTATGCTTTTTATGAATGGGATGTTGAAGAAGTAACATTACCAACTAGTTTAAGCGCATTAGGTGAGTGGGGATTTGGTAATTCCACTTTAGCATATGTTAAATTCAATAATGCTTTAACTTCACTTGGTAGCGGCGCCTTTTATAGTAATGAAAATCTAATTGAAGTAGATTTATCATTAACAAATATCAAAGAAATTAATAAGACAACATTCTTTGATTGTGTATCTTTATCTAACTTGTATTTTAACGATAATATTACTCTTATTGAAAAAGAAGCATTTAAAAATTGTATAAATTTAAATAAGATTATTTTACCTAATGAGCTAGTAGAAGTAAAAGAAAGTGCTTTTGAAGGATGCGTTTCTTTAGAACAATTAAAATTAAATAAAAAATTGAAAGAATTAGGAAAAGGAGCATTTAAAGATTTAACTAATGTTTCTAAATTAGTTGTTGAGTCGGTGGCATTAGATGATTTATCTAGTGGTAACAAAGTATTTGAAAACTTGGCCACAAGTTCTAAAAACGCCCAAGTTATGTTCCTTGATGGAGTAACAAGTATTCCTGCTCGTATGTTTTTTCCAAGTGCGGATGTATCATTAACACCAGTGATAAAACAATTAATATTAGCAAATTCTATTTCAAATATTGGTGATTATGCATTTTATGATTTAAGTATTGAAAGTGTGGATTATTTAGGTTCTAAGAGTGAGTTTAGTAAAATTAATATTAACACTAATAATGATATTTTAAAAACCGCTACTATGCATAAGGAGGATAATAAATAATGAAAAAGAATTTAGTAAAATGCCTTTTTGCTTTACCTTTATTTACAGTTATGATGGGTGTAAATAATAATTATGAAAGCAAAGATGTAACTCATAATGTTAATGCAGATACTATTGAGAAATATGAAATTTATCCTAATCCACAAGAAATTAATTACGGAAATAATACATTATCTTTAAAAGGAACAGTAAAAGTATTTTTTGAAAAGAATGTTGATATTTATACACAAAATAAAGCTATGGATGTTCTTTCGTTAAAAGACGTAAAGGCTAAAAAAGATAACTACATAAAAGATAGTAGTATTACTACTTTAAATGTTGGAATTTATGGAAGTAATGAAGAAGTAGATACTTCTTTAAAAAATAAAGATCTTACTTATATTGCTAGTGAGATTGATAGTTATTATTTGAGTGTGTCTAATAATAACATTACTATTTTAGGAAAAGATAGCGATAGTTGTTTTTATGGCTTAAGTACGCTAGAAATGATTTTTAATCAAACTGATAACAATATAAAAGAATTAGAAATCAAAGATTATAGTGATTCAAAATATCGTGGCTTTATTGAAGGATATTATGGTATACCTTGGACAAGTGAAGAACGTAAAGAACTTATGCGTTTTGGTTCTAAATTTAAAAGCAATATTTATATTTATGCTCCAAAAGATGATTCTTATCATAGTACAAACTGGCGCGGATTATATTCACCAAATGATTTAAAAATTCTTAAAAGTCAAATTGAAGTAGGACGTGAAACTAAAACTCGTTTTGCTTGGGCAATTCACCCATTTATGTCTAATAAGATTACGGAAGAAAACTATGATGAAGGACTAAAAGCTATTAAAGCTAAATTTGATCAAGTATATGAAGCAGGAGTACGTCAATTTGTAGTGTCCGCGGATGATATTGAAGCGACAACTGGTGAAGCTACTTTTGCTAGTTTACATACCAAATTATTAAATGATTTAGTAAGTTGGGGCAAAGCAAAAGGCGATTGCTATGATTTGATTTTTGTTCCAAGCGCTTATTGCTATTTAGCTAATACTAGATTAAAAGTTGATTTAGAAAGTTATTACAAATATCTGATGAAAGATTTAGATGAGTCAGTACAAATTATGTGGACTGGTAATGATGTATGTAGCAAAATTTCCACAGGTAAATTTAAAGAATTTAAAGCTTTATCTAACCGTAAACCATTTATGTGGTTAAACTGGCCAGTTAACGACTATGCGCAATCACACTTATTAATGGGAAAAGGTGAAGTGTTAGATAAATCATATGAAGACGAAGAAATTGAATTTAGTGGTATTGTAACTAATCCAATGCAACAAGCAGAGCCTTCAAAATTGTCAATATTTGCTATTTGTGATTACACTTGGAATACTAAAAAATTTAATGTAGATAAAAGTTATGAAGATTCATTTAAATATGTTGAAAATAAAGAAACAAAAGCATTTAAAGAATTAAGTAACCACTTAACTAATGCCACTCTTTATGAAGGCGAGTATTTTGAAGAAGGATTAACACTTAAAAAATTAATAAATAATTATAAGATTACTGCTAACAATGGAGAAGATGTTACTAATCGAGTAAAAGCATTAATGGAGTATTATGATAAATTAGAAGAATACGCTATAGATTTCATTAATAATGCTAATAATAAAGAATTAGTAAATATTATGAAGCCATGGGTAGAAGCTATTAAAGATGCCTCTAAAGCAAGTTATAATTATTTAGATTTAATGATTAATGAAAATAAATATAGCAAAACGCAATTAAAAGAATTACTTGATACGACTAATGCGATATATGATGCATCATTTAATCATAAAGCTCCTGTATTAAATGTCACTAATTATAATATTGATTATCGTAATGTTGATGTTGGTATTGTTGTATTAACACCATTCTTAAAAGAATTAAATTACATGGTTAATGATCAAATTAAATTAGCTATTGGCGAGCCAACTGGTATTGTTTATAGTGGCTTTAATGGAATTTATGAAGGCGATATTAACAACATTTGGGATGATGATGAATCAACTTATTGTTGGTTTAATGATTATCCAAGTTCAGATGCCTTTATTAGAATTGATTATGGCGAAATAAAATCGATTTATAATGTAAAAATATTATTTGGAAACGCTAATGGAAGTACAGACTGGATGCGCGGAACATTAGAATATTCTTTGGACGCTAAAACCTTTACTAAATTAGGTGATATTAATAGCGCTGAAGTATTAATAAGCCTTGATCAACCTGTTCAAGCTCGTTTCTTAAGAATTAAAAATGTAGGAACAACTACTTGGGTATCTGTTAAAGAAGTTTCTATTAATAAGACTTCAATATCTACAGAAGGTCTACCATTTATTAACGCTAAAGATAGTAATGCTTCTAATATGTTAGATGGCGATATGACTACATATTCTTGGTATGACTGGAAAAGTCCAGCTGGATCTTATATTTTAGTTGATTTTATTGAACTTAAGAAGATAAGCAAAATAGAGTTTTACCAAGGATGTGATGATCATCCATATGATTATTTTGAAAGTTTAACATTCTATTATTCAACTGATAATGTAAATTATATAAAAATTGGTGAAGATAGTTATGAAAGTATCTTAGATATAGTTATTAATCTAGATACACCAATTAACGCTCGTTTTGTAAAAATTGTTTCTAATAAAATAAATGGAAATGGTGTATCAATTCGTGAGATTGTAGTTTCTTAATAGTTCTTACTCATAATGAGTGAAATTTATAAGTTTTCAAATGAAGATGGCACTGAAAGGTGCCATTTTCTTAAACAAGTTGTTTTTTTAATTTTTAAAACGTATACTTTAACTGAAATTAACAATACATGTATAACAACATATATTATATAAATAGGGAGAATATTTATTATGGATGAAGAAATATATAAATTAATTGATTTAGAAACTAAAAGACAAAATGATGGTATAGAATTAATAGCTTCCGAAAACTATGCTAGTAAAGATGTCCGTATGGCGTGTGGCTCAATACTAACTAATAAATACGCGGAAGGATATCCTATGCATCGATATTATGGTGGATGCAAATATATTGATGAAATTGAGCAACTAGCGATTAATCGAGCGTGTGAACTATTTGGCGCTAAATACGCTAATGTGCAACCACATAGTGGGTCGCAAGCTAATGCTGCAGCATATCGCGCTTTATTACCTAATGGTGGCAAAATATTAAGTTTAGTTCTTAATGATGGTGGTCACTTAACACATGGTAGTCCGGTCAGTTTTTCTTCCCATCTATATAACTTTATTCATTACCCGTTAGATGAAAACGGCCATTTAAATTATGATAATATTTTAGCTATTGCTAAGAAAGAAAAACCTGATGTTATTTTAGCGGGATATAGTGCTTATCCTTATGCAATTGATTTTAAACGTATTAAAGAAATTTCTGATGAGGTACATTGTTATTTTATGGTAGATATGGCCCATATTGCGGGTTTAATCGCTGCTAATTTACATCAAAGCCCTGTTCCTTATGCAGATATTGTAACATCGACAACGCATAAAACACTTCGTGGGCCACGTGGAGGCTTAATTTTAACAAATAATGAAACTCTAATTAAAAAGATTAATAGTGCGGTTTTCCCTTATTATCAAGGTGGCCCATTAGAACATATTATTGCTGGCAAAGCTATTTGCTTTAAAGAAGCACAAAGCGAAGAATTTAAAATTTATGCTAAAAATATTATAGAAAATACTAAGGTGTGTCAAGAAACATTAAGTAGTTTAGGCGCAATTACAAGTAAAACAGATAATCATTTATTTTTATTAAATACTTTAGATAGTTATAATCTAACAGGATTAGAAGCACAAATAATGTTAGAAAATGTGGGTATTACCACTAATAAGAACATGATACCTAATGATAAACTTACCCCAAAAGAAACTAGTGGCTTAAGAATTGGCTTTGCGGCAATTACAACTAGAGGATGTAATAAGGAAGGCGCTATTAAAATAGGAAAACTGATTCATAAAGTATTAAGCAAGAAAATTAGTGAAGAAGAAGCCAAAAATGAAGTTTGTTTATTAACAAAATCTTGGAAAAAAATCGAAAATATTTAATGAAACCGCTATTACGGAAGGGACTAAAAAAAGTCTCTTTTTTTTGTTGACTTTAACTAGTTAAATGAGTACACTATTAACTAGTTAACATTTATGCTTATAAGCATAGGAAAGTTGGTGGGCAAATGAATGAATTAAAAAACAAAACAGTGGAACGATTTGAACTTATTCAAATGTTAAGATCACGTTGTTTTCGTCAAGTGGCTAAAGAAAACTATATTCCATGTAGGCAATATCCAATAATGGAATATTTAATGGAACATGATGGATGTAGTCAAATAGAAATGTCAAAATACTTTCATATTTCCGCGGCGGCTATCACGAAATCAATTGATCGCTTAGAAAAATCGAATTTTGTTATTCGAAAAGAGGATCAAGAAAATAAACGTGCAAATTTAATTTATTTAACAGATTTAGGAAAAGATACTTTTAATAAAGCATCTGATCATTTTGAAAGAATTGATGAATTAATGCTTAATAAATTAAATGAAGATGATCTTCATAAGCTAGTGGAGTATTTTGATTTAATGCTTGAAGGTTTATATGGACAAAAAGTTGATGAAAATAACATAAATGAATTATTTAAAATAATGGTGAAAGAAGATGATGAAAATGTTTAAAAAGGTAAAGTTAATTTTACAAAGTGTCCGCGAATATAAAAAATATGCGATTATGACGCCATTATTCATGGTTGGTGAAGCGGCAATGGAATGTGCTTTGCCATTTGTTATGTCAATATTCGTAGATAAAATCGAATTACTAGGTGGCACAATAGATTTTAAAGATTTATGGCCATACATTGTTATACTTATTGGTATGGCGATGATTTCTTTAGTATTTGGTATTCTTGGTGGAAGAACAGCCGCAATTGCTTCAACAGGTTTAGCTAAGAATTTAAGAGGAGATTTATATCGTAAATTACAATCATTCTCATTTGAGAATATTGATAAATTCCAAAATTCTTCTCTTGTTACACGTATGACTACAGATATTACTAATACCCAAGGAG
>CAKPJO010000091.1 GCA_934162685.1 uncultured Bacilli bacterium | reverse complement strand
TCAGTATCCGTTAAATCATAACCCGCATCATGAAGGTGACAAGTGTCTAAGCAAACACCAATTCTTGATTTATCATTTACGCCACTCAAAATTGTTCTTACTTGTTCTAAGGTAATACCAATTTCTGCACCTTTACCCGCCATAGTTTCGATTAAAATTTTCACTTTACTATCTTTGGTAGCTTCAATTGCTTTATTAAGTCCTTCAATAAGTTTATTAATACCTACTTCAAATCCCGCTTTAACATGTGATCCTGGATGAAGTACTAATTTATAAAAGCCTAAAGCATCAACACGATTTATTTCATCAATTAATGATTTTAAAGAAAATTCAAATAATTCTGGCTTAATAGAATTAGCAAGATTAATAAAATATGGAGCGTGAACAACAACGTTGCTAATACTTATTCCCGCACTTTTAAGAAGTTCTTGGGCTTCTATTCCTTTTAATTCACTAACAGGACGACGAAATGAATTTTGTGGAGCCCCAGTATAAAACATAAGCGCATTTGCGTCATAACTTAGTGCTTCTTTAACCGAACCTAAAACAAAATCCGGTGCATTATCATTAACGTGACTTCCAATAATTAATTTATCTTCCATTATTTCTTGCCTCACTTCTATAACGTTCTACGCGTTGCTTACGAATATTGTCTTTAATCATCTTACGATGATGTTTTCTTTTAACTTTTTCAACAGCGTTTTTAACTGCTTTTTTATATCCTGGTTTTACAGTATTTCTTTTCGTTTCAATAACCGCACGTTTAATATCTTTTTCTAATTCTAAATCTTTCTTTTTACGGAATTCTTTTTTATAATTTGGTGCTTTACCTTCTTTAAGTTCATTATTCTTTAATACCAAATAATTAAAACTTACACCTTGTTGCTCAAGTTTTAAAATATCATCACATTTATCATCATCATAGAAAGTATAACACTTACCATCTTTATAAAATCTACCAGTTCTTCCGGCACGATGGAAATAGAATGATAAATCCTTTGGTAAATCAACATTTAAAACGTCACTAACATTTTCAATATCAATTCCTCTCGCGGCCATATCAGAACATACGACAATTTGGAATTCGAGATTTTTAATACGTTTCATCATATTTTTACGTTCACGTTTTTCTAAATCGCCGTGAATAACGCCAACATTGTATCCATTATTTTTTAAATAAAAATACAAATCATTAACATCTTCTTTTTTAGAAGCAAAAACAAGTAAGAAATATGGATTAACAACATTAATAAATGAAGATAGGGCTTCTTTTTTTCCTTGATGTCTAATATCAATTGCGTAATGACTTACTTTATTGTTAGTTAAGTTTTCTAAAGTAATGACATGTTCTGCTCCAATATATTTTTCAATAATGCGTGATAGTTTTGGGTTTATTGTTGCCGAAAACACCATTTTAGCAGCGGAATCTAAATGCTCTAACAATTTATTGATATCATCAAAAAATCCCATATCCATGAGCATATCTGCTTCATCAAGAACCACATATTGAGCGGTAGATAAATTAATATTTTTATCATCTAAGCCTAAATCTAATAAACGACCAGGTGTTGCAATGATGATATGCGGAGTATTATTTAACTTATTAACATTACGATTCTTTTCTACTTGTGAAGAAAATAGTTGTACACGTAGCCCTTTAAAAGTATCACAAAACTCTTTTGCAAAATCATATGTTTGTCTTGCAAGTTCACGGGTTGGTGAAACAATGATTGCTTGTACACTATGTGAAGTAATCACAATATTATTAACAATTGGAATTAAGAAAGCATGCGTTTTTCCTGAACCAGTTTCCGAAGTAACTACCATCGATTCTTTTCTTAAGGCGGCTGGAATAACTAATTCTTGTACTTTTGATGGCTCTTTGTAGCCAATTTTTTCAATGCAAGAAATCATCTTTGGACTTAATGCAAAACTCTTAAATGATGCCATAATATCAACTCCCTTGTTAATTATACACATTTTTTTTAATTTATTAAATTAAATTAACAAATTTAGGCTTTTTACATATTCTATATAGAGGTGAGATTATGTTAAGAAATCAATATGATAATTACGGTAATTATTATAGTCTTTATCAAACTAATCCATATAATAATCAATTTAATAATAATCGTATGTTTAATCAACCTATTAATACTCCTAGATCAAAAATGCCGATTAAAGTACCATCTAGATCTATATCTATGCCTAAATTAACGTTTTCAAAATTCTTAAACGGTACGCAAGAAGTAATATCCACAGTTGCAACCGCAATTCCATTATACACACAAGTTAAGCCTTTATTTGGTGGTTTGAAGGGAATTACAAAAGGAATTACTTCTAAACTATTTAAAACTAATAATAAAAAAGTTGAAACCGAGATAATAGATAATCCTGAAATTATAACTCCTAATGAAAAAAAGAATAAATCCGAACCTAATTCAACACACGAATTCAAAGAGCAAAATTCCCCAAATAGACCATTTTTCTAATCTATGATATACTAGTGATGGTGATTTTATGAAAGTAGAAATTTTATCTCCATCTGGTTGTTGCCATGGTGTTAATAGCGCTATTAACAAAGTTAAAAGTATTAGAAATGAATATAAAGATGTTCCTATTTACGTATTAGGGATGCTTGTGCATAATGAAGAAGTTATTAAAGAACTAGATCAATTAAATATTGTAACTATCACTAATAAAAGTCCAAATGAGGCAATAAATGAAATTGATAAAGGAATTGTAATATTTACAGCCCATGGTCATGACGCTAGACTTGACGTTTTAGCGCAAAATAAAGGATTAATCACCATTGATACTACATGTCCTTTTGTTAAAGCTAATCATATGATGATTAAAAAAGCACTTGCTAATAATGAAAGCGTTATTTTCATTGGAAAAAGAAATCATCCAGAAACTGAATCAACTTTACTTATATCACCTAAAATTAATTTATATGATATAAATAGTGGTTTAAATTATGAAAAAATTAAAGGAGAGGCCCCTACTATTTTTTGCCAAACTACATTATCAATTTTAGAATTAGAAAATATAAAGAAAGATATATTTAATCACTTTCCTAATGCTCATTTTGCTAAATCTGTTTGTAATGCCACTTATGAGCGTCAAAGTGCTTTAAAAACTATTAATCCCAATTGTGATTTAATATTCGTTGTAGGCTCTAATTTATCGTCTAATACGAGCAAATTATATGAAATAGCTAAAAGTTTATATCCAAGTAAACATATTAAGCAAATAAAAACAGTCAATGATATTACTGACTGCGATTTAACTAAATTTAAATATGCCACTATTGTGGGCGGAGCTTCCACTCCTATAATTGTTTTAGAAAATATAAAAAATTATTTGCTTAATCTATAACTTTCGGCATTACTTCGTGATCCAAAATGGCAATTTCCATATTTGAATCCATTTTTTTTAGAATTTCTTTCATAGTAGGCATAAACGCTCTTTCTACTTCATGAGGAACGTCTAAATAATTAAAATTATTAAGAATAATGTCGCGGCGTACATAATGTGGAGCATCTCCTGAAATGTAAATATCTGCGCCTTCATTTTGGGCGATTTCGTGTCTTCTAGATCCGCCTCCACCAATAACAGCGACTTTTTGAATTAAGTTATCGTTTCCTTTTACTAATAATGCATAATCAACATTGAGACTATTTTTGGCATATTTAGCAAATTCTTCGATACACATTGGATTCGTTAACATGCCAATACGCATCATTGGTTCTAAGTTAGGGGCATAAACATCATGTAAATCTAATAGGTTAGCAAGTGCATCATTCATGCCGCCTTTTCCTTCATCAAAATTAGTGTGCATGGAATATAAGGCAATATTATTTTTAATTAAAGTATCATGAATTAAACGCTTTTGTTCATTAAAGCGTAATATTTTTGCTTTTGAGCCAAAAAAGAATGGATGGTGGGTAATAATTAAATCGGGTTTTATTTTTAAAGCTTCGTCAAGTATTTGATTATCAAAATCCAGGCATAATAAGACTTTATTAACCTCGATAGGCATTTTTCCAACCATCAATCCCACAAAATCATGATTCTTTTTAGCAATTTTTTTCGGAAATTGTTTTGATAATTTAATAAGCATGGACCTAGTTTTCATAGTTATTAATCTCCTTGATTTTTTCTTCAATTTCTTTTATTTTTTCTTCGTTTAAGTTCTCTTTGAATAAGCGTTCTAATTTAGATTTTTCAAAATCTAACATACTTAAAAATTCTTTACTTTTTTCAACGCGTAAAATCGGCCCAAATAAATAATCATTTTTAGTATAATTTGCTTCACCTTTATCAAAACGAATAATTTGATAATAGTGTTTTTCAAATATCACAATTTCATTAGTAATTTTATAACCTAGCTCATGAACATATTTACGCACTAAACTAGCATTAGTATTAGGAGCTAAAATCATTGTGGAAATATTAATTAATTTTTCTTTATCTTTATTTAATATATCAATAATTAAATCGCCACCCATACCCGCGATAACTAGAGTATTAACATAATTAGGTAAAGCCTCAATTCCAGAAGATAACGAAACTTCAATATCTTCACTTACTTTTCTTACATTGGATTTTAAAATAGTATATGGACCCACTTTATTATCATTACAAAATAGTTTATTACATTTTTTATTACGATATAATTCAATAACTAATTGACCATGATCAGCGCCAATATCCGCTAAAAAAGAGCCTTGATCTACTAAATTATAAATAGCATTCAAGCGTTTTGATAAACTCATAATTTTTACTCCTAATTTACCTTAAAATGTTCTGCACGTGCTGAATTACGTAATTTTCTAATTGCTTTAGCTTCAATTTGACGAATACGTTCACGCGTAACGCCAAATTCACGTCCCACTTCTTCTAAAGTACGTGGCTTATTATCATCAAGTCCATAACGTAAACGTAATACTCTTTGTTCTCGGTCACTTAAGATTTTCATTGAAGCATATAATTGATCTTTTAAAGATTGATTATCGGCATATTCTGTTGGTGTTTCGTTGTCTTTGTCTTCGATAAAATCTTCTAAACTTGTATCATCTTTGTCGTTAATACTTTTTTCAAGTGAAACTGGTTCAAGAGAAAAATTAAGATTATCTTGAACTTGTTCAGGAGTTAAAGACCCATTCAAACGTTCAGAAATTTCTTCTGCAGTTGGTTCACGACCTAGTTCTTGAGTTAATTGACGTTGCGCTTTTGTCATTTTATTAATAGTTTCGACCATATGTACTGGGATTCTAATAGTACGTGATTTATCCGCGATTGCGCGTTCTATCGCTTGTCTAATCCACCAAGTTGCATAGGTAGAAAACTTAAAGCCTTTAGTATAATCAAATTTTTCAACAGCTTTCATTAATCCCATATTACCTTCTTGGATTAAATCCGCTAAAGACATACCACGTCCAACATAATTCTTAGCAATACTAACAACAAGTCTTAAATTTGCGGTAATTAAAAGATTTTTAGCTTCTTCATCACCTTCCGCTGAACGCTTAGCAACTTCTAGTTCTTCATCGCCAAGTAATTTTACTTTTCCGACGTCTTTTAAATATAAATTAACAATATCTTTAACTTGCGCATTAGAATTTACTGGTTCGTTATTTAATGGTTCTTCGTCAGAGTCATCACATTTATCGTTTAAATAGTCATCTTCATTAAATAAATCAGAATCCATGATTGAAGCATCATCTGGATCTTTTTTTTCATCTATTACATCATCAATATCATCACTATGATCGATAATTTCAATATTATTATCTTCAAAATATTCTAATAAATTTTCAATATCACTATCAGATAAATCAAAATAACTAATCGCATCAAATATTTCTTTTTGGTCAAGGCTACCTTCTTCTTGGCCTTTTTTTAATAATCTTTCTTTGACTTGATCAAAAGTTTCTAAATTTTCTTTTTTTGTTTCATCCTTATTTACCACAATTTAATTCTCCTTTTATTATCACTTATTTGCTTAAAATTAATCTTATTTTAGGAATAGTCTTAATAACAAAAGGCAAAGATTATCGAATATCTTTGCTAAATTTTGAAACAATTAGCTAAAAACATATTAGTTATTTTTTATAACTTAAATTTAATTATTAGCTAATTAAACATAATAGCTAAACTATATATTACACTAATCGTTTAGATAAAAATATTATTTAGAATCGCGATAATCACCAAAGCGTTTTGCTCTAGTTGGGTGACGTAATTTTCTAATAGCCTTAGCTTCAATTTGACGAATAC
>CAKPJO010000090.1 GCA_934162685.1 uncultured Bacilli bacterium | reverse complement strand
TATTTGTTACCTATCTTATAATTTACATCTGCTATTACTACTTTTTCTAAAAGATATTGTCTAAATTCTGATGGTATGTTAAATGCCGAAAGTATAGTAAAAGTGGCTTCATCAAACGTATATTTTGCTTCTTGCCCTATGTTTTTTTCATTTTTGTATTCCATATAATTTCTAGACATATATGCAACTTTTCTAATAAATGAGCTAATAGCTTTATTTACTTCATATAAAATGGTATCAAATTTTATTCCATCATAAGATTTAATTTTCTTTTTTTCTGCCATTATAGACATATTATTTTCATCTTCATTAAATTTACTAATTAATATCATTTTAGATTTATCGTTATAAATATTTAATGAATAACCATCATTAAATATAAATGCTTTCTTTTTATTCAAATTTTTACTTTTAAAAAGCAAATTAAGTTTATGTGTATTATATAAATTTTTAAATTGTGTTTTCAATTCATCAATTAAATCTTCAATTTTGTCCCACTTGCCTTCTTCAATCTTTTTTACTCTATATTTACTTGATTTTTTTAATTCATTTGGGAAGTTGAGATTAGTCAATGAATTATATATATCTAAAAATAGCGAAAATATATCAATTTCATACTTTAAACCATCACTAATAATTTGATTTAGTAAAACATTTTTTGTAGTATCAAATTCATCAATAAAAGTAATTGTGTTTTTAGTCAATTTATCTTCATTATATAAATAAAATGGCATTCTACAAAATATATCAGTTGGACTAAAAAATTTATTTGTAGTAGTGACAACTACTTTTATATCGTCATCTTTTATTCTGACTTGTGAATACAATTCGGATATCCATTTTTCTTTTTTTAATATTTTCTCTTTTTCATATGATGGCTTATTATAAAAGTAAGTCTTTTTAAGAAATTTTCTAAATTTTGGCTCGGAATCATTTTCTATTTTATTTTTATAAGAGGCAATTGCATTTTTTAATTGAGAATTTTTAGTTATTTCTTCGTTTTTTATTTCATCATTATTTTTATTTATTTTTTCACTGTTTGATTCTAGCATTTTTAAAGTTTCTATATCTTGTTTCAGCGTGTTATATTCATCTGACTTTGTTATCTCAGTAGTGTTAATATTGACTTTGTTAAAATTATCAACAACTGATTCCCAGTATGGTTTTAGAAGCAAACAATATTTATCATAGTCATTACCTAAAGCTTGTTGTAATTGCTCAATTGGCAAATTATTCTTTAAATTCGCAACAAAATATATTTTTTTAATATTAGAATTCTTATCTTCTAAATATGATTTAATAAATTTAACAACACTTGTTGTTTTTCCAAAGCCAGTTGGTAAATTTAATAGCATAAGTCCATTTTCTTTGCTATCAACAAAATTTTTTATAGTCTTTTCCATATTCATTATCTCCGATTCACTTTATCATTTTAACATAATTTACAAATTATCTATATAAAATAAAGCGATTATATTAATATGAGACAAATTTTCCTTTTTTTAATTAAAATCAGTTACAAAATCAGCTCAACTTTTTAACTATTTATTCTAACATTTTGTTTTTATGTTACAATTAACTATCGAGGAGCCCCTATTATGATTGAAAACAAAAAAGCATCAATATTACTAGTACTAGAAGTATTAAAAGAATATTCAGATGAAAATCATTATTTAACACAAAAAGATATTATTGATTTAATTTATAAAAATTATCAAATTGAATTAGAAAGAAAAAGTATTGCTTCATCTTTATCGCTTTTAGAAGAATTAAATTATGATATAGATAAAGGAAGTAAAGGCGGCTTTGCTTTATTATCTCGAACATTTGATCCAACTGAGGCATCATTTTTAATTGATGCAATATTTTCTAGTCCAAGTATAAATGGAAAGCAAGCAAAAAAAATCGCAGAATCCATATCAAGTTGTTTTTCTAAATATCAAAAAAATGATTATTCTTATATCTTTAAGTCTGAAAAAATAAGTAGAACTAATAATAAAGATGTTTTATATAATATTTCTATAATTCATGAAGCAATTAATAAAGGGAAAAGAATTGGCTTTCAATATTTAGCTTATGATAAAAATGGTAATCCTACAACTAGGATGAATGGATATCAATTTATTGTATCCCCATATTATTTAATAAATAACTATGGAAGATATTATTTATTATGTAATTACCGTGAAAAATATAGTCCATTACAAACATTTAGAATTGAATATATGATGAATATTGAAATCAAAGAAGATTGGAATATTAAAAATATTAATGATTTAAAAGATGCTCCTAATAATTTTTCAATCACCGAATATATGAATGAAAACATTTATATGTTTGGAGGAAATATTGTTGATGCTAAAATCGAATTAGAAAATGAATCAGCAATATTATATGTAAAAGATTGGTTTGGAGAAAATGCTAAAATAATAAATGATAATGATAAATTACATGCTTCAATTAAATGTAATGAAAATGCCTTATATTATTGGATAATGCAATATTCTAGTGTAATGAAAGTCATATCACCAGAATCATTAGTTAATAAGGTAAAAGATGGACTTAAAAAAGCATTAGATAAATATCAATAATCATACTTAACACTAGAATTAAATTTAGTGTTTTTATATGTACCATTTTTAGTACATGCATATTGCTATTATTTGAGTGTGGAATAAAGGAGAGCAAATTTATGAAATACTCAAATATTCATGTTGAATTTAAAAAAGGCGAAGAAAACATTAAAACAAGTTTAGAAAAATTAGGAGCCACTAATATCGATATTAAAACAAATTGCTTAGGGCAATTAGAAATAAAATGTATTTTTGCTTGTCCAAAGCCAGAAGAAGAAATTAAAGGTATTTTATCTAGTTCTGGCGCTAAAGACATACATAGTTACGCTAATTATAATGGAGCAAGTTTTGATTATAAATTAGATGATAAAACTGATGAAAGAGAATTCAAAAGAAAAGTAACTGATTTGCTAATAAAATATGGTTATAGAGCATTTTAAACATTTGACATTTAGTGAAAAAAGGTTAGAATAATAAATGTAGTTGATATACGTTAATTTCTGTTCGTCAACTACTTTTTTTATACTTGTTATTATAGTTTTATTAATAAATGAACTTTAAAAAAAGTGTGTTTTTCTTATTAAATTATAAAATACATTAATTTTGTAATAGTTTTTTATTTCCAATATAAAAGCCATAATTTTTAGCATAAAATGCACACTTTTTATTATAAGTTAAAAATGTTATTATATAAAAAATGCAACATTTTAAAAGCTTTTCGGAGGGCTTAGTATGTTAGATATCGGAAAAATCTTATTAAAAGCCATATGTAATAGTTATTGGTGTAAAATCGAATACAAAAAAGATAATGAAATCACCAAATTTATGATTGGTATAAACTATATCGATGAAGAAAAAAGAATGCTAAAATGCGATGCATTTAATTTAATGTATAGTGATAAAGTACAAAAAGACTATTATATATATTTTGATAAAATTGTATCTGCAGAATATGATGATACCACCATTCATAAAACTCCTGATAATCTTTTAAAATTTGTTAATGATCCAGCATTTATAAGTTCTATGTTCCGTTTATCTATTTCAAAAGATGATTTAATTGATTATTACGACGCTTGCTTCAAATTAGACTCTACACCATATATAAGCAAATTTACTCTTATTAAAGGAATTGATGATGATACATTATTAAAAGATGGAATTTATAAGTTAAGTGATGAACAATTCAAAGCACTAGCGAATGAGTCATTTTATAAAAAAGAAAGAAAAGAAAAAAAGCGTGAATTAAATTTAGAAAAATTAGAAAGAAGACTTTGTGTTAATATACTTTCTATTCCAGTTAAAAAAAAAAATATATTTTAGCTTATCGTAATTTAAGATTTGATATTGAAAACAAGTGTCTTATTCCTGATGAAGAAGTTCTTATTAATAAAGAATTTATTTTAGATAGCGCTGGAGATGTTAAAACACGTGCATCAATCAATAAGTTTATTCCTGAAGATAAACAATATTTACTAGATAATTTCTATAATAATATAAACGAAATAAAACAAGTTATTCGTGAGTATAATAATAACATTGATGATTATTCTTATAAAAGTGCAATATTACCAGACGATAATCCATATATTTTAACTCTTGAAACAAAACTAGCAATTGACATTGATTACGAACTAAATAACATTAAAAAAGTTATTAATAATGAGGAAGAAATTCCTTTGCCACTCAAAGTATTTCTAGATGAGCCAGATGTAAGATTAGCAAGAAAAAACAACTATCCAATTTTTACTGTTAATGACTTATATAATATTGACCAAATTAAAGCAATAAACATTGCTATGAAATCACCAGCCTCATATATTCAGGGCCCACCAGGAACAGGTAAAACACAAACAATATTAAATGCCATTTTTACCGCTATATTCAATAATAAAACTGTTTTAGTGACATCAAATAATAATATCCCAATGGATGGCGTTTATAATGCCATTACATCTTTAAAATATAATGATAAATATGATTTATTATTTCCATCTATTAGATTAGGAAGCATTGATAACATTGAAAATGCTGTACTTAAAATTAAAAGCATGTATGACTTTGCTAGTAAACTAGATGTAAGAGAAAATCAAATTAAAGCAATAAAAGAAGAACGTAAATCAGCAATGAAAAATCTAGTCGAATTACTAGATAAACATGATAAAAAAGTATCAATTAATAATCGTCTTGAAGTTTTAGAAAATATTAAAAATAAATATAAATTCGATAATCAATTTATGCGACTTACTGTTGATTCGCAAATTGATACGTTAAAAAAAGATGCTCAACAATACGAAAGTTTAGATGAAGATTTAACTAAATATATGAATATTAATCATCGTCAACTCTTCATCGCTATTCATTTTGAAACTGCCGGACGATTACAAAAATTAAAAAAAGAAAAATATGCCGCTATATATAATATTATTAAAGATGTCACTGAAGAAAATAAAAAAGAAAGAGCTAAAGATCTCCGTCAATTTCTATCTAAAAATGAAAATTTACAATTATTTCTTGAAATATTTCCAGTTATAATATCCACAAACTTATCATGCACATATTTAGGAGAAGCTGGAAAACATTTTGATATAGTTATGATGGATGAAGCTGCTCAATGTAATATTACTAATGCCTTAATTCCTATTTCTAGAGGTAATCAAATCATGCTTGTTGGCGATGCTCAACAATTAAGTCCTGTAATACTACTTGATGAAAATATTAATAAAAAATTACGTGCTAAGTATAATATCCCGGAAGAATATGATTACATCAAAAATTCTATTTATACAGCATATACAAAAATAGATGTTTCTAATAATGAAGCGCTACTACGTGATCATTATCGCTGCAATAAAAAAATAATACAATTTTCTAATCAAAAATATTATAACAATATGCTTGTTTGTAAGAGTAAAAGCAATAACGACAAGCCTTTAGAATACTTTAATACATCTAAGCACCAAGAAAACTCCAATGAGAAAAACATATCCGAAGTAGAAGCTAAGTTAATCGTAGATTATATTAAGAATCATCCTGATGAGCACGTTGGAGTTATTACTCCATTCGTAAGACAAAAGGAATGTATTGAATTTTATCTTAGCAATAATAATATTGATGTTCCTGTTGGGACAGTACATGCTTTTCAAGGCGACCAACAAAATGTAATATTATTTTCCACAGCAATTACTAATAAAACTTCGCAAGGCACTTATAATTGGCTCAAAAACAATAAAGAGTTAATTAATGTCGCAATGTCTAGAGCCAAAGATAAATTTATAATGATTGCTAATAAAGATAAAATAGATCAATTATCCACTAATAACGGTAATGATAATATTAAAGAACTAAGTAATTATGTCTTTAACAATGGTGAATGTAAGGTACAAAATGTTTCACCTTCTTCAATTGCTTTAGGTACAAAACATATTAGTTCACAAAGCGAAGAAGACCTACAAAAAACTATTAGCCAAATATTATCTGTTATTAACCCTAACTGTTTCATTGAATCGGAAGTAGCAATTGATTCATGCTTTAAAAACCTAGGTAATGAGGAATCATTATTTTATAAAGGAAGATTTGATTTAGTAATATTCGAAAGAACTTTTTCTGATAAGAAAAAGCCTATTTTAGCTGTTGAGCTTAATGGGCCTGAGCATTATTTAGACGAAGAAATTAAAAAGCGTGATGAAATTAAAAAACAAATATGTGAAAAACATGGTTTTCA
>CAKPJO010000089.1 GCA_934162685.1 uncultured Bacilli bacterium | reverse complement strand
AAAGAAAAAACTATCTAATCAGACCTAATATTGCTAATGTTGATGAATTAGCAATTGTGATGTCTAAAAGTGAACCAGCTTTTTCTTCTTTACTAATTGATAAGTTTATTAGCTACGCTAATTACTTCAAGATACATGCTAATGTAATAATTAGCAAGATGGATAAAAATGTTGATTTGATAGATTTGGAAAGTAAAAAGAACTCTTTAGAAAAAATTGGCGTTAATGTTATATGCTATTCTAATGTTACAAAAGAAGGTTTAGAAGATATTAAAAAGTTATTTTCTGGTAAAGTTATTGCTCTAATGGGACAAACCGGAGTCGGAAAATCAAGTTTACTTAATGAGATAATTCCTGAATCTAAACGCGAAATAGGAGAATATTCTAGCGCTTTAGGAAGAGGAAAACATCAAACAAAAGAAGTGATATTAATTCATCATAACGACGGATTTATTGCTGATACTCCTGGCTTTTCTTCTCTTGAACTGCCATTCTTTAAAGAAGATTTAGCTAAATGCTTCCCAGGATTTGAACGTTTATATGAAAAGTGTAAATTTAATAATTGCTTGCATAACCATGAAATAGATTGTGAAGTAAAAAATGCGATAAGTATGGGCGTAATTTCAAAAGATAGTTATGAAAATTATTTGAAAATATCAAATGAACTAATTTGTCGAAAGGATCGATATTAATATGAAAAAAATTATTGTTTCACCTTCAATTTTATCCGCTGATTTTAATAATCTTGAAAAAGAATTAAAATTAATGGAATCTAGTGGTGCCGAATGGATTCATTTTGATGTTATGGATGGTCATTTTGTTCCTAACATATCTTTTGGAATGCCAGTATTAAAATCAATTGCTAAAACTACTAGTTTATTTAATGATGTTCATATTATGATTGATGATCCATTAACATATGGACCACAATTTGTAAAAAATGGTGCTGATTTAGTCACATTCCATTATGAAGCGGTTAAAGAAAATGAAATTTTAAATGTTATAAATGCTATAAGAAGTAGTGGCGGCAAAGTTGGATTATCGATTAAACCTAAAACAAGTGTTAATGATGTTTTAAAATATTTAGACAAGGTTGATTTGATATTAGTTATGTCTGTTGAACCAGGATTCGGTGGACAATCTTTTATTAATGAAAGCATTGATAAAATAAAACAATTACGTAAATATATTGATGATAACCATTTAAATACGCTTATTGAAATAGATGGTGGTATTAATGAGGTAACAGCTAAAATAAGCCGCGAAGCCGGTGTGGATGTGTTAGTAGCGGGTTCTTATTTATTTAATAAAACTGATACTAAGCAAAGAATAAATTGCTTAAAAGGTGAATAAAGATGCGTAAAGCCATAGTTATATGTGATGACACATCATATAAGCAAATCCAGAAATATAGTGGTTATCCATATCTTGTTATTGCTAGCCACAATAATGAAGTGAAAACAGATGCTCGCTTTTCAGATTTTAAAATAGATGATGAGGACGTAGTTACAATCGATGATCCACATCGTGTTATCTTATCTTCTAAAAATAGTAATGAAAATAGATATGACAAAGTCATTAACTATTTATATCATAAAGGATTTGATGAAATTTCTTTTTTGACTAATATTCATATGAGTATAGAAAATATTTTTATTACTATTAATATTTTGAAAAAATATCATTATTTAAGAATAGAATTTGAAGATGAAAATGAGTCGTTACAATATTTTGAACAAGGTACATATATATTAAATAAAGATGCATTTGCGTCGTTTTCAATTTGTCCCTTTGCTGAAGCGATTATTAGTTTAGATTATACTGTAGAAAAAATTAATGAATATAAGCTTGATACATCTAAAAGTATTTTAAAAGATATAAAGTTTTTTCAACGTATTGCTTTATTAAGAGTTGAAAGTGGTAGTGTAATTGTTATAAGAAAGTTTGGTGAAAGCAATGAAAATTGAAATTATGATTCCTAGTGTTATCGTGGCTAGTATTATCTTTACTATTTTATTTAACATAGGAAGAAGTAATTATTATGAATCAAAAAAAGAAAAATTTAAGATAAAATCAATGTTTCCTTACGAAATGCAAAATCAAATAAATGCTAAATATAATTGGAACGTGCGATTTATGTCACTGTTTTTCGCCTTGGCAATGTCGCTATTTGCTATCAACGCATTTGATATAACTTTTGCTTCAATACTAAGTGTAATTGTAGGAATTATGATTCTTAATGCCATTGATAATATGCTGTTGTTTTTTATTGATATGCGCCGTGCATCATTGCATATGGCATTAGCGGTTATTAGTTTTGGATTAACTTTCTTAAACTATATTCTTCTTGCTTATTATGTTTTCTTTGTTTCATCTAATGAATATCCGATAGTATTAGGAATAATTTGTTTGATAATAGCTTTAATTATTTTAGGATTATGCGCTAATCCAAAATTATATAAATGGATGTTCATGAATAAAGTTGAAGAAAATGGTAAAGTGGAATTAAAAAGGCCGGAGATTCTTACTCTAGCCTTATATGAATGGATGTTTATTGCTTTAGCCATTGTTTTTGATTTAATAATTGTTTTAGTAACTATATTAATGTAAAAATAAAAGTAATAAAAAAATCACCATATAGGTGATTTTTTATTATTCTCCCTTAGCAGATTTATTAAGGGTTCTATAAGCACGTGCGGACATTCTAACTGTTTGAACACGTCCGTCAACGACGACCTTATATGGTTGTAAGTTGACATTCCATCTACGCGGAGTTGCTCTTAAGGAGTGAGAGCGTTTGTTACCGCTTAAAGGTGCTTTACCTGATACTGGGCAAACTCTTGACATTTTTTACATACCTCCCTTAACATTTCACAATGCTTTTGTATGATAACACACTTTAATAACATTTTGCAATGACTTTTTGAAAAAAATAAATAAATTTTTTCTAAACTCATAAAAATTATATTTTAACGTTTGGAAAACGTGCTTTTGTTTCGTCTTTACTTACAAGATTTGGACATCTTTTTAACATCTCATCTAGCAATGTTTGCTTTTTATCAAGAATAAGATATATAGCGTGTCCGCGGTTTGTTACAAACAAAAGAATTTTGTTCTTTCTAGACCATTCTTCATCAATATAAATAATTTCTTTATAATCGTAAAAATATTCTTTAGTCATACGCTTTTGATATAAGCCTTTTTTCTCAAGACGATAATAACTCATTTTTAGAGTTATAAAAAAGTACACTAACGTAATGGCTAACCAACCAGCAAAGAAGATGTAGTCTTTTGTTGGAAAAGGAAAAGTAAATGAACCATCGATAGTTAGATAGAATAAAAATAAAACAAGAACAGAAATCAAAAAGAAATAGAACAAAGTTTTTTTCATATTTGGATAAATTATCATAAAAATCACCGCCAGTATTATAGCACATAAATGAAACTAATAAAAATAAAAAATATATTGATATTGCTTGTAAATATTATTTACAAAGGACTTTAAATTATGATAAAATCATAATAGTGTTTAGGAGGAGAATACATGCGATTATTTGATACAATTCCAGATAATTTTTTCTCAATCCTATCTAGTAAAAATAAAGACGTTTATGCGATGGCTTTGAATGTTTTATTTCAAAGTCTAGAATCTGAAGAAATGTCAATAAAGAAGCAAGATTTTTTACGCATTCTTAAAGAAACAGCAACTGATGCCGTTATGAGTCTTGATTTAGAAAGTGAAGAGGGCGATGATACTTTAGTTAATCCTTCTTTGCCTAATCGTGTTGCGTTTATTCTCCGCCGTCTTGAAGAAACTGGTTGGATTGATATACAAATGAATAATGAAACGTTTGAAGAATATATAATTCTTCCTACGTATACGATAAAAATTCTTACCGCTATAAAAGAAATATGCAATGAAAGCGAAGTGGCTTATAACTCACTTGTCCATTCCACTTATAGTGAATTAAAACTAGAAGATGATGAACCAGATGATTTAATGTATGCTACTTTGTTACGTGCTTTTGAAAATACTAAGAAACTACGTATTGAATTAGTTACACTTGGTCACCAAATTAAAATTTATCAACATCGCTTGGCAAATTTGTTTACTACCAATGATGTCTTAAAAAACCATTTTGATGATTACAAAGTAAAAATTTCTGATCGACTTTATCATCCGCTAAAAACATTTGACTCTGTTACAAGATTCAAAAGACCAATTATAAATATTTTACAAAAGTGGCTACGTGATGAGAAAACTCGTGAGGCTTTAATTGCTCAATCATTGCTTTGGCGAAAAGATCGTGATCATGCTAGCGCCGAAGCTGATTTGATTAATAAAATTACTTATATCCAAGATATGTATGAACAACTTAATTCAATGATTAACGAAATTGATGAAAGTCATAGTGAGTATACAAAGTCTAGTGCTTCCAAAATTATATATTTTAATAACAATGATAAAACTATCAAAGGACATCTTGAAACTATCTTTAAAGCATATGCTCGCGCGAATGCTAAAGCTAATAACGGTGAGGGATCAAAAGATCTAAGAATGATCTTAACTTCTATGCAAGATGCAATGATGTTCCACGAACAAGGATATCTTGACCCTGAGTCAGTTACCTTACCGATAGTTCGTCAATATCGTCAAATTGGTGAACCACTTCCTATTGTTAACAATTTTGAAGAAGCTGGCGATTTGATTATGCAAAACTTCCTTGATCAAACACGTAATACATTTACAGATGCCCGTGTTCTTGAATTTATGGAAATGGCATTTGGAGACTCTGATGAACTTCGTGCCGAAGAAATCCGTCTTCCAGACTATGATGCATTTATCTTGCTAATATTAGCTACGTTAAAGAAAAATGATGAAAATAGCTTCTATGATGTAAACATTGAAGAAGAAGGGTATATTACATCACAAGGATATATTTTACCAAAACTTATTTTTAGACGAAGGGAGAAAAGTAAATAATGTTTGAAAATGAATTTGAAAAGCTTACTAATGGCGAACAAAATGAATTTGCTCGAGTTGTTAATACATTGTTACTAAAGTCGTTTGTTGTACGTGATGTTTTTGATTCTAAAGAGAAAACTATGCGTATTAATCCAGATTATCGTTTTATTGAAAGATATTTTGATTTAATTAGTGATTATTTAAAGTACACTGGTTGGATGATGGAAAAAGACGTTTTAAATGGTGTTATTGCTCTTTATAATACTAATGAACAAAATCGTTTAAGAATGGATCGTGAAACATCTTTATTGTTATTTGTTTTGCGTCTTATTTATGAAACAGAAAAGAACGAATCAAGCCAAACTGGTGAATCTATCTATATAACCACACCAACATTGTTAAAAACTATGATTGATCATGGCATTACAATGACAGGTAAAAGAATGAGTGGACGTTTATTTGCTAAATCGCTTCGCTTTTTGGCAAATCATAATATTATTGCTAAAGTTAGTGGATCTTATGATGAAGGCAATGTGGCCTTTTACATTTTGCCAAGTATCATCTTTGCTGTTGATAATCAAAAAATCAAAGCAATGTCTGAAGCTTTAGAAAAAATGAAAGTAGGTGAAGAAGATGAAGACGCTTAAAAAAGTAAAAATTATCAACTGGCACTATTTCTGGAATGAAACTATAAACGTTGAACCAATTGTATTCCTTACTGGACTTAATGCTTCTGGTAAATCAACATTAATAGATGCTTTACAAGTAGTTTTACTTGGTGATACATCAGGTCGATTCTTTAACAAAGCCGCTAGTGAAAAATCATCACGTACTTTAAAAGGATATTTACGTGGTGAATTAGGTGACGCTGAAGATGGCGGATTTAAATATTTACGTGAAGGACGTTTTACTTCGTATATCGCCCTTGAATTTTATGATGATTTAAACGATAAGTCATTTGTGATGGGATGCGTTTTTGATTCATTTGATGATGGTAGCGAAGAACATCGTTATTTCTGCTTAGAAGATAAAATTCCAGAAAATGAATTTATTAAAGATAACATTCCAATGGATTATAAAGCACTTGCTAATTATTTTGCTAGCGAATACGATGGCCGATACAAATTTGTTGATACCAACAAGCAATATCAAGATTTATTAAAGAAAAAATTTGGAAATATTAAAGACAAATATTTTTCACTTTTCAAAAAAGCAGTATCATTTACTCCAATTACGGATATTACAACATTTATTACTGAATATGTATGTGACGCACAAGCAAACATTAACATTGACTCAATGCAAGAAAACATTTTGCAATATAAGCGTTTGGAAAATGAAGCCGCTATTATGGCTTTACGTGTAGAAAGATTAAATGAAATTGCCCAATCTTACCAAGCTTATAAAACAAGTTTCCGTAACAT
>CAKPJO010000088.1 GCA_934162685.1 uncultured Bacilli bacterium | reverse complement strand
TTAAACGAATCATAAAGCGACGATTAATTTCTTCAATAATCATATAGCAACGTGGAATTAAATGTTGTACATAATTTATTGGCCATTTTTCTAAAGCTTCCGCCATAACAGTATGATTTGTATATGCCATAGCGTGAGTTACTTGATACCAAGCATCATCCCAACCATAATTATATTCATCCATTAATAAGCGCATCATTTCTGGAATAGCTAAAATTGGGTGAGTATCATTTAATTGGAAGTTATATTTTTCATAAAAATTATCTAATGTACCATAAAGTCTTAAATGTTCACGCATCGCGGATTGTAATCCCGCTGAAACAAGGAAATATTGTTGTCTTAAACGTAAAATACGTCCATGTTCTGTAGAATCATCTGGATATAATCCATGACATAATTCTTTTAAAGCTGATAAATAATCAGTAAACTTTTCATCCATTGGTAAATGTTCATCGCTTGGTTCCGCTGACCAGACACGTAATGTATTAACTACTTTATTACGATATCCGATAACAGAAATGTCATAAGGCATAGCTTTTACAACAATTGCATCTGCAGTTCTATTACGCAATTCACCTTTTTCATCATAATAACATTCTGGATGTCCATAGAATTTTACTTCAACCGCATGTTTAGGCTTTTTAACTTCCCAAACATTAGATTTAGCAAGCCATTGATCAGGAACTTCTACTTGTTTTCCATCAATGATAACTTGTTTAAAGAAACCATATTCATATCGGATACAGTTACCAATAACTGGATATCCTAAAGATGCTGTGGAGTCTAAAAAGCAAGCAGCAAGTCTTCCTAAGCCACCATTACCAAGTCCAGCATCCGTTTCTTGCTCTTCTAATTCATGAATATTAATTCCTAAATCATTCAATCCATCTTTAACAACTTCATAAATTCCTAAATTTTGTAAGTTATTTACTAATAAACGACCAATTAAGAATTCCATTGAGAAATATATAAGTTGTTTTTTACCAGTTCTTAAAACTGTTTCACGAGTGCTGCGCCAGTCTCTACTTGCGTAGTCGCGCACCATTTCTCCTAAAATATCATAACGTTCGAATATATGTGATTCATCGATTGTCACACAATATTTATCTAGTAATCTTCTTTGAAATTCTTCTTTAAATTCTTCTACATTGTTAAACATACTAATTAACTACCTTTCTTCTACGGGTAACGCATTTAAATATCATTGCCGCAAAACTACCTAATTTTATTGTAATGTGATATGGTCGACCTTCTGGACCTCCCACACTAGTTTTTAATTTTAAACCATTGTATTGGTTTTTGCCACCATAAACATCTTTATCACTATTAAATATTTCTGTATAAGTTCCCGGAATATAAGTCGGAATATCATATACTTCATAATAATTCGGTGTCATATTGAAAACAAATAATAATGTATCATTGTTATAAGTTCTTATAAAAGCAAAAACACTTTGATCATTATTGTCCACTAAAGTCCAAGCATAACGACTTGGATTATATTCATCCATGTACATTGCTTTTTCATGAGCATAGATAAGATTTAAATCACGAATCATTCTACTAATAGAATCATGAGCCGGATATCTTTTTAAGTTCCATGGTAAAGACTTATTTTCATTCCACTCATCGAAAGATGCAAGTTCATTACCCATAAAATTAAGTTTTTTACCCGGATGAGCCCACATGTAAGTATAAAGATTTCTTAATTGAGCAAACTTTTCATAATAATCGCCATTAATTTTATTAATGATAGTTCCTTTTCCATGTACTACTTCATCATGGGATAAAGGAAGTAAAAAATGTTCTGAGAAAAAGTAAGCCATCGAGAAAGTAATTAGATTATGATGATACTTACGATAAATCGGGTCTAAAGAATAATATTTTAAAGTATCATTCATCCATCCTAAATCCCATTTATAATCAAATCCTAATCCGCCACTTTCTAATGGAGCAGTAACGCCTTTATACGCCGATGAATCTTCCGCAATTAAAATAACATTAGGATGAGCATAATGAAGCTTTCCTGTTAATCTTTTAATGAATTCAATCGCACCACTATTCTCACCTTTATTAGAATTCCCATGCCAATAAATAACATTGCTAATAGCGTCAAATCTAATACCATCAAAATGGAAATTAGTTAGAAAGTAATTAACAGCACTCATCAAGAATGAACGCACCGGATCTTTACCTAAATCAAACAAAGCACTACCCCATTGCGAAAAAGCATTTTCTTCGGAATTATATTCATACATTCGACTTCCATCAAATTCAATTAAGCCATAATTATCAATAGCAAAATGCACTAAGACAAAATCTAGTATTACCGCAATACCAGCACAATGCATGCGATCAATAAATGACATCAATTGTTTTGGATTGCCATATCTAGAATCTACCGAATAAAATCCAGTTGCTTGATAACCCCAAGAGCCATCAAAAGGATATTGAGTAACAGGCATTATTTCAATAGCGTTAAAGCCATTTTCTAAGCAGTACTTAATAAGATAATCCGCGATCTCTTCGTAAGATAAAAAGCGATTATCTTTTTGACCAAGCCAAGACCCTAAATGTAATTCATAAATTGATAGTGGTCTATCAAAATAACGATTGCGTTGGCGCATATGTTTTTGATCATGCCAAATAAAATCCGTATAATCAAATACACGAGAAGCCGTTAATGGGCGTAACTCACTAAAGAAAGCATATGGGTCACTTTTATCAACATATTGATTTTTAGCATTTAAAAAATGAAATTTATAATTTGCGTAATCGGTTAACCCTGGAATAAATATTTCAAATATGCCATTAGGATCTATACGCATCATTTTATGTTTAGTGACATCCCAATTATTAAAATCACCTATTATCGAAACATCTCTTGCTAGTGGAGCATATAGACGAAACATTATTCCTTCAACATTATCTTTAATAACTTTATGAGCACCAAAATACTCATAAGCTGTTATCGATTGTCCATATAGAAATTCATTTAGGTCAAAACTCATTCACTTCACCTCACGTACTACTTATATTATAAGTAAATTTTTTATTATTATCTAGGATAATTAAGTAAATAGTTTATAATGTAAGCGATTAACGAATTAATCTTTACTATTATTTTAAAAAGTACTATTCTATTTAATGTGTCAAGGAGGAAAATTTATGGCAAAAGTAATGGCGGTCAATGCCGGTAGTTCATCATTGAAATTCAAACTATTTGAAATGCCTGAAGAAAAAGTTATTTGTTCTGGTTTAGTCGGTAGAATTGGTAAAGAAGATGCTGAATTCAAATTTGTATTAAATGATCAAAAAGAAGAAAAAGTTCTTCCAGTTCTAACTTATACATATGCAGTTGAATTGGTTTTAAAAACATTATTAGAAAAAGGTGTTGTTAAACACTTAGAAGAAATCCAAGGTGTTGGACATCGTATTGTTCAAGGCGGAAAATATTTTAAGGATTCTGTTAAATTTGATGATGATGTCGAAAAGAAAGTTGAAGAATTAATTTCCCTTGCTCCACTTCATAATGGAGCACACTTAATTGGTTTACGTGCTATCAAGGAAGCTTTACCTCATGTTGGTAATGTTGCAGTGTTTGATACTGCTTTCCACCAAACTATGGAGCCTCAAGATTATATGTTCCCTGTTCCATATGAATGGTATGAAAAATATGATATTCGTCGTTATGGCGCTCATGGTACTTCTCATAAATATCTAAGTCACGAAGGTATGAAGTTCGTTGATAAAAAAGAAAACGTTCGTATGATTACATGTCACTTAGGATCAGGTGCTTCTATTACTGCTATTAAAGATGGAAAATGTGTTGCTACATCTATGGGACTTACACCATTAGGTGGAATCATGATGGGTACAAGATGCGGAGATATCGATCCAAGTGTTGTTACTTATGCTTGTGAAAAAACAGGTATGACACCTGAACAAATGTTCCAAACTCTTAATAAGCAATCTGGATTAAAAGGATTCTCTGGCGTTGATGATGATTCTAGAAACGTATTAAAAGCAATGCGTGAAGGTAATAAACGCGCTGAACTTGCTATTGATTTATGGGTTAGACGTGTTGTTGATTACATTGGTCAATACTATGTACGACTTGGCGGTTGTGACTTACTTGTCTTCTCTGCTGGTGTTGGTGAAAATGATGGATATTTACGTCAACGTGTTGTTGATGGAATTGCCGAAGCTCTTGGTGTTAAGTTAAAACCTGAACAACTTACAATTCGCGGTGAAGAAGCTGTCTTATCCACTGATGATAGCAAAATTAAAGTAGTCTTAATTCCTACTGATGAAGAATTAATGATTGCTCGTGATACTTGCCGTATCTTAAATATTAAATAATTTATCAAAAATGGTGCGCAATGCACCTTTTTTTGTTATAATGCCATTCGAGGTGAAATTATGTTCGATAAAGTAATTTTAGAATTAATAAACAAAAACAAAGAAAGTTATGATAAAGTACTAGAACTTATTAATAACTATGACAAAATTGTGTTATTCCGTCATCAATCTCCCGATTTTGATGCACTTGGTACACAACTTGGATTATATCATTGGTTAAAAGATAACTATCCAAATAAAGAAGTTCATGTTGTTGGAGAAAATCATGTCACATTAACTCCACGCTTATATGAAGAAATGGAAATAATTGATGATAGTTGGTTTGATAATAATGAATTTTTAGCTGTTGTTATGGATACTGGTGATACTAAAAGAATTAGTGATAAACGTTACGCTAAAGCAAAATTCATTATTAAAATGGACCATCATCCAAATGTTGAGCCATATGGCAACATTAATATTGTTAACGATGAATTAGCATCTTGTGCGGAATTAATGGCTAATATGCTATTTTATTTTGCTAAAGTCATGAATAAAGAAGCCGCTCACTATTTATATTCAGGAATTGTTGGAGATTCAGGTCGATTCTTATACAATTCAACTTCTCCTCATACTTTTGAAATTTCTAAGTTATTATTAGAAACTGGCTTTAACTTATCTAAAGATGTTTATCAAAAAATGTATACTAAAAATATTGATGACTTAAAAGTTACTGCTTATGTTTTAGGTAATTTCAAAGTAACTAAAGGCGGCGTTGCTTATTATATCTTACCAATTGATGTCCAAAACGAACTAAAAATTACAGTTGAGCGTGGCAAAGAAAATATTAACCTTTTCTCTAATATTGATGGAATAAATGCTTGGTTCTGTGTTACTCAAGATATTAATAAAGGTGATTGGCGTGTATCAATTAGATCAAAAGAAAAACCAATCAATGGTGTTGCGGCAATGTTTAACGGCGGAGGTCATGAACAAGCATCAGGAGCAAGATTAAAAGACTTGTCTCAACTTGATTCTTTAATTGAAGAATTAGATAAATTATTTATAAAATAAATAAAAGTATAAAAAAATTAGTTCGGAAATGAACTAATTTTTTATATACTCTTTATAAGATTTACTCATATCATAGCCAGAACTATAATGATGTCCAATTTGTTTGTTTTTTGGAGGTAATTTCATATAATCACCATACGATAATGTTAAGAACTTATCATAATCTTTTGGAACTTTACAAATCAAGTCTTCAAATGGCCAATCAATATATTCGCCTAACAATTCTTTTGGATAAATATTCTTTTTATTACGATAATCTCCACATTGAATATTAGCCACTAATTTTGCATCTTTTAGCTTTATATGTTTCAATATTTTTTCATATACTTTTTTAGACCAATTTCCAATATTAAATAAGAAAAATGGTAAAACTAAAATATCAATAATTATATCAGTTAAAAAGAATTTTAAACGTGGTTTTCTAAATAACACTACTGGCCAACCAAGGAACCAAATAATAGCTTGTAAATAAATTTTAATATGTAACCAAAATTTATTTGCATTATGCTTAGATATTCCATCAATTGGGAAAATATCAATATAAACGCCATGATTCATATCAACATGTTTATAAACTGCTTCAATGAACGTTGTATTAGTATTACGTAATTTAGAAAAAACATATGGAAAATGCTTATCAGTTTTGTAAGATTGAAAGAAAATATCACCAGTAAATTCTTTAGCCGCTAATTCGCAAAATCGGTCATAATCTTCTCTAGGCATAGCAACATCAATATCGTCATCCCAAGGAATAAATCCTTTATGTCTAATTGCGCCTAAAAGTGTTCCTGCCATCAAAAAGTATGTTAAATTGTGTTTTTCACAAAAATCAATATATTCTTTTAATAAATCTCTTTCGATTTGTTGTAACTCATTCATAATGTCAACTCCAAGTCAAAGTATAACATATTTTTTTAATTATTTGTTAAACATTTATAAAATGAGTACTATTTTTATATTTTTGTTAAATTATTAGAGCATTTTATTAACTATTTTCATATTTAAATATTTATAATATTTATAAATGCTATTTTCATTGATAAAAGTATCTAAATTAGTTAAAATTATCAATGAAGGTTGAAGGTGAAAGGTATGAAATTTATCCCGCTACATGTATAT
>CAKPJO010000087.1 GCA_934162685.1 uncultured Bacilli bacterium | reverse complement strand
AAAAGAGCTTTATACGCTCCAGATTGCATTCAGGGAATAGATGGAAGATATTATCTATATTATAGTGCCATTGGGACAAACGCAATTGGTGTTGCTGTATCTAACTCCCCAGCCGGACCATTTGAATTTTATAGTTATGTAAAATATAAAAATGGAACAATTTTAGGGAAAGGCAAGGACGATGTTTTTCAATTCGATCCAGGAATATTTGTAGAAGGAAATGATGTGTACTTATATTCAGGTTTTTGCCCAGATTTATTAGGAGTGTTTGTTACTGGTGGAAAAAGAGTATCAAAAGTGGGACCTTTATGCATCAAATTAGAAAGAGACATGTGTACTATTAAAGAAAACCCACACGAAATTGGAGTAAAAAGTGTTTATAATTCTAAGAATACCAAGTATAAAGGACACGAATTTTTTGAAGCATCATCAATGCGTAAAATAAATGGTAAATATTATTTTATTTATTCGTCTATTTTGGGCCATGAATTATGCTATGCGATTTCCAATTATCCTGATCGAAATTTTGAATATGGGGGCACCATTGTTTCAATTGGAGATGTTGGATTAGGAGATATCAAAGAAGTTAGAAGTGCCAATAATATGACCGGTAATACACACGGATCTATATTATCAATTAATGATAATCATTATATCTTCTATCATCGACAAACAAATCGCCACTGTTTTTCTAGACAAGCTTGCGCAGAAAAAATTACGATTCTAGAAGATGGCACAATTCCACAAGTTGAGATAACATCTTGTGGATTAAATAATGGGCCATTATTAGGTAAAGGAGAATATGAAGCTCGTATTGCTTGCAATTTAAAATGTAAAAAAGGTGGAACATTCTATCGACTATTTAAAGGATTTGGAAGGCCATACTTTACACAAAGTGGAAAAGATCGCGAAATTGATGGAGATCAGTATATTACTAACATTAAAGATGGAACAACAATAACTTTTAAATATTTTAAATTTGATAATTCGAAAAGTATTAAGATTTTAGTTTCTTCAACAAACAATGGAACAATGCAAGTTTATGATGAAAACAAAAATGAAGTAGCATCTTTTGCTATTCATAAAGGCAAAGATGTTTTATATGAATCAAAATTAGAAATAACAGATGGTGTTCATCCTTTAATTTTCAAGTATAAAGGTAAAGGAAAATTATCATTTTTTAAATTCATTTTAGGATAAAAAAGCGAATAGCAAAAATAACAAGATTGTCTTTATGCATTTTTTATCAACATTTTGCATATATTTATAAGTTATAGCGTTAAAAAACTATATTTTTAAAATTATGGCATAGTTTATAAAAGCATAACTAAAATAGCAAGATTGTCATTTTTGTAAGCGCTATCTTAAATCATTATTATAGTGTAATAATTATCAAAAAGGACTTTTTAACTTCTTGATAATAACAAATATGCGCAAACAAGCGCGGAAAGGGAATTTATGAAAAAAAACAAACTTTGGTTAGGGTTATCCTCAGTTGGCATTTTGCTAACAACAGCATTTATTTCATTAACTAATGTTGCTATGGATAACGAAGGACTAATTAACGATGTTCTAGGCTTGAATGTTCGTCAAATTAGTTCTAAACGTTCTGACTATGCTGAAGAAGATGGAAGTCTATCCGATGCAGGATGGAAAAGAATGATTCAAGATTCTTATAAGTACTGTGTTGAACAAGAAGAGCAAGGTGCCGTTTTATTAAAAAACGATAACGGATGTTTGCCTTTAGCAAAAGAAGAAAGGAATGTCACGTTATTTGGTCGTAATAGCGCACACTTGTGCTTACGTTCTGGTGCCGGAGGTGCTGCTCCAAACGAAAAATTAGTCGTTCACTTAAACGATGCATTTGAAAATAATGGCTTTAATTATAATAAGACTATTTGGAATATGTATACTGGTGGAGGAGAACCATCAGAAACTAACATTCCTGAAGTTGCTGTAAGTGCATATACAGCAGGTGTTAAAGCATCATTTGATACTTTTGGCGATGCCGCAATTGTAACATTTGTACGTGTTGGTACAGAAAATAGTGATCCAAAAGCCGGAATTCTTGATTTGCAAGAAAACGAAGCTAACTTATTAAAAATGATTAAAGAATCAGGTAAGTTTAAGAAAACTATTGTCTTATTAAATGGCGCAATGCCAATGAGTTTAGATTGGGCAAACAAAGAAGAATATGGCGTAGATGCTGTATTATGGTTTGGAGTTCCAGGATATTATTCTTTAGATGGTGTAGTTCATATTTTAACAGGGGAAGCTAATCCAAGCGGACATACACCTGATACTTTCTCCGCTCACGCATCAAATTCTGCTGCTTATCAAAACTTTGGCGATATTAATTTCGATGGTAGTGCTGGCGTAGATAGATCAAATAAATATGTATCTTATGCAGAAGGAATTTATGTCGGATATAAATATTATGAAACAAGATATGAAGATTGTGTTTTAAATCAAGGAAATGCAAATGGCGATGCTGGAACTTATGATGGAGAAACTAATTGGACTTATGACCGCGAAGTAGCATATCCATTCGGTTTTGGTTTATCATACACAACGTTTGAACAAAAACTTAATAGCGTTACTTATAAAGCAGATGAAGATACCTTTGTAGCTAATGTAACTGTTAAGAATACTGGCGAGGTTGAAGGAAGATCATCAATTCAAGTGTACTGCCAAAGCCCATATACAGAATATGATAAAGAACATTTAGTGGAAAAATCATCAATTCAATTATGTGCTTATGATAAAGTGCTTCTTGAACCAAATGAATCAAAAACAGTAGATGTTGAATTTGATCGTTATTTCTTAGCTTCGTATGATCGAATTAATAAAAAACAATACATTTTAGAAGATGGTGATTATTACTTTGCACTTGGTAATGGCGCTCATGAAGCACTTAATAACGTTATAGGTGTTAAAAAACCATCTGCGGCATTAACTGACCATAATGGTACAAATTATCAAGCAAACGCAAATTGCGTGCAAAAAGTAGCTATTTCTGGCGCTATGGATGCATATAAGTATTCACACTATGATGACTCAGTTGAAGTTACTAACCAATTTGATGATGCAGATGTTAATTACTGGGCAAATGATGACCAAAAAATTACATATTTAACAAGAAAAGATTGGCAAGCAACTTTCCCTAAAAAATTAGAAGGGTTGAAGCTTAACGATAAAATGAAAAAAGGACTCGATATGAGAATGTACACAAAAGCTGAGGATGCGGAATCATATAGTGCTGGTGCAGGTACAAAGTATGGAGTTCAATTAAAAGATGAAGAAGGAAATCCATATCGTCTTAAATTCTCTGATATGGCTAAACTTGAATATGATGATCCTAAATGGGATTTATTCATTAAACAAATGACATTAGATGATTTAGTAATTTCAATGTCTGATAACCGTGGTATTTTAGCGGTAACTTCAGTATCAAAACCATCAAACTCAATTAACGAAGGACCAGAAGGTTTATTATCTCCATTTGCTTATGGTGATGGAAGATGGGCTACTGGATTTGCTACTGGACCAATCTATACTGCAACATGGGATCATGAAATGCAAAAGAAATTTGGTTATTTCTATGGTGAAGAAGCATTACACTGTGGTGTTGCTGCTGTTAACGCCCCAGGAGCAAACATCAATAGAACTCCTTATGGCTCACGTGCTTCAGAATATATGTCGGAAGATGGCATTATGAACTATTATGTTGCAAGTAACATTGTAAAAGAAGCTAGAAAAAAAGGCTTAATTATGAATATTAAACACTGTTTCTTAAACAACCAAGAAACTAATCGTCAAGGTGTTGCAACATTCTCTAATGAACAAGCCATTCGTGAAATTTATTTAAAGCCATTTGAAGGCGCCTTAACAAAAGGCGAAGGCCTTGGTATTATGACTTCATATAATAGAATTGGTTTAACTTATGCTGCATGCCATCAAACTTTATCAAATCAAATACTTAGAACTGAATGGAAATATAAAGGTTTAATTATTGATGATGCATTACAAGGTGAAGGATCATATACTTCAACTCGTGATATGATTGTTGGTGGAACTGAAGTATTCTGTCTTGATGGAAATAGAGGTCAACAAATTAAAAATGCTATTACATCCACTGATGATGGATATTTATTAGAACTATGTCAAAAAGCTAATAAAAATATTATGTACGCTTTATCTAGATCTTGGATGGGTGATGTAGCTGATAGTGGCAAAGACTTAGAAGAAACATTTAAATGGTGGAAACCAGTTATATATACCATTGATGGTGTATTTGGCGCATTTACTTTAGCGGCTATATCATTGTTCATTATCTATGAATTTGTTAAAAAGCCAAAAGAATTGGTGAAATAGGGGTGAATAAAATGGAAATGCTTAAGAAAATATTTAAAGGCAAAAAAGTTGGATTCTATCTCATGATGTTAGATGCTATACTTGCACTTATATTTGGTATATTATTCTTAGCCACTTATAAGACGTCTATGGCTAATAACGCTGTACCACATACGCCAGAAGTAATTGGGATTTGTGCATTATTATGCTTTGTAATTGAAGTAGTGGCCTTAGCAATGCCAGAACATAAATGGATTCATTTAGGAGCTTTACTCGCTATGTGTTTCTCATTTATGAAGCAAATATATTTATTTCCTAATCTTATTGCTGACCAAATTAACCATGTTGAATTCCAAGGTGGTAATTTCCCACTTAACTGTGTGTACACAGTAATGCAAATAGCAATAATAACTATAGCAATTGTAGCATCTTTTAAAGATGTAACAGAAAAAGAAGAACCAATTAAATTTAATAAACCAAATATTATTCGCTATAGTATTGGTGCGTTAGCTATTATTATTGCCACTTCTGCAAGTGGAGCAACAATCGCATCGTGTAAAGCTAGAAACAATTCTTATAATAATAATACATTAGGATTTAAAATTGACGTAGAAAAAGAATTTGGTGATGTAGTTACTGATTATCCTTATGATCCTGCTTCTGTTAAATTTAGCAAGGCTAATAATCCTTGGGCAAAGAAAACCACGGGCGAAATTGAAAAAGCTGTAGGCACTAATAGAAGTGAACGTAGTGATAACGATCGTTTCATTGTTTATCAATTTGAAGGATTCTATGCTGAAGGATATCAAGGAAACTATTCAAAAACTTATGGCTATCTATCGCTTTGGGATGATGGATTATATAATGGCGTTCAAGACAATAAAAACATCTTTGGATATTGGTATAACATTGAAGAAGATGGCTCGGATTGTTTAGTTATGATTGATAATCGTGGAACAAACGCAAATATGATGTGTGTAAAATCAAATTCTAAATTCTATGATTGGACAGCGGATATTAAGCTTGATTTCTCATGGGGAACTCGTTCGTTAAAAGTTAATGGATTCTTATATACACCGGCAATTGGTATGTATATCGATACCGGAACGGATGACTTAACTTATGAATATGGCGAAGAAATTGATACAACCAAGTGGACAGCAATGCAAGTAAGAAATGATTTACGTGTTGGCGCTGTATTTGATCCAGATAAAACAATTAAATGGTCAATTCCAAATACTAAAAAATATCCAGGAAAGCAAATAGTTAGAGCAAACTGGGATACATTTACTTGGGATACTAAAGTTACAATTGGTGTTGATCAAGGTACATATGTACTCGATGCATCAAATGAAGCAGTTAAGAAAACATATCGCTTTGTTGATGGATTAGATACTTCTGGAATATTAGTAAAACGTATTACTGAAACAAAAGAAGAAATATTAGATACAAGTTTATTAAAGAGTGAATTAGATTTAGTTAATAAAAAAGTTAATGTAACAATGCCTAATAAGACAGTTCAATCTTATGACATTACACTTGATGATTCAGAAGCATCAAATACAATCACTGGTAAGATTGGCGAAGTGGAAACCAAATATATTGTTAAATCTTTAGATACAATGAAAGTAGTCTCAGGCGATAAGACAGTTGATGTTAAAATCGAACTAACAGGATCATCTAAACTTAAAGCAATTGTAATTGGCGAAAAAATTAGTGGTGATGATGATTTATTTAATTCATTACCATCTAAAATCTCGATGGTTGAAAAAGATGGAAACTTAGTAATACCAGAAAAGAGATATTTCACAAGTACAACAAAAGCTAACCCATATTCTCAAGATGGTAATACATATTTTATCTTTGATTTAGCTAATGAAAAAGTTGATGTTATGTGGACATTTACATATCAAGGACCACAAACTCAAGAAATGCAATGTACATATACATTATCTGGAGACTTAGCAGATGGTGTTAGAGTAACATTACAATCATGTATTAAAGAGACCAATGGACAATGGCAATGGTCAAGTAATAAATCATTTACAATTACAGAATGTAGTGTAGATGACTTGCCATTTGCTCCAGTCTTCTAAAAAACAAGATTCGAAGATTCGATTTTTGAGGGAACTAGATGAAATTCTAGTTCTCTTTTTGCTTCTTAATACAAAAAAAATCCACTAAATCACTTTATTTTAAGCGGAACTTTAGTA
>CAKPJO010000086.1 GCA_934162685.1 uncultured Bacilli bacterium | reverse complement strand
TTTGATACCAGTTGGTGAATAAAGTTATGGATCCACTAGTTGCACCAGCAATAGCGTTCAGCACAAAATAAAGAACCACTACCGCTATAGTGATAAAAAAAGCCGCTTCACCTAATAACCAAGCAAATAAATAATAAGGTTTTTTCTTCATCAACCTCTCTCCTTTCACATTACAAACATATAATAAAAAAGCGCTTACATGAATATGTGAAGCGTATTTTTAGGGGTGTAGTTCGTATTTTAATGATTTTTATTAGGAAATAATAATGTTAATCTAAAGACATTATCTTCAGTAGTAATATGCATTTCGCCATCATATTTTTCCGTAATTAAGCGAATGGATTTTAGCCCAAAGCCGTGATCCAATTTGTTTTCTTTAAGAGTAACAGGTAATCCATTTTTAAAGTCGATTTTACCTTCATAATAATTATCTGTCATTATAGAAACAAATCCTGGAAAAGATTGGACATGTAAACCAATACATCTTCTTTCAACATCGGATATTTGACTAACTGCTTCAATTGCATTATCTAAAATATTGCCAAATAAAGCATATAAATCACCTTCGCTAAATTCTGTTAAGCCTGAAGCATCAACCATACAAGATAAGTTGATTTTATTTTTGTTACAAACTAATGATTTTTCAGTAAGAACAATATTTAATACTTCATTACCAGTTTTAACACTAGAATCATAAATGTTAATAGCATCTTTCATTTCTGATACGGTTTTTTCATCTAATCCGCCTTGACGCGCATATTTACCAATTTGATGTTTTAAATCATGACATTTAATATTAATTAGTTCAATATTATCTTTTTGAATTTCGTATTGAAGTTGAGATTGTCTAATTGCTTCTTTCGTATGCGCTAATTCAATATCCATTTTATTTTCTTTAATTAATGAAAACTGAATGTAAAGAACTAATATGCAGCATAAAATATTGAAAGCATTTAATAATACTAGAGATGATTTTTCATTTTTTGAATAAACCGCAACGGAATTTAAAATAATGTTTGTTAAAAATGCTCCAGCACAAAATAGCAATACTTTATTTGAGCGAATAGTTAAATTATTATTTTTATCATTATTTCGGTGATTGGTAATCCAAGTAATACCATAAGTCATAACAAATACTGATAAATAAATTAAACAGACAATTAATGTGCCAGTATCGAATTTTGAAAAATCCAAAGGAGATTTAGTATACATATTAGAAAAATCAAAAAAGCCAATTGCATTTGTAATTAAATTTATAATTGAGTAAGTTAAATGTTGGATTGTATATCCGGATATTGTAACAAATAAGCAACTTTCAAAATTCATTTTAAAAGAAAGAAATATTGCTAAAAACGAACAAGCAAATAATAAGAAGAACATAATTGATATATACCACCATGTATACCCAACTTTATCAGGAATTGGAAATATATAAGCAATGAGTAGGCAAAATAACGATGAACTAATTAACCTAACCCAGAAATATTTTCTTTTTGGTAAATGGTAAGAAAAAAGTAGTTCTGCCACTATTATCTCAAACATAAATAATACTTTATAATAAATAAGCATTTAAATTTCTCCTATATATGCAGTTAATTCTTGCATAAATGATTTCTTTCTTGAAGAAGCAATACGAATTTTTTCATTATTGATTAATAAAAAGCCATCATCAATTCCTTTTACAAAAGCTAAATTAACTAAATAACATTGATTACAAAATGCAAAATGATGCTTTTTTAAATTGGCATAAAGCGATTTTAATGTTCCTGAACCTTTTATTTCTTCATTTATTAAATGGTAAATAATTGTGTGATTACGAATTTCAATATAAACAATTTGATTAATATTAATAAAATACTTTTTATCTTTAGTAGAAATCACTAATTCATAATTATTTAATGAGGATAAATGATTTAATGCTCTTTTTAGTTTAAGTGAAAAGTTATAATACGATATCGGTTTAACCACAAAGTCGAAAGCTTTTACTTCATACCCATCAACCGCAAATTGGCTTAAGTTTGTGACAAAAACAACTAAGACAGTTTCATCTATCTCACGTAATTTTTTTATGCATTCCATACCGTTCATTCCCGGTAAATTAATATCCATTAAAACAAAAGAATATTGTTTTTTATATTGTTTTAAGAATGCTTCTGCGCTATTAAAGATTGCAAAAGAAAATGACTCGTTATTCTCTTTACCAAACTTTTCAAAATAAGAAACGAGTTGACTAGACATAATCTCTTCATCTTCAACAATAGCTACATTCCACATAAAAATCCCCACTAGTTGTGTCTAAATTCATATTAACACTTAAAAGTTATAAATCAAACATATTTTGATAGCGATTTTTTAAATGTTTACGATTATATTTTATAATAAAATATAAAATAATTTGATCGAATTTTGTAATTGTTATATTTTTTGAGTATTACTACAAATTATTTAGAATATTTGCTTTCTAAGGCAAAATAATTTGTTTTACCTAAGGAGTTTTTTGGTAATTCTTCGACAAATATAATCTCTTTTGGTAAAGAATACCTTATGACTCTTTTTTCTAAGTAAGAATTAATAAGTATTTCTAATTTATGGTGAGAAGTTTTTTGATTATTGGTCCCACGATTCCCATAACTAAGCCAAAGCAACGAAAAATAGGTAAAGCAGCAAGCATTGATTTGTTTTCTAAGTCACTACAAGTTATGTAAGGTAATTGTTTACTACAATTTAACAAAGCATCTATAGATAAACGCACTACTTTTGGTATACCTGTTGTTCCACTGGAACTTAATAATATTGCATCTTCTTGTTCATTTCGTTTATGTATTTCAAAATCCAAATCTTTACATTCAATATACGAATCTAAACTCATACAATTTGTCTTTTTAATCTTATGATTATAAATAAATTTATATGGATTATGTGTGAATTGTAATGGATTTGCCACTAATATTTTTATATTCTTTATTAAATAAAGATTTTTTTGTTTTTATAAAGTAATTTACCAGCCCAAACACCAGCGAATGTTTGTCCACCATATAGTAAGAATGGCAAACAATCTGATCCATAGTCTCTGCTTCCTAATAATTGCGTATATATTACTTCCCATAATGTAGCATCTTCATAACGAGCATAAATCATATCTTTATAAAAGTATAATCCAGCGATAATCATAACAATAGATATTGCCAATACACCCAATTATTATCTGTTATTTTTTCTTAAAGTCCTATTATAATTAAAGACAAAACTGCGCAATGTAAAATTCCAAACGATATCGTAAGATTAATATCATTCATGATTATACCCGAAACTAAAGTAACTGCTGTTGATAGCATTGCCGCTACTCCTAATTTTAAGCCTCGTTTTAGGTTATTCTTAGAAAAAGAACAACATACACCTATTAAGAAAGCAAAACAGAAAACAGCTACATTTCGCACATGAAATCTAATATCAGAATACCAATAATAATTGCCAAAACTAACTATACTTTTAAAGAATGCATTATCACCTGGATAGTTTTTAAATATATCACCCATCATATAAGTTATATCATAAAATAGGTGATCAAAAATTACGAGGAACATGCAAATTCCTCGTATAATATCTATTTCTAATATTCTTTTTTTGTTTCTTTATTTAAAGTAACATTTTTATTTATATTCTTATTCGGCTTCACTTATTGATGTGCTTGTACTTGGAACACTAACTTCTGGTTCACTAACACTAGTACTTGTTGAAGTACTGTTGTCATCACTTGGAACACTTGGTTCAACTGGCTCTTCACCAGTAGTAACGTTAATAGATGATATCAATTCAAAGAATTCTTTTAATTCATCACCTAAATCAAAACTTCCATCTAAACCATCAATAGTATAATTAAATTGTTTATTAGTTAAACTTTCTTCTAATGTCTTAACATATGGAGACAATATAGAATTTGTTGGATCTAAAGCCACAAATATCATTTTCATTTCTTCTTTACACCAAGCAAACGCTCCTTGTCCTGGTGAAGTCATATTTCTAAACATTGGACTAAGATTAGCAAAAGACATCATAAATGCAAAGGTAACCACTACTGATTGGGCTAATCCCATCAAAGCGCCTAATAATGATAATTTTACTTTTCGAACTCTTTCCGGAATAATTAAACGAATTATTAAGAAGTATAAGATACCTGATATAATCCATGATACAAATTGAATAATAACAACTAAGAACAGCCAAGCAATAGACTTGCTAATTGAATTAACAAAAGCATCTACATATGCTTCATTTAAAAATTTAGTAGGAATATCCGCACCCTGAACTTTAGCATATTCAATAGAATAACGAATTAATTCTGATATTGATGTTGCTTCGTATTCTCCTACTTTAAATGTTATCTTAAGTTGAGATAATAAAGTATTAGATACATAATTAGCAAATGTATCTAAAAGTGTAAACCAAGATATTGCTAATAAAGCAACTACAAATAAGAAACGGAAAGTTCCTCGCCAAAATCCTTTAGCGTATCCTAATGAAGTTGATATAAGCAAAAATAAGAAAATAATAATATCCAAGAAATATGGAAAAGATAATATCACCTCTAATATTGTTGTTATAACTGATAGCGACATAAATATCATCTCCATTTCTTTATACATAAATATAGCACATTATTTAAACAATGTGGGCTATTTTGTTAACAAAATTTAAGATCAATTTCTTAATTATATTTAATAATAGATAGTCATTAAACGGATAACAATAATAGTATGGATAATCAAACTATCATTATTATTGATTTAAAAGCATTTTATGCCTCTATTGAATGCGCTGACCGTAATTTAAATCCATTTATTACTCCTTTAGTAGTTACCGATATTTCTCGTGGCCCCGGCTCAATGATTTTATCTGTAACACCTTATTTAAAACAACTTGGAATACCTTCTAGACTAAGATTATATGAATTACCAAAAGGTGACTACGTTTACGCCACTCCTAGAATGGAAAGATACTTAGAAATTCATAACTTAATCATTGATAAGGTTTTACAATACATCAATTATGATGATATTCATATTTATTCTATTGATGAGTTTTTTATTAATGCCGCTCCTTATTTAAAGTTATATAACGTTAATGATATGGGATTTGCTAATTTAATAATCAAAATAATTTATGATAATTTTTCTTTAGTAGCTTGCGCGGGAATTGGGCCAAATATGTTTTTAGCAAAATGTGCATTAGATTTAGAAGCAAAACACACTAGCACAAGAATTGCTAAATGGGGACTAAATGAAGTTAAAACTAAGCTTCATAAAGTTACACCATTAAGCAAAATGTGGAGTATTTCTTCTAGATTAGAGAAAAGATTAAACAATCTTGGATTATTTACTATTGGAGATATCGCTAATTGCCCTGTTGAAGTATTAAAAAGTAAATTGGGAGTAATTGGTGAAGAACTACATAATCTTGCAAATGGTATAGATTTAGCTAATATAAGAGAAAAGTATATTCCAGAAACTAGTTCCATTAGTGTCGGTCAAACTTTTGCTAAAGACTATTACAAGAAAGATTTAAAAATACTTATTAGGGAAATGTTAGATGATGCTTGTGCAGAATTACGATACAAAAAGAAATTTTGTAATGTCATCAAACTTAATGTTTATTATTCTAAAATAGTTAAAGCTAAACCTATCAATAAACAATTAACATTAAATATTCCTACTGATAATATCGATACAATCTATGAAGCATATTTAACTTTACTAGATTATGTAAGTGAGCATACCGCTATTAGGAAATTATCTATTACTTTAGCAAATTTATATCAGCCTAGTTATGAGCAATTAGATTTATTAACTGATATAGATAAAAAAGAAAAAGATCGAAGATTATTAGAAGCAATTATAAAAATAAAAGATAAATATGGAGATAACGCTATTTTAAGAACTGATTCTCTAAGTGATTCTTCGACAATTAAAAATAGACATAAAATGATAGGAGGTCATCGTAAGTGAATGATCGAGGTATGAAAAAATGGATACCCTTTATCGCCACATCAAAGAAGCAAAATGTCATTTCTGAAATAACAAACGATAGTTTAAAAAATACAAAAAATAAGCAAATTAACAAAATTTATTTATTATTAAAAAGCAATTCAAAAAAATTGTTAAAAATTTCCTATAAAGAAAAAAATCAGTTGCTAATAATGACTGGCATACTAAAAACTATCGATGAAATCAATGGTTTTATTATTTTAGGAGACAAAAAAATTCAAATTAAAGAGATTGTTTCTATCGAATTTTGAAAAAAATTAAAAAAAAATTAAAAAAACTCTTCCAATAAATTTAAAAGTGGTTATAATTTATTGTGTGTAGCAATTCTCCGTAGCTACACACTTGGCCGGTCTATTATTGCCCTCATATATTATTTTACCCAAATAAAATAGGCCGGCCACCCACTTTGTGGGGACTTTATTATAAGTGGATGTGAAACCAATGCTCGAACGGCTCGAAGATGCTGCTACCATGTTACAACAAGGTGACATGAATGGCTTAAAGATTATCTACGAATGTACGTGTAAGAGCATTTTTTCTTTTGTCTTTCCAATCGTAAAGAACAAAGTAGTTGCTGAAGATGTTATGCAAGCAACTTATATACAAGTATATGAAAAAATAAATTCTTACACACCAGGTACGAACTTTCGTAACTGGATTTTGACAATTGCTAAGAATTTAGCGCTTTATGAATTAAAAAAAGCCAAACGAGAAACATTATCTGATGATAATGCTTATCT
>CAKPJO010000085.1 GCA_934162685.1 uncultured Bacilli bacterium | reverse complement strand
GTAAAAATCAATGGCTTAAATATTAAAAACAATAATATCAATATTAGTCGCACTCTTGGAATTATTTATCAACATTTTAATTTATTACCTGATCTTACAAGTTATGAAAATGTTAAGCTTGCTAATTTATTAATTGGCATAGATGATAATAAAATAGTAGAATCAGTTCTTGAAAAAGTTAATTTGAATAAAAAACTATGGCATAAAAAAATTATGACTTTATCAGGGGGCGAAAAAGAACGAGTGGCAATCGCAAGAGCAATAGTAAATAACCCAAGTATAATCATTGCCGATGAACCAACTGGAGCACTTGATTCCTATAATAGTGTCATAACATTTGAATTATTAAAGAAAATTAGTAAAACATCTTTGGTTTTAGTGGTAAGCCATAATTTAGATTTGTTATTTAAATATTGCGATTCAGTTGAAGAAATACATAATCTTACACTTAAAAGTACTGATAAATATTTTCGTAAAACACAATTATTAAATGAAGATAAATCTGATAATATTCTTATTAAAAATCATTTGTTGAATAATAAATTTAAGTATATATTAATTAGTTTATCGGAGTGTTTGTCCTTACTTTTTTCGATTATTAGTTTATCGTTTTTATTTTTTGCTAGTGAGAGTAAAGACAAATTAACAACTAATTTTTTAGATAAAGATATATTTAGTGTGTCAAAAATAGAAAGTAAAAAAAGCACTAATTCGATTTTTACTTTCCAAGAGTTATCTCGTCCATCTATTGGAGAAATTGAATCTTTAAAAAATGTATTACCAGACTTTTCTTATTATTATGACTTATCACAAATATTTAAAAGCAATATAAATATTGAAATAGATACTAATATCGTCAAAGGTATAGTGTTTGTGCCTTCTTTTTTCAAGACAAATAGTTTTAATGAAGTTGTAATTAATGAAGCATGTTTTAATTTATTAAATACTATGACATTTTCTTATGATTTTTCTAATAATTTATATTTCTTTGAAAACTTTGAATCTTATACTTTGAAATGCGATTTTGAGGTAATTGATATTGTTAAAGAAGTAGAGTTATTAAATACTCCAAGAATTTATTATAACTATGATTATGCTAAAAAATTATTACAAAATACGTATACACAATCTAATAAAAGTATTTATGAAATTATTGCAAAAGCCAAATCAAATGATAGTATTTCTAACTATCAAATGCTTATTAAAATAAAAGATAAAGAAAAAATTCAAGATGTTTATAAAATTATACAAAAGGGAATAAATGGCTTTGATTTATCAAGTAATGCTTATTTGATTGATCAATCTTTTCTAGAAATAAAAAATAGTGCGGAATTATTTATTACGTTGTTTTCTATAATTTTAAATATATCTTATGTGGCAATTTTGCTTTTCATTTGTATTTCTATTATTATAGATGGACAAAAAGAAATGGCAATTTTAGTGTCTTTAGGAAAAAATAGAAAATCTTATTTAAAAATATACTTAAAAGAAATGCTTTTAACTAGTTTACTAGCCATGACTTTTTCTTTTATTAGTGCAAGCGTTTTTAAGGGTTTTGCCAATAAATTAATTAAAAAGTATCTTTTAAATAGCTTAACTTTTAATATATTTTTTCCATTTTTTATTAGCGCTTTTATTTCATTAATTATTATATTTATAGTAATGACTATTACATATAAAATGTATGAAAAAGCTGACTTAATTACAATGTTGAGGGATGAATAATGATTGAAATAAGAAATTTAAAAAAGTATTTTGGTAATACTTTAATATTAGATATAAAGAATTTAAAGCTACCTAATAATGGACTATTTTTTATATGTGGTGATTCGGGATGCGGAAAATCTACTTTACTCAATGTTTTAGCTGGTTTTGATAAAGATTTTCAAGGCTTATATTTATATAATAATAAAAAAGCATTACCTAATAATATAGGATATATAAATCAAAAAAACATCTTGTTTGCTAGTGAAACAGTAGAAGATAATATACTTTATTTTGAAAAAAATAGAAAAAATATTGATAATATTTTAAAAAAATATCATTTATCTTTACTTATTAAAAACAAAAAGGCTAGTCAGCTATCTGGAGGAGAAAAGGCAAGAGTTTCTTTGATAATGAATATTGCTAAAAATCCCGATATATTACTTTGTGATGAGGTTACCGCAGGTTTAGATGAAGAAAATGCTAAATTGGTTTTTGATATTTTAAAACTAGAATCAGAAAAACGACTTGTGATATGTGTGACACATGATGTTAATTTAGCTAAAAAATATACGGATAACATTTTATATATTAAGGATGGAGTTATCACTAATAAAATTTCAATATCATCTAATAAAAAAGCAAGCTACAATTCACCTAAGAAAAAATTTTTTACAACTAAAATTTTATCTAGCATGGCTAAGCATAAATTAAAAAGCAAGAAAATAAGGACTTCACTTTGCACTACACTTTTATCTATTGGTTTAGTATCGTTTTGTTTATCAATACTTATATCTACAGCGATTAAAGATAATCTCCATAATATATTTGCAACATTTTTAAATAAAGATAGCGTTGTTATGCAAAATAGAAATAATACGAAAAATGAAATGGTGGATTTTTCTTATTTGGATTATGAAGATATTTTACATGATTATCCGGAATATTTTACAAGCATTTCCGCCTACTATCTAAATAATATTGATAGCTTATTTGATGTTAATAAAGTGTATTTGATGAATAATAGTGAGCGATTTTTGCTAGTTAATTTTTCTCTTTTTTCTATTAATGATTATGAACTTATCGATGAAGAATTAGCAAATGATGAAATAATACTAGGAATTAATGATATTATGCTTAGAAATTTTAGATTATTTTTAAAAGAAAAGTTTTTAAGTATAGATGATTTAAATACATATATGAAATCTCATGATTTATTTTATGAAATGAATGTTGAGAAAAAAGAATGGCAATATAAGGATAAAGTGATGTTTAAAATAAAAAGTTTTGTTGATAGTGAAAAGCCCACCATATACCATTCTAATTCATTGTTTAATGAATATATTTTAGAAGAACTAATGCGTTTTAAAAACAAAGAAACAAGTATCAAGGATTTGCCATGGATTTTAAATAAACAATATTATCTTAATGCAATTGATGGAAAATCATTTTTAAAATATAGTGAACAATCAGAATATTTTGAAAAAAAGATACCGGCATATTTTTTAGATTCGTTTAATAAAATTACTTTTAAATTTTCTAATACAAGAAATATTTCTTTAGGAAAAATAAACTATATTTTACAAGGCTTATCAATTAAAGAAATGCGATTTGGAAATGATACTACTTATACAATTATTCCAGAATCAATGGTTTCAGGATTTAATAGAGATTTTTTATTAAGCAAAAATGAAAAAATATTAAATGAAGTAAGTGAACTTAATTCATGTATTAATATAAATGATTATCCGCATTATCCTCATGATGTAGCTCATGGAAGTATTACAAACATGGATGACAATAGTTTTAATTTTTCAAGCAATATTCCGCTAGAATGGAAAAGTAATTTAAAAGAAAACGAAGTTGTGTTATCAAGTGCCTTGGCAAATATGTTACAAGTAAATGAAAATGATATTATCTATACAAGCTTCCTTCATCATTCTGAAATAAAAGAAAATAAAATGTATAATTTTTATAACTATGCTAGCTTAAAAGTTAAACATATAAAGAAAGATACAAATAAGTATATATATCAAGATAGTATTTGGATAAATGATTTTTTTAGAGATTATTTAGGTGTTTCTAATTATGATTTACTCGTGAAAAACATTGAAATTCAGTTGAATAATGAAAATGTAGAAGAGAAAATATTATGGCTAAATAAAAATTATAGTGAGTTTGAATTTTTTAACGCTACAGGTGATTTAACAAAAACGATTGATAATGTTTTAAAAATTGTTGAAATAGTTTTAATGATATTTTCTTTATTTACAATTGTATTATCAATTATTATGTTTATATTAGTTATTTATCTATTTATGCAAGAAAACATAAATGATTTTATTGCCATATATGTTTTTGGAGGTACTAACAAAGATGTTAAAAAGTTTAAGGGTTTGTACATTTTTTATCTTTTAGAAAAGGCAATACTTTCTACAATAATATCAATTTTAACAATTGTAATCATTTTTAAACTTACCAAAAATAGTTTTTTAAATGTATCTATTATGAATATTGCTCAATTATTTGTTAAAATTATCCCTTTATTAGCCGTAATTTCTTTGATTTTATTGAGCTATATTCAATTTTTTGCAAAAAAAGAAGAAAAAATTGCAAAATTTATCAGTTTTTATAAATAATTAGTTTAAATTTTATTTTATTAGTGTTAAACTAATAGTGAAGTTAGATATGTCGCTTCATGATATATGCTTCAGAAAGGAAGACTATGAAGGGTACAGTTAAAATGTTCAATGCGGAAAAAGGATACGGCTTTATTCGCACTGAAGATGGTAGAGATGCATTCTTCCACTATTCTGCTTTAGTAATGGATAATTATAAAACTGCAGAAAAAGGTGAAGCTGTCGAATTTGACTTAGAAGAATCTGATCGCGGATTACGCGCTGCCAATATTCATAAATTATAATAGTTTGTGAGACTTGCCACTCGTTTGGGTGGCTTTTTTATTACTTTTTTAATGTTTATATAAAAAAATATAAAATATTTTTTACTTTAGAAAATATTAATTGTATAATAAATGGGCTTAATGTTAGGAGTGTTTATTTTATGGGCTTAAAAGCAGGTATCGTTGGATTACCAAACGTTGGCAAATCCACATTATTTAACGCAATTACAAATTCACATGTTGAAGCAGCAAATTATCCATTTGCTACGATCAACCCAAATACTGGTATTGTTTTAGTACCAGATAAAAGATTAGATGATTTATGTGAAATATTTCATCCAAAGAAAAAGATTAATGCCACATTTGAATTCTATGATATTGCAGGATTAGTACGTGGCGCATCAAAAGGTGAAGGATTAGGGAACCAATTCTTAGCACATATTCGTGAATGTGACGCAATTGTGGAAGTAGTTCGTTGTTTTGATTCAACGGAAATTATTCACGTTGATAATAGTGTTGATCCTAAACGTGATATTGAAACTATTAATCTTGAACTTGTTATGGCGGACTTAGATTCTGTTCAAAAACGTATTGATAAAGTGGCAAATAAAGCACGTGTAAGTAAAGATAAAATTTCAATGTTTGAAATGGATATTTTAACACCTTTATTTAATGCTTTACAAGGCGGTTTACCAGCACGTTCAGTTAGTTTAACAAGTGAGCAAAAACAATACGCTAAAGTTAATTTTGGACTTTTAACATTAAAACCAATTATTTATGTTGCTAATGTTTCAGATAATGACTATGCCAATATTGAAGGATGCAAATATTATCAAATCGTGAAAGAAATTGCTGCATCAGAAAATGCAGAAGCTATTCCAGTATCTTGCGAAATTGAAAGTGAATTAGCAAGTCTTCCAAAAGATGAGAGAGAAATGTTTTTAACTTCACTTGGCGCCACAGAATCAGGATTAGATAAAGTTATTAAATCGGCTTATCGTTTATTAAATCTTCGTACCTTCTTTACTGTAGGGGAAGATGAATGTCGTGCTTGGACATTTAAAGATGGTATGCTTGCACCACAATGCGCTGGTGTTATTCATACTGACTTTGAAAAAGGCTTTATTAAAGCGGAAGTTTATACTTATGAAGACATTATGAAATTTAAAACTGAACTCGGTGTTAAAGAAGCAGGTAAACTTCGTATCGAAGGTAAAGATTATGTTGCTAAAGATGGCGACATTATGCACTTTAGATTTAATGTTTAGGTGAAGATATGCGTATAGGATATGCTAGTGATATTCATCGTTTAGTAGAAGGAAGAAAACTAATCTTAGGCGGAGTAGAAATTCCATATCACTTGGGCTTATTAGGCCATAGTGACGCGGACGTTGTAATTCATGCTTTAGGAGAAGCAATACTTGGGGCTCTAGCACTAGGCGACTTAGGTACACACTTTCCAGATACTAGTGATGAATTTAAAGATATCGATTCAAAAATCATTTTAAAAAGAATTTATGAAATGATGAAACACGAAGGATATGTAATTGGAAATGCTGATGTATCTATTAGTTTAGAAAAGCCAAAATTAAAAAATTATATTCCTTCAATGCGAAATGTTTTGGCAAGTATTTTATGTACAGATATTAAAAACATTTCAATAAAAGCAGGAACAAATGAAGGATTAGGGGCAGTAGGGGAAGAAAAAGCATGTGTTGCTACCGCTATTGTGTTACTAAGAAAGGATGATTAATATGGAAGAAAAGAAAGTACGTGTAAGATATGCACCATCACCAACAGGATTTTTACATATTGGTGGAGCACGTTCAGCATTATTTAACTATTTATATGCTAAAAGATATAATGGTGACTTTGTTTTTAGAGTAGAAGATACGGATATTGAAAGAAACGTCAAAGGTGGAGAAGAAAGCCAACTTAACGATTTAATGTGGTTGGGAATTATTCCTGATGAATCTCCTTTAAAACCAAACCCTAAATATGCACCATATCGTCAAATGGAACGTTTAGAAACATATCATAAATACGCTAATTGGCTTGTTGAACATGGATATGCTTATGAATGTTATTGTAATGAAGAAGAATTAGATGCTAGTAGAGAAGCACAATACGCTCGTGGTATTAATGCTCCTAAATATGATCGTCACTGTTTGCATTTGACCGAAGAAGAAAAAGAAAAATATCGTAAAGAAGGAAGAAAACCTTGTATACGTTTAAAACTTCAATATCATATGGATATTACTTTCAATGATTTAATTCGTGGACCAGT
>CAKPJO010000084.1 GCA_934162685.1 uncultured Bacilli bacterium | reverse complement strand
ATTTCCTCTATTGCGTTAGAAAGTTATTTTAATGGACCATATTTATATTCTGGTTCACCAACATTTATTACTGACTTATTTGATACAGTAAGTGGTATGATGGGTTCTTCTTTAGTACCTTATACCGCGACGAATATATCTGGGTCATCATATCCGGTTAAAGTAAAATTAACTGGTAATACAATATTTAACGATTATAAGAAATTAAGTGACTTTGATTTATCAGGATTAATTCTTGAAAATATATCCACGATTATCAATTCATTAGGTTATGATTATCAAATTGGAATTGATGATATCTTCCCATTAAAGAACTTATTAGTTAATGAAGCAAGAAAACAAGGATTAACGAAAACTAAAGTAGTTAATGATACTAGTGAAGAATATATTAGTATTCCAATTGCTTATTATGGCGGAGGAAAAAACTTATCCACTATTGATTTTTCTTCTTTAGATAATTATGATTTATTAAATCATGAAATTGATATTGATTTGCTTGATGAATTTCTTGATTTAGTTGAAGGTAGTAGCACATTTGCACAAGTAAAGAATATGATGGTAAAATGTGTTACAGTCGTTATTGGTTTTGATCCATTTAGATTCTTTGTTCAGCAATATGATGATAGAACATTTGAACTAAGTGACTATATGGATATATTAATTAGCAATGCGAAAGGAGAATAGTTATGAAAGGTATTAAACGATTATTTATAGGTGCGATGTGTTTATCTTTATTAGCAGGTTGTTCCTTCTTTAAAGATAATACGCAAACACATGTTATCAAGTCTATTGATACAGAACTAGTAGAAGCTGATGGCTCTACAAAAGTAACTATTACATATACCGATGAAGATACTGACCCAGTAATATTTTATATTCCTAAAGGAGATAAAGGTGAAAGTGGTGTTGGTATTAAAAATATTACTTATACTAGTGATGAGTCAACAACTTATGTATCAATCTCTTATACTGATGATACATTAGATGATACCTTAGTAGAAATACCTAATGGTGTATCTGTTACTGGTATTAGTAAAAATGTTGATGAAGAAGGTAATACTTCTTTAGTATTTAACTATTCAAATGGAACAACTTCAGAAACTATTGATATTCCAAAAGGTGAAAAAGGTGATACCGGTGTTGGTATTATAAATATCACGACAGTTACTAATGATGATAATTCCACATCAATTACCTTAATTATGTCTGATGGAAATAAATATTATGTAGATATTCCTGCACCTACAAATGGTAAAGATGGTGTTGGTATATCATCAATGGTCGCTAATGAAACATCCACTAAATATATTATTCAAATAACATATACAGATGGAAGAATTCAAAACTTAGAATTCTCTCGTCCTAAAGATCCAAATAACTGGACTACAGGTAGCGAAGCACCATCTAACATAGTAGGAGAAAATGGCGATTTCTATTTTGATATATATCATAAGAATATATATGTAAAAGAAAATGGTGCTTGGTCACTTATTGTATCTTTATCAAGTGATGATATAAAATATACTGTACGATTTGATTTAAATGATGAAGGTGATGCAGTTATGCCAACTGGATCACTTATGGAATATCGGATTACAAGAGGAATGTACTTTGATGCAGAAGGATATTCCTTACCAATACCAGTAAGACCAGGATATGATTTTATGGGTTGGTATCGCACTAAAGTAGTTACACCTGTTAATGGTGCATTTACTGATATAACACCAGTATTTAATGACTTAGTGTTATTTGCTAATTGGAAAGCAAAATAAAAGTATTTTAATTAATTATTAAATAAAAAGGAGGCGGATTTGTATGAAAAATAAAGAAAAATTATTGAACAATAATAATACTTTAATATACAAAAAAAATAACAATATCCGCTTCAAAAGAATGAATAGAAGACTTAAAGGTGGATGGCTAGTATTCGCATTAAGTACTTTATCAATGGTGTCAGTGGGATTTTCTATGTGGACCATCAGTGGTGCTGGCTCAGGTGATTATAACATTGGCTTAGATGCGGATGATTTATTTGACGCTACATCATTATTTAGTATTCATAAGCCGGACATGTTTTCTTATTGTGAGTATGGAATTGTTCGTGATGAAACTATTGTATCAGATGGATACATTTATTTTCCTATAACAATACAAACTGGAAATGAAAACTTTGATAGAATTAAAAATTCTGAAACTGGTGATGTTTCATTTATAGTTTCAGTAACTAATAAAAGCGTTTTAGACATATTTAATTCATCGTTTTTGTCACAAAAGGATGGAAAGATTGCGACATCATATAGTCTTAGTAGCACTGGATTTTCTACAAATTGTAATTTAAGTACTGAATCAACAATTTTAGATAAAACTATATCTACACCAATTACAATTGTGTCTAACAATGAATTATTATCGCAAAGTAGTGTATCGCTTAATATAGCATATCATTTCACATTTAGTGATTTTAAAAAAGATGCATATGGTTTATTAGTAGAAAATGGACTTTCATTTTCGGTGAAGTTAGGAGTTGAGTTATTATGAAGAAAAAGCATAAAACAACATTCCTATTAGTTTTATCATGTGCTAGTTTAGCATCGTCAATTGGCTTTGCTACTTGGATTGTTCAACCACAAGATGATTATGTTATTAATAATAAAATACAAGCTCAGCCAGTAGCATACATTGTTGGAAAAGAAAATATAAAATACACTTCAATTGAAAGAGCTTTGGATGTCGCCAAAAGCGGTGATATTGTTCTTTTAATACCGCCGACAGACAAAAATTATCATGCAACTGATAATAAAATTACACCGGATAAAGTAACATATAAGATTTCAAGAAATTGTGAAATAAAAGAAGGTGTTACTTTAGTTGTTCCAACTGATAAAGATACTTCTGCTACAATCAAAAATGCTTCAACATTGAATAAATATATAAGTTCAATGTCTACTGATGATCGTAATCGTGGTGGGAATTATGGACAATCAGCACAGAAAGATTCAACACACTATCTTAGAGTTACAGTACAACTAGAAGAAGGTGTTATTTTAAAAAATAGTGGTAATTTAGTAATAAGCGGTTATTTGTCTGGCGGACCTAATACACTCGGTGTCATTGGGCGCACTGCACATAGTTATTCACAAATAATAATGGGACAAAATTCGCAAATAATTCATCAATCTGCCAATGCAAAAACATATTGCTTTGGGTTTATTTCTGAAGAAAGTAAAAGCAATGGAAGCTTGTTGGATGTTCAAAGAGGAGAATTATATGTACCACTTATCATTTACGATTATAGAGGGTTTACTTTGTCGGTTGCACTTAATGGTGGGGCATTATCTAATCAACACTGTTCACCATTTAATCAATTTGGCATTGAAAATACAAGTGTTACTACTAATATCGGATACAATGGAAAAGTTATAGGTATTTCAAATCTTTACGTAAAATATAGTGGTGGTGCTTTAAATGTTAATCAAAACTTCCGTAATGAAGTTACAATGATTGCTAGTTCTTCAGATTCATTTATACAACTTACTGATAGCAAATATTCTTCTTTGACTGCACATTTTTCTTATTCAAATAATTTAATGGATTTGATTGTTAAAGGTGGAATAAATTTAAATAGTATTAATCTTGAATTAAAGGCATCCACATCTATAAAAATCAATTTTAGTACAGTTGATTCATTCCTTCCTATAACAAATATGTATAATATAACGCTTGCTAAAGCTGATGCTCAAGAAGATACAGCAATATACAATTTTTCTAAACAAAGAGTTAAACTTCTTCCTGGATCTAAATTAACAATATTAGATGGTTGCTCATTAACAGCAAGTGATTTTGTAGTTTATAGTGCATTTTATGATGGGACTTTAGGTAATGGTGAAACAGCTGTTAATGCATATAATAGTGTTAAATATCCATTACTTGAAGGAGCACAGTTCGTAATGGAAGGAGACAGCACTCTTAATGCCACAAGTCTTGGCGGAGTTATTTATTCTGATAAAAGTGATAATATTAGTGCCACTACATCTAATGTAATATCGAAAGAGGCTTGGAACCTAACTAGTACAGGGCAATTTACTCAACCATGGACAATTGATGATTATTTAGAAATACGTGAAAAACTTATGATTGTTCCTACATCTTATTTAAGTAAAGTTAAAGTGTTTTGTGGAATGAATATTTTTAGTAAAAATAATAATTATTTTCCGTCATATAAGGTGCTCTTTGACGGTAATAGTATTAATAATTCAATTAATGAATGCCAAGCGGTAATTTTTAATGATGAACAATCAAATTTTAAAATAGAGTTTGAAAAAAATATTTATAAAGCATTCAATGGAACAAAAAATTATGCTATGAATTCTACAATAACTAATGCTACTACGAATTCAATAATTGGTGTGGTGAATAGTGGTGTTTCTATTTCAAATAATAATAATGGAAAAAATGAATTTGAAGTGCAATCTGTTACCATTAGTTGTACGACTCCACTAGTTAATGGCGAGGTACCGCTGTATGTAGATTCATCAATTCAGTTGAGAGCTACAATAGATGATGAACAAAAAGCATATGATAAAATAGTTACATGGACAACTTCAGATGATAGTATTGCAACTGTTGATAAGAATGGAAAAGTTACTGGTAAAAAATTAGGGAATGTAATTATCTATGCTGAATGTGGAGGAGTAATTGGTGAATTTACAACGAAAGTTATTCCATCAGAAGAAATTCCAGAGATTTCTACTATAACTGTTACAGATAGCAATAAGAATTCTGCTGTTATGGATATTTCGCAAGGAAGTTCTCAAACTTTTTCATCATTTAATTCTAATAATAAATATGGTAATGATAAGAGTATAGATTTTACTTTGAAATTAAATGATGGAGCAAAATGGTCTTCGATTGAATGGACATTAAAAGCATCTTTGACAGGCAGACAATATATTAATGATTCTCAAAAGCAGACAAATGTAGAAACCGACAAAGATACTATAACAATTCATACAACATCAGGTACAGGTACGAGTGACGATACATTTACTTTAATTGTCAAACTAACAGATCTTAGCAACGGAAATGTTTATACAATGACTATAAAACTTATTCATAAGTCTGATACAGTTTGTTTTATAAAAGATACTGTTATTTACACAATGCGTGGATTAATATCAATTAATAATATTAAGTCAAATGATTTTATTTATTCTTACAATCATCTTACTGGCGAGTATGAATATAAGCCAATTGCGGCTGTTATCAATCATGGAGAAAAACGATATGATGTTATGCAATTATCATTTGATGATGGTACACAAATAGGATTCATTGAAAGCCATGGCTTATTTGATATAGAATTAAATAGATATGTAGACTTTAATTTAGATAATTTTAAAATATATGTGGGACACCACTTCATTAAATATGATAATGGTATTAATTCTATTGTTAAGTTAGTTAAAGCAGAATTAGTTTCTAAATTAACATCGTCATACACATTAGTATCTAGTGAAAATCTTAATTGTGTTGCTAATGGTCTATTAAATATAACTAGTATTCTTAAAGGTATCTATAATATTTTTGAGTATGATGAAAATCATAACTATATTTTAGATAAAATGAATGAAGACATAGAACGCTATGGATTATATGAATATTCAGATTTTGAAGACCTTATTACTGAAAAAATATTTATTGATTACGGATTTAAATATTTTAAAGTTTCTATAGGAAAAGGTTTGATGACATATGGTACATTATTATTCTATATTAATTGGTTAAAATCATGCATAAATTCAGGCGAAGCTGTGATTTATTAACTATATAAAGAATAATTTATAAGCATCATGAAATTTCATAAAATTTGTGATGCTTTTTTCGATGGAAAAGAATAGTCGATTAGTTCCCTTTTAACTCAATTTAGCACCTTTTATGTTTATATTTTTACTAATTGTGCCAAAAATGGTGGAATTTATGTCTTTTAAAAAAATATTTATTTTTTTATGATATTATTTAATTGGTGGTGGAAAAAATGGATAAAATAAATTTTAATTACGGTTGGTGTTATTCTAAAATTGGAGAAGAAACAAAAGTTGCATGTGAATTACCACATGATGCGATGATTAGTGAAAAAAGATCTTTAAATAGTAAAGGTGCTAAAAACATATCGTATTTTGAAGGTTATGATTATGAATATGAAAAGCATTTTGAAATTGATAAGGACTTAGCAAATAAAATTCTTGTTTTAGAATTTGAAGGAGTTTATAAAGATGCAGAAATATATATAAATTCCACTTTTGTGCATAAAGAAAATTATGGATATAATGATTTCTTTATTGATATCACTAAATTTGTTAAATTAGGTGATAATGTTATTATTGTTAAATGTTTTAATGCTGATCAACCAAACTCCAGATGGTATACTGGATCAGGCATTTATCGTAATGTAAATTTATTAACATTTGAAAAAGAACATATTTTATTAAATAGTATCAAAATGTCTACTTTATCATACTTAGATAAAACCATTAGTGTCGAGCTAGATACTACAAGTGATGGTAATGTCGAAGTTGATTTTTATCAAAATGAAAAATTATTAAAACATTGCACATTTAATTCTAATAAACATGTAAAAGAAGTTGTTACTTTAAATGATGCATTGTTATGGTCAAGTGATAGTCCTAATTTAGTAGAAGCAAAATTTAAATTTAATCAAGATGAACAAACTGTGCGTTTTGGCTTAAGAACTATTGAACTTTCCAAAGAATTAGGATTATTAATTAATGGAAAACGTGAAATTCTTCTTGGCGCTTGTATTCATCATGATAATGGCTTAATTGGAGCTAGAAATATTGATTTTGCTGAATATCGTAAAGCTAAATTATTAAAAGATGCTGGATATAACGCGGTTAGAAGCGCCCATAATCCATGCTCTAAAGCATTCTTGGATGCTTGTGATGAATTAGGCTTATATGTGTTAGATGAATATGTAGATTGCTGGTATATTCATAAAACATATTATGATTATGTTTTACATATGGAACAAAATTATGAACATGATTTAAAG
>CAKPJO010000083.1 GCA_934162685.1 uncultured Bacilli bacterium | reverse complement strand
AATATATATGAGAAAAGAGGTTTTTTATATGAAAAAAGAAAAGAGTTTAAAAGCACTAAGTATTAAGGCTGTAATCTTTAGTGCAATTGTTGCGGCTTTTGCATTGTTTTGTGATCCGCTAAGTCTAACATTTAACATTTTTAGAGGAGATAAAGTAATATTTAACTTCTTTACAATTGCAGTGCCAAGATATGACTATGCGCCAGAAGATATTGCATTACTATATTATGGGGCAAATGTTATTATCGTTTTACTAGTTGTTGCTACACTTGTTTTAAGTATTTTAGCTTTATTAAATCAAAAAGGTAAGATGGTAAATGCCACTAACGGAATTACTAAAGCATTAAAAATTGTTTCAAAACTTGCATTTGGTTTAGGCGCTTTCCTTGCTAACATTGTTAATGTTGCTTTAGGTTTTATTACTTGTGGTGGAAATGGTGTTGTTACCCTTATTATTTATTTCGTTATTCTTATTTTAGCATCAATTATGAATACAACATGTAAGAATTACGCAAATAGAATTCTTCCAGCTAAACAAAATAAAGCAGTTGCTGAAAATAAATAATTAAAAAATAAGTTGATAGAAAGAGGAAAAAACTATGAAAAACAAATTTTTTATTGCCGTTGCTATGATGGCTTGTGCTTTACCATTAGTTTCTTGTGGTAATTCAAATGGAAAACAATACTATGAAACTGCAATTAAGCATGTTAAAAATGATTTATTGGAGCGTTCTAAATCGTGGGACTTCCAATATTCTAATGCTGAAGTTTGTGAACAAACTTTTAAAAGCGGAAATAAGACTATTGCTGTAGAATTCGATTATATTATTAAATATGAGGATATAAGTTTTGATTCAAAAAAAGAATTTGAAGGTACTTGTTATTTCATCATGTCTGATTATGATAAGACCACAAAAACTTTCGATAGTGTAAAATGCTCACAATGTTCTTATTATTTGACAAATGGTGATGACGGACTTAGATATACATATGCTTCTACAAAGGCGTACGGGAAAGTAATTTATACACAAGATTAATAATTAGAATTTTTTATTAGTTTATTATGCTTTCAAGATTGATTGCTTGAAGGCTTTTTTAATTTTTAATAGAAGATAGGTAATAACTAATTAGAGATAAAAATATAAAGATTATAACTTAAATTAGTTGTATTGCAAATTAGTCGTTGCATCTCTAAATATTGGAAATTTGTAATATTTAATGCTATATTAAGTATGGTTATTAAACCAGAGGATAAAATTAATATTGATAATTAATTTTGAATTTATTATCAACATATTTTATCCAAAAACAAAGGAGACAAACGATTATGAAAAAAGAAATTGAAACAAAATCCGCTATTTTCCCAATGCCAGTTCTAATGGTAGCGACTTATAATGATGATGGAACTGTTGATGTTATGAATGCTGCTTGGGGAATGATGCTAGAAATGGATCAAGTAGTATTAAATTTATCAGACTTCCATAAAACCACTAAAAATATTTTAAAAAGAAAAGCATTTACTGTTAGTGTTGCTGATGCAAAACACGTAAAAGAAGCGGATTATTTTGGTATTGCTTCTGGTAATGATACACCAAACAAATTAGAAAAAAGTAAGATGACATTTAGTAAATCCAATCATGTTGATGCACCAATTATTAATGAATTTCCAGTATGTATGGAATGTGAATTTTTAGAAGAAACCAGCTGCGGAATCGTTGGTAGAGTACTTAATGTTACCGCTGATGAAGAAGTATTAACTGATGGTAATGTTGATATTAGCAAATTAGACGCTATTGCATATGACCCATTCACCAATGGTTATTATGTTGTTAAAGAACGTGTTGGTAATGCTTTTAAAGATGGTTTAAGCATTAAAAAATAATGTATGATTGAAGTAAAAAATCCAACAAATTCTAAACCGATTGCCTATAAAACCGAATTAGAAAAAGAAGTTTATGAAACATTAGAAAGGCTTGATATACCTTATACACGAGTTGAAACAAGTCCTGCGATTACCATGGAAGATTGTTTAGCAATTGATAAAGTATTAGGAGTAGAAGTTATTAAGACATTGTTTCTATGCAATCAACAAAAAACTAAATTTTATTTATTTGTTACAAAAAGCAATAAGAAATTTAATACAAAAGCATTTAGTTCGGCGCTTAATATAAGTAGAGTATCTTTTGGAAGCGAAGAATTATTGCATGAACTATTAAAAGTAGTTATTGGAGCTTGTACTATTTTTAGTTGCTTAGTTGATAAAGATAATAAAGTAGAAGTAGTAATTGATGAAGATGTTATTAAAGATGAATATTATGGCTGTAGTGATGGCACCACTACTTGTTATATGAAGTTAAAAACAAGTGATGTATTAGAAAAAATATTACCATTTTCTAATCATAAAGCGACAATAATTAGATTTAATTCTTAGAAAGAGTGATAAAGTGAATTAAATATTCTTTATTTATTCACTCTTTTTTTATTTTTGCTTTTAAAAATATGTATTATAAATACATACCAAATTAAGAAAATATTTATAACTTGAATAATTTTTCAATAAATGTAGAATAAAATAAACGAGGTGTGAGTATGTATCAAGTTTGTATCGTTGATGATGAGATTAAAGAAATTAAATCACTTAAAGATTCCATCTTTAGTTTCTTTAAAGCTAAATCATTAACTGTAAATGTTGATAAATACGATAATCCAGTTTCTTTCTTAAATAATTTTGAAAAAAGCAAATATGATTTAATATTGCTTGATATTAGTATGCCACAAAAAAATGGTATTGATGTTGCGCGTCTTATTAGAGAAAAAGATGATATAGTTAAAATAATTTTTACTACATCTTTAATTCAATATGCCATTAAAGGATATGAAGTAAATGCTTTTGATTATTTACTTAAACCAATATCATATTCATCTTTTTGCCTTACCATGGAAAGATTAATGAAGTTTATAAGTAATGATGAATTTATTATTATTTCTAAAAATAAAAATACAACAATTAAAATCCCTATTATGAATATTAAATACATTGAAGTAATTGATCACAAAGTTATATTTCATACAACAGGAGAAACATATTCTTTGCGTGACACATTAGATAACTATATTGAAAAATTAAAAGATCATTATTTTTCATTATGTAATCGTTGCTATTTAGTTAATTTATATTATGTTACTAAAATAGAAGAAGGTGCAGCTTATATAGGTGATGTAGTATTAAATATATCACGCGCTAAAAAGAAACAATTTGTTAATGACTTAAATAATTATTTATCACTAGGTGGTGGTGTTTAATATGGAATTATCACAATTAGCCCTCTATAAAATGGTTTTTGCTCTTGAAATTATTGTGGCAATGCTAATGTTTTCATATAGATTAAAGAAGCGTAATCATTTTGTTGTTAGATTAATTTCATCTATTGCTATAATTCTAGTTATTTCTTTTTTCTTTCCGTTATTTAAAAACATATCATATACTTGGTGGTATACATCTTTAATGTTTTTAATATTATTTTTTATATGTGTAGGAATGCTATTTTTCATTTACGATGCTTCATGGCAAAGAATATTTTTTATAGCGATTTCTTCTTATACTTTACAAACTCTTGCTCATAATGTTTTTGCTTTCATCTGTCATATTTCTGGATTGTATACTTCAAATTCAGTGGGTATATATGGTGAAACACTAGTGGATTTTTATAATAATGCCATTAATTTTATTTTATTTGCTTCTGTTTATTTAACGTGTTATTCCTTTATTTACGCTTTTGGCTATCATTTTTTACGTAAGAAAATGTATGCGACAGATATTAAATTTAGTATTATTGTGATATTTGCCATGTCGGGTTTGATTTTGTTTTCCGATATTTTGTTAAATGCAATATTTGTTTATTCTAATGGTGATTATAATCGTATTCATTCAATAGTTGTATCTTTATGTAATGTGATTTTATGTATTATGATTTTTTGCATTCAAACTTCATTTATTGATATTAGACATTTAAGAAAAGAATTATTAATTACTCAGCAATTACTTCATAAAGCTGATGAACAATACACTATTACGAAACAAAATATTGATTTGATTAATATTAAATGTCATGATTTAAGGCATCAAATTCGCGAATTTGGTTCAAAAGAAAATGTTGATAAGAACACATTAAATGAATTAGAAAATATTGTATCTATTTATGATTCAACATTAAAAACAGGTAATGAAGCACTTGATTTAATTTTAACGGAAAAGAGTTTGCTTTGTACTAAAAATCATATTCAAATGAAATATTTTGGTGATTGTTCTAGTTTAAACTTTATTGATAAATCTGATTTGTATTCTTTATTTGGAAATGCTATTGATAACGCAATCGAAGCAGTTAATAAAACAGATAACAAAGATTTAAGAACAATTAATCTAATTGTTCGTCCTATTCATAGTTTAGTTTCCATTCGTGTGGAAAATTATTTTAGTGGAGAAATTAAACTTGATAATGCGGGATTACCGATAACTACGAAAAAAGACAAAGATTATCATGGCTATGGTATAAAATCAATTATGTATATTGCTAAAAAATATAATGGTGATGTTAGAATTAATGTCGATAATGAAAATCATATCTTTTCTTTGTCAATATTGTTGCCTTTAAACTAATACTGAATACGGCAAGCAGATTACTGAATACGGCTATAAACCTCTAATGAAAGCGTTTTAATGTATAATTAAATTGCTAAAAGGAGGTTTCTTTTATTATGGAAACAAAGAAAAAGTACATAACTCCAAACTATTTGGAAGTTGATGTCGTTTTAGAAGATATTACGTGTGCTTCAGGAGATTTTGATGTCAAAGATAATAATGATCTCTTAGATGACGGCTATGTAGAACTATAAGGAGGTAAACGTATATGAAAAAGAATGCAATTCTAGTATTTGTTTTACCATTATTAATGTCAATGATGATGGGAGAATCTAAAAAAGAAGTCCATAAAGATAATTTTGATTCTCTTACATGCGAAGCAGAAGACTATCAAAGTAATGAAAAACTATTCCTAAAAAATATTAAATTAGGAGATTCTGATAGTTATAAATATTCTAAAGTTTATACTCAACTAGGTTATGATGGTTCAAATTATTTTTTAAGATTTGCGATGGCGGTGTCTGGAAATATTAATAGTATTTCTTATTCGTTAGATATTAATAACGAAAACTATGAATTAGGAAATAAAAATGTATCAACGTTATATCGTTCGATAAGTGCGAATGGAAAGAATTATTATTATTCAGAAAATTTAAATTCTATTACGGAAGATAAAAATGAAGCATCAAGTGATTATTTGTGGTCTTGTTACACTATCAAATTTAAAGATGAACATCATACATATTCATCTTTATCACTTATTCCATCAATTAATGGGGAAATATTAGATAATAAAGTCACTAGTTTACAAGACGAAATAAATGGTAGCTATACTTATACTTTTGGTAATCTAGACTTAGCTAATGTAGGATTAGAAAAAGATAACTATTCTTATAATCAAACTATGAATATTGTCAGCTCATTAGACAACACGAATACAAATTATGAATCAGTGTATGCGCATAATTTTATATTAAGTGATAGTGAAGGCTATTTAAACGCTAATTCATTTAATGGAAGAAAAAATGCGACTGAATTTAATGCTGGAAATGCTGGGGGACAAAATCTTCCAAAGGCAGTTGCTAAATCTATAGGTAGTAATTATTTACATTACTTATATAATGGCGCAGGAGCAACATCAACATTTACTAGTGATGCTACTTTTGCTGGTAAATTAGTCATTCGTGCAGCGACTGGTTATTTAACAAATAACTCTAATGGCTTTACTACTGGAGATATGCAATTTAATAAAGTATTTGATGTATTAGTTAACGGATATAAAGTAGAAGTTAAGGATGATGTTATATTACCTGGTAAGGCGGGTAATTATGGTGATGCAATGGGAAACTTTGTTAACATACCATTAGATGCTTTCTTTATCAAAGGTGATAATAAAATTGAAATTATTTCTAAAAAACCTTTAAAAGAAGATGGCACCCTTCTTTATAAAGATCCAGGCACTAACGGAACACAATCAAGTCCTTCTTTAGATAGTGTGGAAGTTTATAAATATAAAGTTTGTGCAAATGATGTTGAAACTAAAATAGTTGAACAAAAGTGTTTAGAAAATGGTAAAGAAACTCTTACTTTTAAAGATTATGGTAAAGTAATGAGTAAAGTATTACCAATGTATGGAAGTCATATTATTACTGGAACAAAAGTAAGTGAAAGTTCTGATTACTTAGAATTAAGCAATGTACATTGTGAAAGATGTAATGAAGTATTAAACGAACATATAACTACATCTAACTATATTGATATAACTAGTGATAATTTAGGCGGAACAAATGGTACTTATAACGGAAAAGACATTCGACCAGTAACAATGGTTGATAATAGTGTTTCTAGTGTAAATGTCAAAGCGCTTGCTAATACCGCTCTTAATGGAAACTTAGCTAGACAATTTTATGGCGGAACATATGTAGAAGTTAAGATAAATGTTGAAGCTTCTTTTGTAGGAAGTATTGTTATTAAAGCCGCAAGCGGATATAACTATCTTGTAAACGATAGTTTTACAACTTGGGGTACTGATGATATGCAATTTAATCAAGTGTTTGCTTTAACAGTTAATAACAATGCGATTAGTATTGATGATGGAGCAACATTAAAAGGTAATGATAATGAAGGTAAAGGATTTACTAATAAAAGTAATGGAGAAGGTTATGCCTTAGCAATGGGTAACTGGATGTACGTTATTATTGATAATGTTTCATTTATAAGCGGAGAAAATGTTATTAGATTAACTTCATTAAGACATAGTTATAAAGATAAAGGCGGAGATATGTCTACTGCGGCTTTAGATACTATTGGTGTTTTTAATGAAACGTTTACTAAATAGGAGTAGTTTATGAAATTAAAAACAAAGAAAAAAATATGTGTTGGCATTTATATATTTGTCGCCTTGCTTTTAGTGGTCGCAAATACGACATGTGGAGTT
>CAKPJO010000082.1 GCA_934162685.1 uncultured Bacilli bacterium | reverse complement strand
ACTAAAGGATGAAAAGATAGAAACCGGAACAAAAGTGGTCTGCGGCGATGACGGGAATGCGGTGGAAGCAGACCATGGGAATTGGATGTTGGTGAGGGTGGAGTGATAAAGGAAGGCGGCGTGCCAAAATTAGCAAAATGCAATCCTGACACACCGCCCTCTGTAAGAATTATTTCCGTGGCAGCAGCTCACTCCTCATCGCCGCATTATATGCGAACCAAGAGAAGGGAATTTTTTAAAGTTCTCATATTGCTCGTATATAAACCGGGATAAATATCTCAATTTGCATTGAAAAGAAAAAACTTTTCTGTTTGCTTATCAGAACATGTAATAAAACAAGTACTTTAAACAAAAGGAGACAAGAACCATGAAATACAACGGAGTAGAATTTAAAACAATTACGAATATACAATTCGAAGAAATTGTAAAATCATTGGCTGGTTTATCATTTAGAATATTCAGAATAAAATACGCTAGAGATTTGGAGAAAATGGATATTTCTAAATTAAAATTATTTTTTTCGCAAAAACAAGTAGATAATTTTAGAAAAGATGGATCTTTTACGGAAGATCAATTATCAAGATACTCAGAAATATACGATAACTGGGAAACTGTTTTTGAGCCAGCAATAAAAGAAGAATTATCTCGTTTTAAGATTAGATTTAAAACAAAAAAGGAAGAAGATAGTGAAATTCAAAATAAAGCAAATGGTGATGAATTAACTGGTGATCAAGAAGGTACTGCAGATGAATTAGGAAAACACACAAAAGAAGTTGGTGAAATTTCTATTAAAAATAACGCTTTATCAGAGGTAAAAATGTGGGTTGCGGCACTACCAAACTTAAAATTTGATACCGTGAATGGTAAACAAACGTTGGTATCCGTACGTAACAGTTTGTTGGGAATGGCAACAACAGTAAATTATGACAAAGCTTGGACATTAATTTCTACGGCATTTGCCCATTGTAATGAATTTAATGAAATGCTAGATGAAGCTGCAAAATTAGGTAAAGATAATGCATTTTTTAAAACTGTTTATACTAGTTTATCACAATTGTTAAAAGCCGCACCAAATGAAACGTTAGAAGATAAGTTGTATCGTGAAAATATGCAAACGATGATTCGTAATACTTTCAGCAAACATACAATGGAATACATATTTTGTTTGGTTGAAAATATAGATGGTACAGCAACAATGTATCTAAAAAATGAAAATCGTAATGCTACAACAAGTAATGTTATAAAAGAATGGCTAAATAATCTTATAGATAATAGTGGTTTAGTTGTTTCTTTTTCTGGTGGATTTTTACCAAACAAGAAAAATAAAGACGGTAGCGCATATAATCAAAACTACGAAAAGATTGTAAAAGATATTAAAAGTGAATTTGCTATTTTAAGCAAGGATGCTGTAAATAAAAAAATTGACGATTCAAATGTAACAGATTATGCACGAAGAACAGTAAGTTTAATTCAAAAAATTGGTATAGACATTGACGAAAAAGTTTTAGATCAATTTTTAAAAGATACCTTTGATAAAACAAGTAGAGCTGAGAATTTAACAGCTTTTCTTACTACAGTAGGACCTGGTACATTTGAAGCATTTGTATCTTATCGTTTAGATGATTTAAAAAATATTGGATTCGATGGTTCATTCAAGATATCAAAACGTCAAAGTTCTTTGGAACAATTAATAAAAGACGATAAATTTGTAAAACAACTTGCTGAAGCATACGCTAAAGTAAATCCAAGCGAAACTGAAATAACTGTTAGAACAACTGACGGTAAAATATTACAAACTATCACGGAAAAGAATTATCTTACAGATCACACAAATGATTTAAATCGTTCTCTTGAAGAAGTAAAAGCGCACAATCAAACTGCGTATATTAGCGGTAATACTATTTCTGACAAAAGGTGTAAAGGCTCACGATTGATAGATTCGTTACTTAAAGGACTACACTATAAAGTTTGTACGATAACTGGTTTTAAAGAATTAGGTTCTAATGATCAAGGTCGTAGATATAAAGAAATTTCTCAATTGGAGGATTATGTTATGAAATTAACATTGGTTCATAACAATTATATGTTGCTACCAACCATGGGTGATTCCGTAAGATATGATGTTTTATATAGTAATGCAATAAAATCATTAGACTCCGAATTATCTTTAGAAAATGGTAAAACAATAGTTTCACTTGAAACATTAAATCGCTTCGTTAATTATTTTGAAACCGAACTAGAAACTATTCAATATAATTATCAGCATCAACCTACAGAAGATAAAGATAAAATTAAAAATTATGACACAGGTGCTCGTAATGGTTATCGTTTACGTCATTTTAATGGTATAGAATTACCATTTACCAACAAAGACGGTAGCAAATTAAACATAAACGAAGATCTACGTAAAGCTGAAGAAAGTAATGTAAATATAATCGATACAATCTTAGAAGAATGGAATAAATTAGAACAGTTTCAGAAATATGAAATAATGAATAAGTTTCTAATGAAACAATTAGTTATTGATTTAAATTCAGCACAGAAACTTGGTATTATTACTTGGGATGGTAAGAATTTACAATCTGTTAAAAATGTTGCGTTACCAGGAAACTTATTAAAAGATTTTTCGTATCTACCAGAAGTTTCTTTAATATCAGAGTTTTGCTTTAATCACATGAGTTCTTTGATTGAATTTGAAAAAGTCTATACTGGTGATATAGCTTATTATAAAAATCCAGAAGATTATACAAAACGTTTGCGTGAAGTATTATCTACAGGTATTACACCACGAACTCAATACGAAGCGGGTTCTGAAATGAATGCTTTAAGAGAGTTTAACGTTGCTACATTTAAAGATAACGAATATCCAAGTAGGCAAATAAATGAAATTATACAATCAGCTAAAACGTCATACATTTATAAACTATTACAGAAAAATGGTTACAACAATAAAGAAATCAAACAAATGATTTCGGAAAATAAAGTAGAACCTGAAGTAATAGAACAAGCTACAATATTAGCAGAAACTAATTTCAAAGGATATCGTAAAGTAAATCAAACAGATGCTACTGTATTATTGTCTCCAGAAGGCTATAAACAATTAGCAAGACGTTTCTTTGGTTGGAAACCAGAAATAGCTGAGGCTTTTGATTATTTAAATTCTTTGGAAGCTATAACTGATGAAAATGTGGAACAATATCAAAAATCATTGGGAACTTTAATTAAGCCATTAAAGTGTATGTATTTTGGTGTAAATAGAAATGCAGCACTTAGACGTGAAATACCTATATTTGATAAAATGGCAATGTTCCCAGTATTTCCATTATTGGCCACTGGTGATATGAAAATGGTATTGGATAAGATGAACGATCCAAAGAATCCTATACATATGATTGCTTTTGAATCAGCGGTTAAGGTTGGTCAAGATGTTAAATCAAGTATGTACGAAGATGATGGTATTACATTGAACGAAGAAAGTTTATCAGATATTGTTACACATAAACAATCACTGAATAACTTTAGGTGGCAGATGTCTACAGACCCTCACACATCGCATGAGCAAATGTTTGTCACACAGGCATTAAAAGCAGCTATATTAAATGTACGTCAAAGTAATGTGTATACTACACAGTCAGGTGAAACTGTTACTGGTAAACAATTACTTAAGACATTATTTGATTGTTTAAATCAATTATCAATTCGTGGTTCAAAGAAACTGCTTAAGAAATACGGAATAAAAGAAGGAAAATTTAGTAAAGAAAAAGCTTATAAGAATATTTATGATTCTGCAAAAGCATCTCACATGAATCAAAACGTTTTAGAAGCTTTACAAGATACAAATATACCTTTATCTGGTATTTCAAATAGTGCTTGGATTGAAGCATCTATAATTTCTGATATAAATTCTGAAGTAATCGACATTACTACTCCAGGTGGTATGTTTATACAGATGTCATCTGTAACATATAATGGATTAACTATAAGAGGTGCTGAAGGTATGAGATCACTTCGTTTCAATAGAGAAGATAACTCGGTTGAATGCTGTGTATCAATTAACTTGTTAAAATCTATTATCCCAGATTATGATAAAAAGACGTTTAAACAAGCAAAAGATTGGTTAATAAAGCATGGAGTTATAGGTAATGATAAACCAGCTATGTCTATGGGTTATCGTATTCCTGCGCAAGGACCTTCTTCTGTTGTTGCACTTACTGTTGTAGATGTATATCCAGAACAAATCGGTGATACTATTACGTTACCTGATGAATGGACTATATTGACTGGTAGTGGCTTTGGAGGAGATAGATTATTTATTGCACGATACAATTATGACAAAAATGGCAATATTATTCGTTTATCAAATACCAGCAAAATAGATAAAACAAAAAACGTCATTCAAAACCTACTAAACCTATACAATCAAGAAACGATATTTAATTTAACCGAAAACGAACAATCCCAAAATCGTTTAAACAAACTTATGTTTGAGCATTGGTGTGAAGAATTAGGCAATCCAAATACAAACGAAGAGTTAGAACTGATCATGGAATCTACAGAAGCTATAGAAAACAGAATGTTAGAAATGCTAATAGCTTCCGTAACAGAGTCAACACAGTATGCAGAATCACGATTACCGTTGGATGACTTAACACTATATTTAACTAAGACCGTACTAAAAGACATTGATGAACTAAAAGGCATTACATCTATAAAACATAATCAAATTTATTTTATTTCTCCTGCATATCAAAATGAAGTAAAAGGTAATCTAATGTCAGGCATAGCGAACATTGCTCCTGCCGCATTTGCCATTCCACACCACTCTTTATCACAAGCTGTTAATCTTGTATTCAATAACAAACAAAAAAATATTGCAAAATATGGATTAACAAATCTACATAAAATAGATAGTGATTTTCCATTATACCACAGGAAAGATTCTTCAAATCATTTCATATCAATTTCGGATTGGCTGTCTACCATGTTTAGCGCTCACGTAGACATAGCTAAAGACCCTTATATTTATCGTTTAAATGTACGTAAATTAACTATTAATACAGTTAACTTGTTGCTTAGAACAGGGAAAGGCGAGTCTACATTCTACTTTATGTCACAACCCATTTTAGTTGATTTAGCTAATGAATACGATAAATACAGTGGTTCATATGGAATAGATAAGACAAAATCTTCTATCGAAAACACAATTATTGATAATATATTCAAGAAATACGTAAAAGAATACGATAAAACATACACTAAAGAAATATTTGATGATTCTGAGGCAACATTAGCTAAAGAAGCATTTGATATTGATTTCTTACGCAAACAAATGGATGAAAAAACAGAACGTAATTCTGAATGGTATAAAAATCAATTAGAAATATTAAAGGTATACATAGAATTACAACCTGCGGCAAGAGCTTTAAGTGAATGTGTAAACGTATCACAAATTGATACTAAAAAATTCGGTAATAACTTTGCATTACAGCAAAAGTTCTTATTAAAAATGCATAATTTCTTTGCTAATAAAACAATGTTGGAAAACGCAAAAGATATTATTTCTGAAACATTCCTAAAAGATAAATTAATATACGGTTTATTGGAATCACGCAAACAATTTTCGGGAATATTATTACGAACTACACCAGAATTTGAACAGCTACGAGCAATTATATATAGCAAAATAAATGATGTTGCTTACTTAAATGAAAAGACCATAAATAATGTAACTTGTATGATGGAAGCTTCATTTAAAATCAAAATAATAACAGATATATTTAAAAGAAATAATCCAAAAGCAAATACTACTATTTGGTTAATTAATTTACTTTATGATATTTCACATGAAAATGGTAAAAACTATTCTGTACCTTCAAGATTCGCAAAATTCAAGAAAGATGTTTATGCTGGTAAATATCCCGATTTGCTTAATTCAGATGGCACATTGAATAACAGTTTACTTGAGAATTTCTATGAACAAGCTGTTACTTCAAAAGAAGATCTTATTTTACCAAGAAAATTAGTATTTACAAAAAATCACACTAATGACGAACGTTTAGAAGATCACATAATTCGTGCTTGGGAAGGATTATTGGATTATCACAATCCTGAAGTACGACAATTAGCTGAAGATTTAATATACTGGGCTATGTTTACTTCGGGTGATGGTTTTGGCATATCCAATTTATTTAAATATGTACCACACAGTTGGAGAAAATCAAGTGGATATTACGAAGCAATTGATAGCTTAGAAAAAAATCCTGAAAATTTATCACTAATGATTGATATAAATTCAGTATTTTTAAATTTGTGGTGGAACGACCAAGTGATACCTCCTATTTCATGGCAAAAAACACAATATGATATAGAAGGTAATTCTTATCTTACCCCAAAGAAAGGAATAACAGTTTCATGGTTTAAGCAAAATGGTAGAGATTTAAGAATTTATGCAAATAAAAAACGTGTTCGTGTTCCAAAAAGTATAGAATTAAATGTACCAGAAATAAAAAACCAATCACCATTTGCTAAAAATAAATTCAAACCATATATAAAGATTGATTTAGGAACAAAGAATAATCCTAATTCAACTTTCGTTTATAAATTAATTGGCCATAAAACAGATGCTAAAGGTAACATAAAAGGTGTGTATGTATTTCATCATAAACGCGGATATAACTACAAAGGAGGAGTGTTCGTAGAACCTGCTTATCATACTGATTTAAATACACCTGCTAATTTCAGTTTACTTCTTGCTGAATATAATATAATTAGTGACTTGAATGACATTGATTTAAATGGGGTAGTTGATAACAACAATTTGTCAGCTACTATTATCAAAGATTATACAAAAGACTTGGAGGATTATTTTACGGGAAAATCTAATAAGATCGAACACAAACAAACCGTAAGCATTCTATAAAACAATAGCGGCTGTCACTATAAACCTAATAGTTGCAGTCGCTATTGTTCTGTTGAACTCGCATTTATTGTGTAAGCTTTCGCATGCTTATTCATTATTGGTTATTTCCGTGGCAGCAGCTCACTCCTCATCGCTGCATTATATGCGAACCAAGCTATGATGACTGCGTTATGGCGGATATCATCCAACACCAAGCGGTCGGAGAAGTCTTG
>CAKPJO010000081.1 GCA_934162685.1 uncultured Bacilli bacterium | reverse complement strand
GCTTAATGCTCCGGCAGTTGCCAAATATGAAATTCTTATTTTTTTTGCTTTCATTGTTATATTTTTCCTTCCTTAAGCATTAGCTTTGATTTTTCTTGCATAGTATTTTTGGAAAAGCAACATTCCACAGTTAACTAATTTAACGATTCCTGCAATTAAGCAAATAACAAACGCATAAACTGGATAAGCACATTTTCCAAAGAATAATTCACCATTAATTGCTGGTAACAAGTATACTTCATAATAATTTGTGTATGACCCTGTTACTGATTTAGCAGCATTAATCCACATCTTATCAACGTTAAATAAAATACATCCGCCAACAATTAACAATATTCCGACTACACCTTCGACAATTGCTCTTTTCTTATTTGTTCCTCTTCTAGAGAAATTAGTAATAAGGATGACAGTTGCAACAATTGTTCCAATTAAAGGTAAAAACATTGCTAAACACATCCAGATATTAAATCCTGCTTCAGAGTATCCTTGAATAATCATATTACCAAATCCAGCAAAGATTGTTTGATATCCTGGATAAGAGAATCCTTCTGCATATTTTGTACCTTCATCTGTAATAATGGTAATTACATCCGCAAAGTTAAAAATAATTAAAGTAACTATCGCATATAAACCAAGTAAGATTGAGGCAATACTTAATGCACGATTAACCGGTTTTAAAGTTTTTAAAGTTTTATTTTCATTATTCATTTTTAAATCCTCACTTACTTAACTATTTCTAGTTTTACTTCTGTTGAAGCATCAGATCCCCATGGAGTTTTAGCGCTAACAACATAGCTAATAAATTGATTACCATCTTCTGTTACGCTCGTGTAAGTTTTAGCATTATCGCCTTCACCAAAAGTTATGACATATTCGTCACCATTTTTAGTCCATGTTCCTGTAGAATCTAAATTCCACGTATTTTTGTACAATTTTGCGACTCCACCATTATATAAAGACATAGTTATTTCACCTGATCCACCACCAGGTCCTGTGATTTCATAACGTCCTTTAAATGATGCATTTGCTTTTCCTTCAAAATCTTCAACAGTCAAATTTTTCCATTTAACCGATTCAGATTGAGAGTTTAAGAACACATATGAGCCATAAGAAATTTTATAACCTGGGTGTTCTGTTGATACTGTTTTGTCCGCAATATAAGTTTCATTTCCTTTGCTAACAACAATAGTGTTATTTTCTTCTTTCCAAGATAAACCTTCTGATTCAACAACTCTCTTAGTGCCACTTGGAGTATTAACTACAACTGAACCATCAGTATGTAGATACATATAAGCATAGGCAACAGAACTATTATTACCCGTAGCTTTAGCGGTAAATACATATTTTGAATCTCTTACATCCCAAGTCTTATAACCTTTTGCTAATTTTGATTTATATTTAGCATCTTTTGCTTGGAACTTTATAAAACTTGACGATTCTCCTACTTTTACATTGTAATAAAATTCATGTCTTCCTTCTGTTTTATTGTAGTCGCAATGAATTGTTGTAGACTTTTCATCGTCTAAATGTAAAACGTAGCCATAACCCGGGTCGATTTCATAAGTTCCTTCAATAGAAACTTCATAAGGCGTATAATCTTCTTTAACAACAGTTAATGTTTTAGATGCTGTTTTACCGCCATCTTTAGTTGTTGCAGTAATTGTTACAACACCTTCCTTTAATGGTGTAATTGTGCCACTAGATACTGTAGCAATACTTTCATCACTACTTGACCATTCAACATCTTTTGTTGAAGCGTTATTTGGTGATACCGTCGCGGTTGCCTTAACACTTTCTCCAATATAAGCTTGTTCTTTGTCTAATGTTAAAGACACACTTTCAACCGCTATAGTTGGACCTTGTTCGCCACTAGATCCGCCACCAGATCCTCCGCCAGGAAAGCCACCGCCAGGAAATCCACCACCAGGAAATCCACCGCCACCAGGGCCGCCTGAGTTACCGCCACTAGAAGCACGTCCTTGAACTGTACCTATTAAAGAAAATTTGTTACTGTTTTGTGAAACAGAACCTTTAAATTTGTAACTATAATTACCAATTGTTACTGTGGTATTATAGCCACTAGTGTCCGATGCAACAAATGTTACAGGGACTGTAATTTCACTTTTGCTATTGGCAAGTCCGATGCCTACTGAAGCACCAATAGTGCCCAGCGATAGCGCTAGTAAAACTACTTTGCTGATGATTTTGTTTTTCATCTTTTTTCCTCCTATAGTGTGAAATTACTTCCACATATAGAAATATAAGTGAAAAAAAGCGCTTACATTAAAGTAAGTGCTAATTAATTTAAATAAGGGACAACTTTTTTACGTTTAGGGACAAAAGTTCTTTTTTAGGGACAAAATTATATAATCATCATATTTTTAGACCTAGAATAAGCTAAATATTGTCTCATAATGTCTTCTTTTCTTTTTTTACTCAAGGGGATGACAACTCCATTAGTTAAGACTACTTCATCATTATGAATACTTCGGATATATAAATAATTTACCATGTAGCATTTGTGAATTCTAATAAATCCATGATCCTTTAGTTTCCCTTCAAGGGTTGATAACGGAACACGTACTGTTTCTATTCGTTTATCTCCTAATACGATATCTTGATAGTTTCTATCACTAGAAATGTAAGCAATATCATTAACTTTAAAAGAAAGAGTTTTATTTTTCTCAATAAATTTAATGCTCATATCATCGTTTTCATTAGTTAAATATAAGTCATAATATTGATTCATCATCAAAGAAAAATCATTTATTAAATTGGATTTACGAATAAAACCAAATGGATGGACAGCAAGACACTCAAAAACCAAATCTTCTCTTTGCGATAAAAATATTATTTGGGTATCTTTAGCTATATTTAATGTTGCTTTTGCCACATCTAAGCCGTTCTTTTCTGGCATATCAATATCAAGAAATATTAAATTAAATGGCTCTTCTTTAATAGTAGCAAGATAATTAATAGGATTAGGAAATGAATTAATTTTAAACTCAATATTTTTCTTATTAAAGAAACTTTCTACTGCACTAGAAACAATACTTAATGCAGCTTGGTCATCATCAATAATTGCAATCTTAAACATAATTACTTATCCTCCAAATTCAAGTATAACAAAACATCACAAATGAAACGATTATTATCGATATTAAAATCAGCATAACCATTATATTTTTTAGCAATATTTTGAATGATTTTTGTTCCATATCCATGACCTTTTTTATTCTTTTTTGATTTTAAAATATTATTTTTATCGTACTTCGTAATATCAATCGGATTTGAGACAAAAAAGCGAATATAATCGTTTTGTTTTAAGATACATATTGATACAGGTGTTATTTTCGATTCACCATAATAATTTTCTAAAGCGTTATCCACCATATTTGTTAATAAAGAAACAATATCATTATCCTCAAATGGCAAAACTGGTGGAACCGCGACTTTAAGACTTAATTTGATATTATAAACTTTAGCTTTAGTTAGTTCTAAATCTAGAATAGAATTTATCACATCATTAGAGCAAGAAAATGAAGATAAAACTTCTTGGTTATTTACATAATTATTAATATACTCAATAGCTTCTTCTTTTTTATCTTGCTTTAAAAGCAAATTCAAATAGGACAATTGATTCTTTAAATCATGACGTAATTTTTCTAATTCTTCACGATTGTTCTTATCAATGGCAATGGAAAGATTTTGTGCTTCCACTAGCGTTTTTTCGACTTCAAGATTAGTAATTTTATGTCGACTTTGCACAATCGAATATATTGCAAAATAAGTCGTGTCCAATATCAGTAATAAAATAATATCTAACAAAGACATTAAAGTGCAAATATAAACATCATGTAAGTCAAAGTGATGTTCAATTGCACTAGCTATAATTAAAACAATTGCTAAGGCATAGCAAATAATTACTGTTTCCTTACTAAAAATATTATATTTTGAAATATCAATTCGATTAATTAAAATACATGTAAATAAAAACAATAATGATGGTAACATACGACCAAAAGAAATAATAATACTAATATCAGTAAATAAGCCAACTAAGATGCCTGCGTACTTAGATAATGCATCCACCACACATATTGCAGAAATTAAAATAATCATTTTTATTGATTTGGTTATTGGCTTTTCCTTTAAAGCAAAAAAAGCAAAAATCAAAACCATTAATGCTAAATTGTAATTATAAACAAATGGATTAGTAATCGAGGCAATTCCAAACATTAATCCGCTTTCAAAAAACAAAAAAGCATACGATGAAAGAAAAACAATTCCTAATTTAATATAATCTTTTTTCTCTATTTTTTTAGGCTTAATTAGCATAATATAACTTAAAGAAATTAAGAATATTACACCATATGTTGTAAAATCTGCTATTCGTTCAAAATAAAATTTAATAGAATTTAAAAATTGTTCCATATATTAATACTTAACTTGATAGTCTAAAAATATCAATTTCTCCTACATTTATATTTAAGCACATTAAACAAAATAATAAAATATTTTAAAAATTTTTATTAATCTACTTACTTTGGTTAACTTTTTTTTATTTTCTACCAATGTATAAATTTATATATCATTAGCAAGAAGTACAACAAAAAAACAACAACTGATAAATATGAGATTAAATACCATTAGACAATTAAGATAATATCATTTTAAGAATATGCTATTACATAATATGGGCTTTTTCTAAAAACAAGATAGACAGCAAGAAAATTTGTTGTCACCGATATAGTATTTAAAATAACATTTTTAATATTAAACGCATCTAAAATAAAATGCTAACGTTACTATTGTTAATACTTTAACTTAAATGAAATGAGTTATTTTCCTATATACAAGAAAAATATAATAAATGTTTAACTAAATTCAATAGGAAATCTTCTCTTTTTAACAATCTTATCCTTTAGTCAAATAATATCCCTATTAAATTAAAAGATTCTAATATCTAAAATTATTTTTTCACTTTGTTTTTAACACTTAGAAAACATTGCAAATTTTACTTATTGTATTGCAATTATTACATTAATTCTTTTTTGCTATGGCATAAGAAAGAATAATGTGATACATAAGTAATGTAAACGGTTTCGTAAAGGAACTTTTTTTAACGACATAGGAGGTTAGTTAAAATATGAGCAAGTTGAATAGAACTACTCGTGGACTTACGTTTGTTTTTGGAACTGTACTCGTGTTCGGTATTGCATGTGGTTCAATTTTAGAAGCAAACAAAGATGCTGTTGATAGTTATTTGAAAACTCATTCTTCAACATTAGTCCAAAAAGATGGTGGAAAATTATTTGACGCATTTACACCAGACAAAGAATATCTTACTGAAGACGGTAAAGGTGATTCGAAAAAAATTGTTAAAGCGCATGAAGATTTAGCAAAACAAATTCAAGCAGAAGGTACTGTATTATTAAAAAATGTTAAGAATACTTTACCATGCCCAACTACAACTACTAACAAAACCAAAGTATCTTTATTTGGTGTTCGTAGTTCAAGTACAATTACTGGTGCATTTATAGGACATAAGGCAGCTGGTAATAATCAAACTATTCATTTCGATGAAGCATTTGAACAAGCAGGATATGAAGTAAACCCAGTATTGAATGAAGCATATGAAAAATATATTAAAACAAAACAAACTGGTAGAATTGCTTTATTAGCTGAAAATGATTTCCCATATATGGGTATGTATGGCAAAATGGCTGGACTTACTAAATTCCAAACATTAGAAGCCAGTAGTGAAGATTTAATTGCACAAAATGCCAATGCAATTACTTCAATTGATGATTATAACGATTTAGGCGTTGTTGTTCTTGGTAGAGCAGCTTCTGAAGGTGTTGACTGGGAAAAAGGCGATAAATGTGATCCTAGTGAAGGAATCACCAATCCAATGCAAATTACATTAAAAGAAAAAGCAATGATTAAACTTGCTAAAGAAAAATGTAAAAAAGTTATTGTAATCATTAATGCTGTTAACCAAATGGAAATTCAAGAATTAGCAGATGATCCAAAGATCGGTGCTATTTTATGGATGGGTATTGGTGCTAACTATGCTCCAAAAGCTGTTGTTGATATTATAAGCGGCGCTACAAATCCATCAGGACATTTAAGTGACATTTATGCAACAAGTAGTTTAAGTGCTCCTGCAATGATTAACTATGGTGATTATACTTACACAAATAAAGATCAAATTCTTGCACGCTCTAAGGGCACTGGACAAAAATATGTTATTGAAGCTGAAAATATTTATACAGGATATAGATATTATGAAACACGTTATGCTGATTATGTAAATAATTTAGGAAACGCTAGATCTAATGTTGGTTCTTCTTATACAGGTAGTAACTGGGAATATAGTAAAGAAGTAACTTATGGATTTGGATATGGATTAAGTTACACTACTTTCTCACAAGAAATCATTGGAAAGCCAACTCTTAAACATGATGCTCATAATTATGTATTCGATTTTAAAGTTAAAGTAACAAATACTGGAAATGTTAAAGGAAAAGATGCTGTTCAAATTTATGGACAAGCACCTTATACTGATTATGATAAAGAACACAATGTTGAAAAGAGTGCAATTCAATTAGTGGCATTTGATAAAACTGAAGAACTTGAACCAGGAAAGAGTCAAATTTTAAATATTCAAGTTGATATGCAAAATTTAGCAAGTTGGGATTCAACGGCTAAAAATGGTAATGGTTCATATATTTTAGATGCTGGTATGTATTACTTTGCGATTGGTAATGGAGCACATGAAGCATTAGATAATGTTTTAGCAGCTCAAGGTGTTAAAGCAACTACAGAAAATAAAATGACCACTGCTGGTGATGCATCAAAAGTATATCAACATACTTATAACACAAAAAATAACACCCCAGATGAAGATACATTTAATGTTTCAAAAAGTGGTACAACAGTTAAAAATTCAATTGAATATGCTGATCCAAATTTCTTTAAGAAAGATTCTGTCAAATATTTATCAAGAACTGATTGGAATGGAACATGGCCTTTAGAATATACAGATTTTACTGCTGAACCAGAAATGATAGATTTAATTAATGGTAAAACATATACTGTTAAAGAAAATGATGATGTATCAGATGTTTTATTTA
>CAKPJO010000080.1 GCA_934162685.1 uncultured Bacilli bacterium | reverse complement strand
CTTATTTTTCATTAAAAGGTGAAAACGAGCTAGTTGAGCGCTTACAACAAACCGATAATATATTTTTATTAAAAAGTTTACTTTACTATTTAGTTTATTTATATACCCAAAGCGAATCTATACCTCGCGATGTTAAGTACAATACACTTATGCAACATGTCTTAACTTATATAGAAGAAAATTATCAACATGAAATAACATTAAAAGGATTAGCTAAAAAATTAGGTTATGATTATCACTACTTATCTTCTATTATTAACACTGGCCTAAATTCTAATTTCTTATCTTTTTTAAATGGGTATAGAATAAATAAAGTATGTGAACTAATGATGGATGATTCCACTACTCCAATAAGCGATTTAGCTTATAATTGCGGATATACTTCGTTAAGAACATTTAATAGAAATTTTATTGAAATAAAAAAGATGACGCCAAGCGAATATAGACAAAAATTAATTCATGAATAAATATCTAATTTAATCGTCTTTTAAACTCATTAACTGCTTTAAGAGAATCATAGTCACTGAATATGCGTTCTAATTTTCCTGCACTTTCAGAAACATTTTCGTTATAGTTTAAATACTTCTTTCGATATTCTTTTGGCGTGCATCCATATTTTTTTATAAAAACTTTATTCATATATTTCGGATCAGAAAAACCCGATTCATAACATATTTCCATTAATGTTTTTTCTTTGTTTGACATTAGTCTTATACATTGCTCCATTCTTTTAATGCTTATGAATTCTTGAAATGTCATACCAAAAGTGGCTGTAAACAAATGTGAAAAATGCGTTACAGAAATATTTTCTTTTGCTGTAATATCTTCTAAGCGTATTTGTGTATCAAAATTTGCATCAATATAAGAAATAATTCTTTCCAAGCGATTATTCTTTTTCTTTATTTTTTGTTTTTGACTTTCACTTATTATCTCATGTTCTATATTTCGATACAAAATAGCTAAAGTTTTTGCTACTTCCGATATAACATCAAGTTGGTAAAAGTCCCGGCCAGAAAAATAATCAATCGCGGCATCAGTTAATAATCGTAGCATCAAATCATAATCTTCACTGGACAAGACATTTTTTAAATTATTTGATTTAAATACTGATGTTTGAATTTGTGGAAAGTATTCACGAGCAAAATGATTAGAAATTTGAATTAATAAAAATGTGGGATTAGTCACATTATCATCAAAAGGTATTTTACAAGATAATGAATGAACATCTCCAGAATTGATAAAAATAATGTCTCCTTGTTTTATATTATATGAAGTTGAATTTATTCTCACCATTCCAACGCTATTAAGCACAACAAAAATTTCAAAATCATTATGGATATGATTTTCTACCGATTTAATTTCATTAACAAACATTTTAATGTGTTTAATCTTTGGGTATTTAACAATTTCAATTTCACTTTTTTTCATACTTAAAGTTAAACAAAAAAACTAATAAGTTGCAAATTGCTTATTTCATAGTTGAAACTAAAAAATAAGTGAATTTAATTTGTTTTTGTTGTATTTTTATAAAATTTCTATAAAAATTGTTATTTACCAAAACATTAAATTTGACTAAAAAATATTAATAATTGTCTATTTTTTATTTGCTTATCAAAGAATGCATTATTAATTTATAGCACATAATAATAAAAGGTTAAGAAAAATGAAAAATATTAATGTAAAAGAAAAATTAACGCTTAAAAACGAAGTAAATTATCAAAAAGGCCAAGTAGTATCTAAAACACTCGCACAAAACTCTTCCGTTAGTGTGACTCTTTTTGCTTTTGATAAGGATGAAGAAATATCAAGTCACAAATCTAGCGGTGATGCTTTAATCACTTGTTTAGAAGGTGTTGGAAAAATAACTATTGATGAAGATATTTATGAATTATTCGAAGGCGAATCAATGGTGATGCCTGCTTGGCACCCACATGCAGTTTCCGCTAAAGAAAAATTCAAAATGCTTCTTATAGTAATTTTTTAACTCTCTAACTAATAAAAACTATATGTTAATTTCCGTGTTGCTTAAAAAGTTGCATTTTTCAGCGCTTTCTATCATTGAAAATGGTTTCATTATCTAGAAATATTTACATTATAAATGTAAAATATACTTCGGCGTTATGATTATACTTAAAAAAGCGCAAAATAATCTTACGTCGTCTTAGTAAATAAGACTTGCTCAATTAAAATTATGTGTTTTTTGTTTATAAATTAATGCATTTTATAAACTTATCATTGCAAAAAATATCTTTTGAAAAGTTTATGAGCATATTGCTTTGCGTTTAAAGAAGTTTTGTTTAGAATAGAGAAGTCAAGTAGGAGGTTATTAACTATGGAAGAACAAAAATTAGCATGGCGTGGATTTAAAGGACGCCTATGGCAAGAAGAAATAAATATTAGAGACTTCATTATGGAAAACTTCACTGAATATAAAGGTGATGAATCATTCCTTGAAGGACCTACAGATGCCACAAACACATTATGGGGAAAATTATCCGCTCTCCAAAAAGAAGAAAGAAGAAAAGGCGGAGTACTTGATATGGATACCGAAATCGTATCTACTATCACAAGTCATAAGCCAGGATATATTGATGAAGCAACTAAAGATTTAGAAAAAGTTGTTGGCTTACAAACAGACAAACCATTAAAGAGAGCATTTATGCCATTTGGTGGTATTAAGATGGCTGAAGAAGCTTGTAAGACTTATGGTTATACACCAAGTGAAGAATTACACAAAATCTTTACTGTTTATCATAAAACACATAACGATGGCGTATTTGATGTTTATACACCAGAAATGAAAAAATGCCGTCATAATAAAATTATCACAGGTTTACCAGATACTTATGGCCGTGGCCGTATCGTTGGTGACTATCGTAGAATTGCTCTTTATGGTATTGATGCTTTAATCGCTTGGAAGCAAGAAGATTTAGCTAACTGCGGCGATGAAACAATGACTGATGATGTCATTAGAGCTAGAGAAGAAATCTCTATGCAAATCAAAGCTTTAAAAGAAATGAAAGTAATGGCAGCTAGCTATGGATTTGATATTTCTAATCCTGCTACTAATGCTAAAGAAGCTGTTCAATGGTTATACTTTGGTTATTTAGCTGCTATTAAAACACAAAATGGTGCTGCAATGTCAGTTGGTAGAATTTCTACATTCCTTGATGTTTACATTCAAAGAGATTTAGATGAAGGTACATTAACTGAAAAAGAAGCACAAGAATTAATCGACCATTTAGTAATGAAATTCAGAATGGTTAAATTCGCAAGAATTCCTTCTTACAATGCATTATTCTCAGGTGACCCAGTATGGGCTACTCTTGAAGTTGCTGGTATGGCAAACGATGGCCGTTCATTAGTAACAAAGAACGATTTCCGTTTCTTACATACTCTTGAAAATATGGGACCTGCACCAGAACCAAACTTAACAGTTTTATGGTCAACAAGATTACCAGATGGATTCAAGAAATACGCTTCTCTTATTTCTGTAACTACTTCTTCTATTCAATATGAAAACGATGATGTAATGCGTCCAATCTGGAGTGATGATTACTCTATCTGCTGCTGTGTATCCGCTACACAAACAGGTAAAGAAATGCAATTCTTCGGCGCAAGAGCTAACTTAGCAAAATGCTTACTTTACGCGATAAATGGTGGTGTTGATGAATTAACACACATCCAAGTTGGTCCTGAATATAAGCCAATTACAAGTGAATACTTAGATTATGATGAAGTATTAGCTAAATACGATCGTATGATGGATTGGTTAGCAGGAATTTATGTTAATACATTAAACGCTATCCAATATATGCATGATAAATACTACTATGAAGCTGCTGAAATGGCTTTAATTGATACTGATGTTCGTAGAACATTCGCTACTGGTATTGCGGGATTCTCGCACGTTGTTGACTCATTATCTGCAATCAAATATGCAAAAGTAAAAGCAATTAGAGATGAAGAAGGAATCACTACTGATTTTGAAATTGAAGGCGACTTCCCAAGATATGGTAACGATGATGAACGTGCTGATGAAATTGCTGTTAAGTTATTACACAAATTCTTAACAAAGATCAAAAAACACCACACATATCGTAATTCTGAACCTACAACTTCTATTTTAACTATTACTTCTAACGTTGTATATGGTAAAGCTACTGGTACATTACCAGATGGAAGAAAGAAAGGCGAACCATTATCTCCAGGTGCTAACCCAGCATATGGCGCTGAACAATCTGGTTTATTAGCTTCATTAAATAGTGTTGCTAAGTTACCTTATGAATGGGCATTAGATGGTATTTCTAATACTCAAACAATTAACACTTCTGCATTAGGACATGATGATACTGAAAGAAAGAATAATCTTTCTCAAGTACTTGACGGTTACTTTGCACAAGGTGCACACCACTTAAATGTTAACGTCTTTGGAACTGAAAAATTAATTGATGCTATGGAACATCCAGAAAAAGAAGAATACGCAAACTTCACAATTCGTGTTTCTGGCTATGCAGTTAAATTCATTGACTTGACTAAAGAACAACAATTAGATGTTATCGCTAGAACTTGCCACAAAACATTATAATGGAACAAGTACTAGGATATTATCAATCAATAGAAAGTTTTGCTTTAGTAGATGGACCGGGCGTACGCTCGGTCTTATTTCTACAAGGCTGCCCATTTAGATGTTTATATTGCCACAACCCTGATACTTGGGCTTTTTCAAAAAGTAATCCTATTACTCCTGAAGAAGCTCTTAAAAAAATGATAAGATTTAAACCTTATTGGAAAGATCATGGAGGTATTACAATATCTGGTGGTGAACCACTTTCTCAAATCGACTTTTTAATTGAATTTGCAAAGTTATGCAAGCGTAATAACATTAGTGTTGCTATTGATACATCAGGTGGCCCTTTTTCTAAAAATGAAGCATTCCTAAATAAATTTAATGAACTTCTTAAATATGTAGATTTGTTCTTATTAGATTTAAAATGTATTGATGAAGATTTACATATCAAAATCACTGGGCATTCTAATAAAAACGTAATTGAAATGTTTAAATATTTAGATGAACGAAATATTCCAATTTGGATAAGACATGTCTTAGTTCCAACATTAACAGATAATGATGAGTTATTAAAAAGAACTTCCGACTTTATTAGTTCTCTTCATAATGTAAAACGTGTGGAAATATTACCTTATCATACACTCGGCGTATTTAAATATGAAAAATTAGGAATTGATTATCCATTAAAAGGAGTCGATACACCTAATGATGAGCGTATTGAAAATGCTAAAAAAATATTAAAAGCAGATACTTATAACGGATACTTAAATTAGTTTAAGTATCTTTTTTATTAGCCATTAATCATTAGTCCTAATAACGCCATTAATAAAACAGCAGGAACAATAATTATTCCATATTTCATAAAATCAAAAAAAGTAAATTTTACATCATATTTTTTAAGTAATGACATCCACATAATACCTGCAAGAGCGCCAATTGGTGTTAGATATGCACCAATATTTGATCCTATTATTGTTGCATATATTGCCGGTAATTGATAATTACTAACATCATTTAATATTGGAGCAAATAGCACTGACATAGGAATATTGTTAATTAAATTATCAGATATTGTCGAAATTAATAAATAGTTAAAAATTGTCATATTTTTTGAATGATTTATACTATTTAAAAATTCCGCAATATGTAATGTAACTTCATTATAATCTAATGCCAAAACAATAATAAACATTGATAATACAAATGGTATTAGGTTATAAGGAAGTCTTTTATAAACATGTTTGATTGTTGTGGCGGATTTATGAATAATAGCATCGCTAATTAAGAATATTGTTAAAGATAAAGCCGCACATAAACAAATAATCCACATTTCCAAATGAATATAGTTAGAAATTGCTAATAAAATAATAGCTACACCTAGATGAATTAAATTAATTATCATTAATGGTTTATTATCTATCTTAACTTCTTCTATATCTATTAAATCCATCTGTTGATGTAAATCTTTATTAAATATTAATAGTAATAATATTAATGATGTAAAACCCGCTAAAAGAGTTGGCAAATACATTACTTTTAAATAATCTAAAAATGATATATTAAAGTAACTTGATAAGTATATATTTGTTGGGTTTCCAATTGTAAATAACATTGAATATGTATTCGCGGTAATAAACTCCATAATCAAATAGGGAATAGCGTTTATTTTAGCGTGTTTAGCAAAATAAACAATAAATGGCGTGAATGTTAATATAATTATATCATTAGATGTAAATATGGTTAAAACCGCTACTAGGGCGTATAAAATGGAAAATAAAGCATATTGGTTATTATGGCATTTATTTAATGCTTTAATAGCAATATATTTAAAAAATCCTAACTCATCAAGAGATATAGAAATCATCGCTATAGAAATAAACAAAACTAATATTTTAATTGGATTAACGCTACTAGAAGATGTAAAAGCATCGAAAACATTCTTTGTTGGTACGATATTAAATATAAGTAATATAATTGCACCCATTAAAGCTGGTATAAAGAATGTACTTATACTAATATTTTTTATCTTTATATTTGGTTTAAATACTATTAATAAAATAATAGATATTGATACTAAAACCGCTACAATTACCGAATAAATCATTTTTAAATCTCCAAACCACACAATTATAATACTAGTTAATAATTTTTTCTATATCTTATTTAATGATTTTTGTGTAAAAAACTAGAAAAAAAAGCAAGGGCTTATCACATATGCCTTGCTTTTATAAATTAACTATTTGGATTTAAATATATAACATAATTTCTATTTAAAATAAACTTACCACTTTCAAATAAACTATATTTAATTTCCCATCCCGTTGCGGTATCCACAAACGCCATATTAGGATAAGCTTCATGAATTTGTTTAATAGTTAATCCTTCACTGTTTTTACCTTTGAGAACGATTGTATCAATAATAGAACTATACAAACTAAATGATCCCATTGCTAAAAAATCGTTAGAAGTTTCTAATGCCTCAGAATTAAAGAATGTATCATCAGTTGGTTTTGATTTTAAAATAAATATAAAGTAACTTGCATCTAATTCACGATATGAAACACTAATAT
>CAKPJO010000079.1 GCA_934162685.1 uncultured Bacilli bacterium | reverse complement strand
ATCTAACTCACTATATTTGTTAGCGTGATTTATTATATTAGGGGATATTTTAACATCGTACTTTATATAAGCATCACTATATAAAAATATATAAATATTGTCCATGATTTTTGCTCCTAGATAAATAATATCATAAAGATATATATATTTAAATAATCTATATTTGTTGTACAATTTATTTGTTTTAGGTATTATTAAATTTGTAAAGGAGAATAATAAAAATGAATGCTTATCAAGGAAATAATCCTTATGTATTTGTTTCTTATTCACATAAGGATAATGAAAAAGTGCTAGATTTAATAAAATTGCTAAAACGTAAGATGTGTAGAATTTGGTATGATGAAGGACTCACACCAGGTGGATCTTGGAATGATGACCTTGCAAATCATATTTCTAAATGTGAATGTGTGATTATTATAATTACTAATAACTCAATTCAATCACAATATGTAAAATCAGAATTAAATTATGCAATTTCTTTAAATAAAAGAATTTATCCGGTTTTTTTAGAAAATGTTGAACTTCCTGCAGGGTTAGCAATGATGCTTGGCACAACACAATATATCTATATTAATGATTTAGAATCGGGAACAGACAAATTAATAGATTCATTACCAGAAATAATTTTCGAAGCCAAAAAAACGCCATTTTATGAGAAAGATGGTTATGAACTATTTTTAGAAATGTACAAAAAAGAAAATCCTAATAATAGCGATATAACAGCGGATTGTTTTAATATTGTTGCTAAAAAGTGCCAAGAATCAAAAGTAATATTTTCATTTGAGTCCCCTTATAGTTATGAAGTAAATTATAAAGTAAGCCAAGTATCTGATATAAAAGACGACTATTTTATTGGACATATTGATGAAATAAAAATAATAAATATTATTGCTAATTGTTGCTTGAAGTATCCATTAACAGGGCCTGATTTTGATGCTCTTTTTATATTTGCTTTAGTGTCTTCAAAAAACAATTTTCCAAAAATTAAGTTGTTAAATACAAACTATGTAAATGTAATTACTCCAGAATCTTTAAAAGGTGGGCAAATGGAAAATTCTTCATGGTCTTCGAACTTTATAGAAGCAGTTAACAAACTAAATAAATAATTTTCATTTATACAAATCTTCTAAAGTAAATAAATTACAATTTTTAAATTCTTTATCATTACTAAATCCCGACTTAGAAAAGAAACCTAAGCGATAATTAGTGATTTTTGCATCGCTTAGTTGATTGATTTCTTCTAAATAAATAGATTTATCTACTACTGAATTAGTGTATTTGCATTCATAAAATGTATATCCGAGTTCATCATATGTAACTATATCAAATTGCCCGTTTTTATGTAATTTTGGATTATTATATGTATAAGATCCGATTAATAAAAGCGGAGGATTAAATTCATCATTTTTATTTTTTCTAATTAAGAATTCTTTACATAATTTTTCGAATTTTAAAGGAATAAATTCGCCATACATTTTTTCTTTTATTTGTTCAAAATATTTATCTGTGGTTAATATAGCTTTATAAGCAAGAGTTGGATAAATTAACTTAAAATAAAAAGCAAACAAATTATCATCAATATCATAATATGCTTTTTTCTCGTTTTTTTCATTTAATGCATAGGTTTTAGTTATAAAATGCATATCCACTAGTTGATTTAATAAATATGCTAAATCGCTTTTCGGAGCATTAATATTAAAAATTGCTTTGATGTCACTATAAGAATGCTTACCACGAGTTATTAAATCCATGACAAAAGCGGCATTTTCCACTTTAGAATACTCTTCTTTCATAGTGGTATTAATTTCATTTTCAAGCGGGGCAAATTCACTTAATAATAAATATTTAACATTGTCTTCAAAAGATTTATTCGTATCAAGCATACTTAAATAATATGGTACACCGCCAAATACTGCATAGTATTTAACCTTATCTTCTAAAGATGCATTTTTATAAAAGTTACTTGCTTCATAATAATTAAAAGCTTCAAGTTTGATTTTGTATTTGAATCGCCCATGTAGTGGATTGTTCATATCTAATAAATGATCCATAATATCAACATAACTACCAGAAAGAATTATTTTCATTTTTGATGTATCTTTATATTGATCGATTCTTGATTGTAAAAATGAATCAATATATTCGCGGTTATTTAAATAAGAATACTCATCTAATACTAATAAAATAGGTAATGATAATGATTTAAGAAATAAGAAATCTAATACTTCAGTAAAAGAAGCATTTTGTGATAAAAACGCATCAGGGATTTTGTCTTTTATTACCATAGATAATCCTTGGGCATTTACTATATCTAACGCCTTTAAACATTGAAAATAGATAAATAAACCATCAAAATATTTGCTAGATTCTTTTATCAATGTTGATTTTCCAAAGCGCCTTCTACCATAAATAATCGCGCCAGTTAGTCCTTTTTCTAGATACATATTTTTCAAAACTTCTAATTCTTTTATTCTTCCAAAGAAATCCATAAAGTGTCACCCCTATAAAATGTAGAAACGATTCTACTAGAATTTATTCTACTTATTTATAGTATAGACCAAAATGATAAGAAATGTCAAATTAACTCGAAACGATTCTACTAGAATTTATTCGAGTAATTTTCCCACATAAAAAGCAGAGTGGAAAACACTCACCCTGCTTTAAATATAACTAAGCTATGTAATATAAACCTTTAACTAATTCTAATGATGTAGTAGATGAGGAAGAAGTAGATAATGTTCCATAATTACTACCATAGCTAAGTACACAGTACGATAGATTTGACATTGTTATTTTCATGCTAGCAACAATATTACTAGATGAATCAACAACATTTAAATAATAGCCAACTGATAATCTTCCAACGCTAGGAGTTGACACTTTGGCATTAGCTGATGCTGTTGGTTTTTGTGCCATATCAGAAGTACCATAACCAAATAACAATCCACCGCTAAAAGTAAATGTGCCATCAAAGTCTAGTAAGCCGTTACCGCCACGCGATGGACCTTGAGCAAATACTACGCCACCGGTCATATTAATGCTACCATTAGAGTCAATTACGTCCCCGTTCGCGGTTATATAAGTAACTCCACCAGTGATGTTTAATTGTTCTTCATTTGCTCTTTCATCGCCACCAGCTGCATTAATACCATCATCAGAACTATTGATTTCGTTTGTGCCACCATTAATATTAATAGTGAATCCTTCAAATCCTTCATAAGAGTTTGTGATAACAGTATAACCGCCATTAACAGTTAATTCCTTATCAGCATGGACGCCATCATCATCAGTGTATATTACAATGTTTCCACCATTTATTGTGACATTTCCTAAACCATATTCACCAGTTTCTAGTTGAACATCGTTATTTGCGTGAATGCCATCATCATGCGATTTAATGTTAATGTTTCCTGATGTAATTTCAATAATATTATCGGCTTTTATGCCTTTACAAGAATAATCAGCTTTGTTAGTATTACCATCATCCATTCCTCCGCCACCAGGGCCAAAAGAAGGTGTAGAATAAGTAGTCCAAGAACCACTTAACAAACTACCAGAAGCACGGCTAATTCTAAACATATCATTTGATGTAGGAATAGTCATATTTTCACTTTTATAAGTATAACTATCTATTGAGTTAGTTGTTTGTGAAGAATTAAATGCGTAAAATGTTACACTTTGAGCATCACTAGGAACATCAACCGAATAATAAGTATAACGATTAAATCCACCTGAATTGCTTACTGATTTCATATTTAAAAAAGAAGAAGTACTAGATGTAGTAAAGTAAGCAGCAAAACGATAATTAGACGAACTTATGGTTGAAGAATTAAGCGCTAAATAAAGTGTAGAATCACTAGTTTTACTTACTTCTTCCGAATATTCAGAATATTGTTCTGTTAAAATGGTAATATTTGGTGTTGTAGAGGCATCACCGATATAAACATCTCTTGCAGCGTCAATTGCGTCACATGCTGAATATAAATTTAATGTACCATCTAATATAGTAATATTGCCTTTTTCTTTCCCTTTAGAAGATAAACTTGAATTAGAAGTCTTCAAAGCATCTCCTTGAGTGGAAATCGCAGTTATTGTTCCTGATTCAATAGTTAAAGAATCATTTCCTTTAATTGCGTTATTTGGAGCCTTAACTGATAATTCAAGATTCTTGATTTTTAAGTCATCTTTGGTTCCAACACCATTATTGTAATTAGAAGTAATTGTTAAAGAGCCTTTACCTTTTAAATCCATGTCGATTGCGGAATATAAACAAGCATTGCTTCCATCTAGTGAATCATCGTCAGAACTTCTTAAATCAAATAAGTGGTTTTTGCTACCTTTTTTAGCGCTAATATCAACTTGATCACCATTAAATATTCCAATTGGAGCGCCATAATTACAACTAATATTAACACCATTTAATTCTAATTCAGTTGTAGCATCTTCGTCGCTTGGGTTTACAATGATTTTGCCGTTACTTAAAGAACCGCTGATAGAATATGTTCCATCGCCGGTAATGTATATTTCATTGCCAGAAATTACAACAAAACCATTGTTGTTGGTAACAACACTACTATTATCACTTAAAACTATGTCAATTGATTTTGTTTCATCATATCCTTCATCAGGAGTAGTTGTTGGTGAAGAAACACTTATCACTGTTGATGGTGATGGTGAAGTAGATGTTCCACTTGAAACATTTGATCCACTACTTGTGGAATTTGATACGTTAGTTGAATTACCAATAGAAATACTAGGGACATTAGAAGTGAGTTACTAGAGTTAGTGGCACAACTAGCTAGAAAAAATAAAGATAAAATAAAAATAATACTTTTCTTTTTCATAAAACTCACCTCTTATAAGTAATTAATAAATTTTAAGCACTTTATTTTTATTGGTATTAATTGAAAAAAATGTGGTAAAATGTAATAAATAACAAAGCAGGTGGTTATATGAAAGGACTAATAATAGTCGGTGATTTGTTTGAAGATGTAGAGTTTATTGCACCATTAGACGTATGGAGAAGAAATAAAGACGATATAGTGATAGCAAGTATGATGAAAAGAAAAACAGTTATTTCTAAGCTTGGTATAGAAATGACCGTAGATGCTTTAATCGAAGAAGTAAACTTAGAAGAATTTGACTTTTTATTTATTCCCGGCGGACCAGGTGCTTTTAAAATACTTAACACATTACCAAAAGTAAATGAAATCATTAATTATTTCGCTAATTCTCATAAATTAGTAACAGCAATATGCGCCGCTCCAATGTTAATAGGAAGATTAGGTTATTTGAAAGATAAAAATTATACAGTACATCCAGGATTTGAAGATCAAATCATTGAAGGCAATTATTTGCGTGATAAAGGTGTCGTAAAAGACCAAAACTTCATTACTGGTAAATCAATGTATTACGCAATTGATTTGGCTTTAGAAGTTGTAAGATTCTTTTATGGTGATAAACATACCCAAACATTATTAGAGTCTTTACAAGGCGAAATGAAATAAAGAAAGTGAAAACCCATAGGCAAGTTAGTTGTCTATGGGTTTTCTTTGCGTTAAGAAAGTTATATAAAAGGTGCTATTTATCCCACCAATTATAATCATAACTGTTTTTCCACTTTTCCCAAGATTCATCATCACGATTTCCGTGTTTATTATTACGATCTTCATATTCTTTAGAATAATCAATGTAATAGTCTTTATTTGTAGAATCTTTTGCGTGGTAATATACATTAGCGATAACACGATTAACGTTATTTAAGTATACATCTTCAAATGAACTATATTTAGTAATAACCTTATTATACCAAGTCACCAATTCATTTATTTTATTGATATAGAATTCTTGATTTTTTGGCTTGTTATTTTTATCATCCCATTCAAACTTATCATCGTTTTCTTTGAAAGGTTTGTTTTTAGATCTAAATGGTTCACGAGGATTATGATTATTATGATCAAATTCCCAGTCGTAATCGTAATCATAATCAAAATCTTTATCAAAAGGGCGATCAGATGTATTATAGTCATAATGATAATCATCATATTTATTTTCAAAATCTTTTGTATCATCAATATTACTTAAAAAATCACGCCATTTTTCAATGAATGTTTTGGAATCTGGTTTTGAATTGTAAGTTACTTGATTACTATAGTCATAGTTATATTCTTGTTTTAATTTGGCAATAGAGTCATTTACTTCTACCTTGATATTACTTAAACAATCATCTAAGTAATCTAGGCCATTAATATAACAATAATAAGCTCGATTTAGTTCTTTATTGAATTGCTTTTTAGCTTTATCGCTTTTTAAAGCGTCATTAATCATTTGAAGCTTATTTATTGAATTATCTAATTCAGATTCAGAAACATCTTTAAATTCTTTCACCCAGTCTTCTAATGAATCACTTAAGTAATAAGGATTTTTAATTGTTTCATCATCTTTATAGTTAAATATTTCCGCTAACTGGAAGAGTTGGTTTATCTTTTCATAGTTAGTATTATCAATAGTTTCTGAAGCTTCTATAGCTGTATCAACAATATTAACATTAGCGTAAATATAATTTTCTTTGCAATATGATTTTATTCTTTCATACATTGCATTTGCGACGCTTTTACTATATTCAATAGTGGAACTATCGACAGTTATATTAATAATGTTATTAGTGCTTTCATAATTAATAAAACCAGTTTTGCTCGCTTCATTAATAATATCATCACATAGTGCCAAACCATTTGTTTGAGTATTTGTTAAACCGCTAGCGATGATTTTAGCATCATCATTTTTAGCAATAAAATAATTTAAAGAATATTTCTTTCCCATCGAATAAGCAAATTCTGGCTTTTCTGATGAATTATTAGATTGGATAGTTAAATTTATATAAGAATTGGTGTCAGACTCGTTATTTGGCGCTTTAGAGCTAAGAACAACAGAAATAGTTATTATTAATGCAGTAGCAAGTCCGGCGGAACAAAAAGAAACAAATTTTAATGATTTCCACCAAGGAGCTTTCTTTGGGGCTTCAAAAGTAGAAGGGTCAATATTTAATTTATTTAAAACATTATCAAAAACATTAGCGTACATAAGTTTGCTTTCATCTTGTAACGCTTTTTCAATTTGTTTTTTGTTCATTAACTTTCACCTCACTCTTCTTAATAGCTTCTTTAAGTTTTTTTATGGCATTGTTATATTTCCAGGTAACAGTACCAAGAGGTAGATTAAGCATCTCAGCAATTTCACGATGCTTATATTCACCGACAGCAAAAAGCATAACAACTTTAAAGTCTTCATCAGATAAGATTTGACTGGCTAATTCAATAGTGGAAGTATCTAAGGATTCATCATAGGTATAACCACCAACATGTTCTAGA
>CAKPJO010000078.1 GCA_934162685.1 uncultured Bacilli bacterium | reverse complement strand
CAGTAATAATATCATTTTTACCTGAGTCAACTTCAAAACCGAAAATATTTTGTTTTAAAGAAATGATTTCATTTTTAACTACGTCAATAATTGGGGCATAATCTTCTTCATTAATAACTAAGTCAAATACATTTTGAATAGTTTCTGTTAAATCATTAGTTTTTGCTCTTTCTACTGCTTCTAAAAATTTCACTTCATTTTTGCTTAAATCTTCTTTATTAGCAAGGTTTTTATATGCATGCATTAATCCAACAACAAATGTATCACGCATGGAATTTTTAATAGAAATTAAATTTTTATAATTTGAATCCCAAAATACATCCCAAGATTTAACATCTTCTCTTATTGTTTCGCTGCAATTAGCGTCATAAATAATCCCTAATGTTCCCCACATGTATCCAGCAGTGTAATTATCTAGGCTTGCTTCTTTAACACCGTCTTGATCAACATCCGCCATCATGGATTTTAATTTATTACGAACTTCTGTTGCGGCATATTCATCATAATTAGGGACTTCAGTTGCAATATCTAATGGTTCCACTAATCCTTCTCTAACCATTTTTTGAATCATATAATCAGAAGTACAAATTAAATCATATGTACCTTCTGGTTGTAATGTGAATTGGTTATACATCGTTTCATTAGTATCATAAGTATAATAATGAACTTTGCATTTATATTCACTTTCAAATTATTCAATTAAAGATTCATCAATATAGTCTGAGCAATTATAAATGACAAGGTTATTGTCATCTTTTTTAGCATTTAATACTTGTTTAACTGGTTTAACAAATTCTTCATTGTGGAATGAAACATTACTTGTTAACAAACAAGAAAACAAAACTAGTAATGAGAATTTAGAAAATACACTTTTCATTTACTAAAATCCTCCTTGACGTCTTTTTACGATTTTTTTTGATTTGTAATTGCTATAAAGAGTATTACCAACGACCACTACTAACACTAATAAGAATATGATAGTGGTTAAAGCACGAACCTCTGGTGGAATTGGGTGCTTAGCAATAATCTTTTGAATATAAGTTGAAATAGTTTCAAAAGATGGTTGTTTTAAATATTGAGTAATAACAAAATCATCTAATGATAATGTAAAAGCAATCATAAATCCTGAGATAATACCAGGTAATATTTCTGGTAAAACAACTTTATATAAAGCATAGCGAGGTTTGGCTCCTAAATCTAATGCCGCTTCATATGCACTAGGATCCATTTGTACAAGTTTAGGTTTAACATTTAAATAAACGAAAGCAATTGTAAGTACAACGTGGCCAATTAATAAAGTAAAGAATGAGAATTTCCAAGAAAGTGAAACTGCTAAAACCGCCAAAGAAAGCGCCATAACAATTTCGGCATTTACAACTGGAAGTTGATTCATCGTCTCTACAATTTTTCTTGTTTTCTTAGAAGAATAGAACACACCGATTGCGCCTAATGTACCAAGAATTGTTGATACAACGGCACTAGTAACAGCAATAAGGAATGTATTACCAACTGCACTCATTAATTCTTTATTTTTGAATAAATCACTATATAGTTTGAAAGAAAAGCCATTCCAAATACCAACTTGATCAGAAACGGTAAATGAATAAACTACTAAAAGTAAAATTGGAAGATACATCAATAATAGGATTAAATACACATAACTTTTTGCTAATATTTTCTTTACCATATTGACTCCTTCCCCTCGTTATCTTTAGAAAACTTACGAGAAATTACTACGCTTATGGCGATAAGTAATAGCATAATTAAAGCCATAAATGATCCAAAATACCAATCGTTTTGATTGAAATATAAATCAATATAGCTACCAAATAAGACAACATTATATTCCGATAAAATATCAGAAATAACATAAGAAGATATTGTTGGCATAAATACCATTGTTGCTGCCGAAACAATGCCAGGCATTGTCATTGGAATTATAACCTTAACAAATGTTTGAAATGGCGTAGCACCTAAGTCTCTACTTGCTTCAATTTGATTACGATCCATTTTAAGCATCGTAGTGTATAAAGGTAAAATTGTAAAAGGTAAATAGTTATATACCAAACCAATAATTGTGGCGGCTTCTGGATATGATCCTCCTGATAATCCAATCCAAGTTAATAAATCACGAGTTGCACCAGTACGGATAACAAAGTTAATCCACATTGGCATAATAAATAAAGTAACTAACACCGCAGATTTATTAATTTTACGATCGGCCAAAAAATAAGCAACAGGATAACCAATCAATAAGCACAAAACTGTATTTATTAGTCCATAAGTCAACGAAATAATTAATACATTAACATTTGTTTTATCACTAAAAAATTTAACTAAGTTTGAAAAAGAGAAAGTTCCTGTAACTTTATCAGTAAAAGCATAGAAAATAATTAAAAACACTGGAACAATGATGAAGAATAGAAAGAATAGAATGTAAGGTATTGCTAAATACTTTCTTTGGAATCTAAATTTCATATTTGCTAATGTCTCCCTTAATCTTTAATTGAATTTTATCACTAGCAATATTAATAGATACACGATCTGTTTCGTTGTAAGTGTATTCTGTTTCTACTACGAAATCTTCTTCATCTTTTGTACGAACTGTTACTTGATAATGATCGCCTTTATATAAAACAGAGACAATGCTACCTGGAACCATACCATCTTCTTCATTTTCGCAAATTTGTACATCGCTTAAATTTACAGTTGCTACCACATCAGCATCATTTAGGTCATATTTATGTCCCTTTTCATCAACTAAATAACCATCATCATCGATATGAGAATTTGGTAATAATTGTGTAACATTGCATTCAAATGGTGTATCAGCAATAACAACACGATTTTTGTTGTCAATATAAGCATCTTGATAAACATTTGAACTTAAATCTTTTTTCATAATATGAATCATATCTGGTTTAATTGAAATACTTGCTTCAACATTACTTGGTAAATCACGAGTATCTTGGATTAAGACTTCGTTCTTTCCAACCATAAAAAGATATTGATAGTGAATACCTTTAAAGATTTTGTCAACAATTTTTCCATCGACCATACCTTTACCGACTTCACCAAGTTCGATATCTTCAGGTCTAACAACAACATCAACTTTTTCATTTACGCCAAATCCCTCATCAACGCAATCAAATAAATGGTTTAAGAAACGAACTTTCTTATCGCCACGATAAGTAGCGTTATAAATATTTGACTCGCCAATAAAGTCCGCTACGAAAGCATTCTTTGGTTCGTTATAAATATCAGTTGGTGTACCAATTTGTTGAATTTGACCATCTTTCATAACAACAATGATATCAGACATTGTTAAAGCTTCTTCTTGGTCATGGGTAACATAAATAAATGTAATACCTAATTTTTTATGCATTTGTTTTAATTCAAGTTGCATATCTTTACGCATCTTTAAGTCTAAAGCGCCTAAAGGTTCATCTAAAAGAAGAATTTCTGGTTCATTTACAATGGCGCGAGCAATCGCTACACGTTGTTGTTGCCCGCCACTTAAAGTTGTAACATCGCGATCTTCATATTCTTCCAAATCAACAATTTTTAAAGCATTTAATACTTTGTCATCAATTTCTTTGGCTGTTAATTTTCTTTCTTTTCCTGTTTTTGGATCTTTGATACGTTTTAATTTTAATCCAAAAGCAATGTTATCATAAACGTCTAAGTGTTGAAATAAAGCGTATCTTTGGAATACGGTATTTACTGGACGCTTATGTGGCGAAATCAAAGTAATGTCTTGACCATTAAGTGTAATACTACCTGATGTTGGAAGTTCAAATCCTGCGATCATACGTAAGGTTGTAGTTTTACCACATCCTGATGGTCCAAGGAAAGTCACAAACTCACCTTTATTAACATAAAGATTAAAGTTTTCGACTGCGTATGTATTACCAAACTTTTTACATACGTCTTTTAAGCGAATAATTACATTATCCTCCATTTGATTTACCTCTAAAACTTTCTATGAAATTTTGCACTATTTTTTGATAGTTTTTTTCACGACAAAAAATATACAAAAAACGAATCAAAAAATCAACACTTTTTTTAATATTTTTTTTTAAAGTGTTTTTTGAGCTAAATTTTAAAATTAAAAAAATCGACTAATTAACTGATTGTATCGATGTTTTTATTACCTTTTCACGTTTGAAAAATCGCTTAAATTTTTTTAATGTTTTTTAAGCAATTTTTTGTTACCATTTTTTGATGTGTTTTTTTGGTAAAAAAGTAGCAAATATTTTAAGGTTAAAATTTATCTAAAAATTGTTATTAATTTTGTTATTAATTTATAGCTATTTTCTTTATAAATTTTATTATAAATATTTATATATTAATATACGCTATATTTACATTAAATTTTTTACTGTCTCTTGATATATTTTATAAATTACTTGGAGAATATTGTGTTGCGAAAAATAATCGTTATATATAATGTTAGTTTCACGTACCATACTTAAATTTTCAATTGGCAATGCACGCAACTTATCTCTTTTAATTTCATCTAAACATGCACTTCTAGGAAGAATAGATACTCCAAGATTTTTTCTTACTAAATCTTTAATAGTAGCAATATTATCTACTTCTAAAATAACATTAAAATTATCCACTGATTCATTCATAGATATCAATGTTGAATCAAAAAGTGTTCTAGTTGCTGAATCAGGCAATCTTAAAATCATTCTTTCTTTTTTCAAGTCTGCTAAAGTAACTACAGCTTTTTTTGATAACCGATTATCCTTAGACAAAACACATACCAAATAGTCAGTATCAAGAAGCAATGATTTATATTTTAACGGATTAGCTTTTTCTTCAATAATAGCTAAATCAATTTCAAAATTATCAAGTTTATTATAAAGATTTTTTATAGTATCAGTAATAACTGTTATATTTAAGTTATTGATTACATTACTGCATTTTGCTAAAACAACCATCATAAAATTACTTTCTGAAGTATGTGTAATGCCTATTCTTAAATTAGTTGTACTTTTCTTTATATCTTTGATTTCTACTTTAATCTTGTCATAAAGCGACATGATTTTTTTAGCATATTCCACAACAATTTTTCCTTCTTCGGTAAGTAAAACTTCGTTTTTCTTACGAATTACTAGTTTTGTATCAAATTCCTCTTCAAGTTGTTGGATATGGTGGCTTACAGCAGGTTGCGTCATCATTAGTTCATTTGCAGCACGTGTAAAATTCTTAGTTTCGGCCAAAGTTATCAATGTAATTAATTTGTTATCAATCATAAAGTTTCTCCTAGATATAACGTTTTTTTATCATTTGCAATAAATTAATAATTTTTATTTATCTAAAATTAAGTATATAGTAATAAGCGTTGATTATCAACCACAAAGAAAGGAGAAAACACTATGTTAAATTTTAAAGTATTTCACTTTGCTCTATTAAAATATAATATTTGGCATTATGGAATAAAAAGTAGTGAGCTTTTTTGTGAGCAAGTTGGTATCTACCATAAATATATAGATTATGAAGAACTACTTGGAATTAGTTATCAAGAATTTGGTTTTACTGGATTAATAGTTTCTAACATTGCATTATTATCTTTCTTAATTCTTATATTAATAGGCGTCGATATTGGAAATTATTTTTTTAAGAATACTATCTTAATAACAATATTAAACACTATTAGTTTTGTTTTATGTCTTAAAAAGTTTGATTTGCTCAATAAGTTTTCTATTTCTAAGTTCATTGCTATTTTATTTTTATTAATAACATTCTCTCTTAATTTCTATTGGTCGATAAGTTTGTTGTTTGTTGCTATTTATGAAAACATAATCGCATTTAAAAAGGAGGTCCATTATGACTATTTATGATAAATTAGGCATTACTTCACCTGTTAGTATTACAATCATTTCTATTTCTATAATGTTATTTGTAGGATTTTTGCTAACCCGTATAACTAAGTTAATAAAACTTCCAAACGTCACTGCTTATATAGTAGCAGGTATACTAATTGGTCCTTATTGTTTAAACCTTATTCCTTCATCTTTTGTAACTAATACTAGTTTTCTTGCAGATATATCTCTTGCATTTATTGCTTTTAGCACCGGTGAGTTTTTCCGCTTTGATACTTTAAAAAAGAATGGCGGCAAAGTAGTTGTTATTACTGTATTTGAAGCACTATTAGCATCAATACTAGTGTTTGCCGTAACTTATTTTATTATGCACCTCACATTACCATTTTCAATCATTCTTGGCGCATTAGCCGCTGCGACAGCGCCAGCATCCACAATGATGACAATTAGGCAAACTAAATCCAAGGGTGATTTTGTTGATACTTTGCTTCAAGTCGTGGCCTTAGATGATGTTGTTGGCTTAATAGCCTATAGTGTAGCAATTTCTATTGCTATGGCTTCTATCGCTGGTTCTTTTAGTTTTATTAGCATTATAAAACCTATTTTAATTAATTTAGTTGCGCTAATTGTTGGAGGATTATTTGGATTTTTAATGAAATTACTAATGCCAAAAAAGCGTTCAAAAGATAATCGGTTAATTATATCAATTGCTTTGCTATTTACATATTGTGGCTTATGTTCCCTAGTGGATGTTTCTCCATTACTTGGTTGCATGTGTATGTCCACCATTTATATAAATATTACTAATGATGATAAGTTGTTTAAACAATTAAACTATTTTACTCCACCAATTTTATTACTATTTTTTGTAAGATCTGGTGTGTCTTTTGATTTAAAAGCATTAGTTTCATCATCTGCAATAGGAAGTGTTCCAATTATTGTTATTGGTGTTGTTTATTTCTTTGTGCGTATCATTGGTAAATATGGCGGAGCTTATTTAGGAGCTTTGATTGTTAAAAAAGATAAAAAAGTTCGTAACTATTTAGGACTAGCTCTTATTCCACAAGCTGGTGTCGCTATCGGATTAGCGGCAATGGGTGCTAGAACAATTGGCGGCGAAGTTGGAGCGGCTTTAGAAACCATCATTTTAGCTTCTAGCGTTCTATATGAATTGATTGGACCTGCTTGTGCTAAATTATCTTTATATTTATCTAAATCTTATGGTGCAAATGATAATGAAGTTACTACTATTGAACAAACAAGTGAAAGTAAAGAACACATTGAAGCCAAAAATAAAATTGATGATTTAATCAAACAAATTAAGGATATTCAAGCTACTCTTCCAGAACATGCTCAAAATGAAATGTCTGAAGAAGAAAAAGCTTTTGTTGAAGCATCAGAAGAATTGTTTTATACGGCAGATAATAGCAATTATCGCCGATTCATAAATAAACGTTAGGAGGTAATAATTTATGAATAGTTTAGTAAAATTTGTAGATCCCCTTGCAAAATTAATGGGTGATTGGGCTATTGAAATTAATGTGCTTTCCATTATTTTCCGCATTGTAATAGCAATAATCATGGGAGCAATTATTG
>CAKPJO010000077.1 GCA_934162685.1 uncultured Bacilli bacterium | reverse complement strand
GCTAATTTCATACGCTCTTCCACAATTGCACGTTCTTTATAAATACAACAGCGCATGCTAGGTTTTGGACCTGGCACTACTTTTTTAGGTATTTCATAAAAATCTTCGACTAATGAATCATTAAAAGCGGATTTAGCCATTTCTTTTAAAACTTTATACTTCAACTCTTGAACATTTGTGTCAAATTTTAACATGATTTTTCCTCACTTATTTTAAAAATAACTAACTTTTATGTTTTTGCCCATTAGTTTTAACATTTTCGCTAATTCATCAATAAGTTGCATCTTTAATGAAAAACTCAAATGAACATCATCACTTTGATGGGCATTATTAATTGCACATCCTACAAAGAAGTTAATGTCTGTTGCTTCTTCAAATAATAATTTGGCAATTTGAGAGGCACCATCTCTTTTATAACTCCAATCAAAATAAGAATGGTTTTTCCCTTGTAGCATGTCTTTAGCGTAATCTAATACTCTATTAATCGTAATTACACCCTCAGTTACCAAATCTACGCCTTCAATACTTGCCGTAGGTGGTATTTCTTTATCAATGTAATCGAGTGCTAAATCAAGTGGTTTATGTAAATATTTAGCCACAATGTTAGAAGTTGTTCCGCCACTAACAATATGTTTACCACCTTTAGCAAAAAATAGAGATAACATCTTTTCATCATCATCTTTATTTGAAGCTGGGCCAATTAACAAATTAACTTGACTTCTTTCCCTAATTCGCACAACCGCAGCGGTTGTGTCATCGCCAGGACGATGATTATATAGTTCATTACAATAATCTACCAAACTTGTTGCAAGCGACATCGAAGAATAAGACTTTTGATATAAACCTTGCAAAAAATCTTTAATTTGCGGAATGTCCCAGCCAAAATTTAGAGTTTCGCCAATCCCAGCATGAACCACGCCATCGCTAAATAATACAAACGTGTCATACAAGTTAGCTTCAAGTTTTGTATGGTAAACTTTTTTATCATCAACAATTTTTAGTGTCCAATCCAAATTTTTACTTTTACCATTACTAATAACAAAAGGCATTGGATTATCATAATTATAAATTTCAACAAGGCGATTATTTTCTACTTTTATGATTGTAAAAGTAGAATAAGCAATACAACGTTCTTTACAAACAGGAAGTGTTTCGGCAATAGTATCCACACATTCTTTTATAGAAACATTTTTAGCAATCATTGTCGATAACATTTTAGCAGTTAAAGTTGATAAAATATTAGCTTTTACTCCACTACCTAAGCCATCAGCAAGCACCAAAATTGTTGTATCATCATTAGGATGAATAACTTCAATATGGTCGCCACATAATTGTTCACCAACGTGGTTATAGGATAAATATCCTACTTCGGTAATATACTTACTTATCATTTTTCAAAGTATCCTTTAACGATAGCAACGCTACTTTAGTTTCCGCAGCTGATTCACCTAATAAAGAGGCAATTTCTTGAACAGCACGCATGTTTTTTTCAATTACTTCGTTTGTAATTTCAACTGATTTTTTGAGTACTTCTTCACGTTTTTGTAAAGATATTTCGTTTTTAGTTATATCGCGCATAACGCAAATCAAAATATGGAATTTACGATCATAAATAATCGTATTTTCAACATATTTATCATATTCGCTTAAATACATTTTCTTAAAAATAGTATTATCATATTCTCCTAATGCTCGAGCGTATTCTGTTGGATCTAAAATCATCGTAACATTCTTTTTTAATACAATATTTGGAGAACTAATACCAACAATTTTACACATTGCACTATTCATCAATTGAATATTTAAATCTTCATCTAAGACCATTAATCCATTTGGAGTATTAGAAACAATTTTATCCGAGAATGATTGCGCTTTTTCCATTAAAAATGGTAAACACATCTCTGGAATTGCTTTTCCTTGAATAATTGCAATGGCTTTTTCTCTACAAGTGCTATATCCGCATGATCCACAATTTAATTCTGCAGATTTATCTAATTTTCCCATCAATTTTAATGTGTTTTCGATATCAGCTTCTGATGGCACAGCATGAATTAAAGAGTAAGGATTATAAGTTTTACTAATATTAGTTTCATTAATTTCCATATTGTCAAAATCTTTTTTACCTGCTGCATTTTCAATAGCTAAATAGCTAGTTACTACACTGCGGGCTTTATCTTTAATCATTGGACCATTTACACAGCTACCATGACAAGCAGACATTTCAATAAAACATTTATGAATTTTTCCATTAATAATATCTTCTAAAGCATAACGAGCACTATTAATGCCATCAATGGAAATATATTTAAAATCTTCATTTGTTGTATCCATGGTTTTTAAAATGCCGCCGCAAGTTGGAAAAAATCTCGCTTTCGATTTTTCAATAGATACTGAATCACTTGTTTCAATATTGATATTGTTATCATTTAGCCAATCATCTAACTCAGTAAATGTTAAAACTGCATCAATATATTCTTTATTTAAATCAGCTTCATCTTTTTTAGCAATGCAAGGTCCAATAAAGACAACTTTCGTATCTTTACCATATCTTGTTTTAATATCTAAACCATGCGCAAGCATAGGTGACAAAACATTTGCTAAATATTTTAAAGCTTTTGGATAATATTTTTGAATTAATAAGTTAATAGAATGACAGCACGATGAAATAATAACATCGTGCTTGTCATCTAACATTTTATTATAAGCATTTTTTACGATTGTGGCTCCAACCGCAGTTTCTTCCACATCATAAAATCCTAATTTTTTTAAAGCATCCCGCATTGTGTCAATGCTTGAATCTTTAAAGTTCGAAATAAAACTTGGGGCTATTGAAACTATTACCTTGTCTCCATTTGCAATCATTTTCTTGACTTTTTCTATATCATTTCTAACAACTTTGACCTTTTGCGGGCAAGCCAAATAACAACTGCCACACAAGATACAATCATCGTGTATAATAGTCGCTTTATTATTAGCAAATGAAATAGACTTAACTGGACAAGTACGAATACATTTATAACAATTTTTACAGTTATTCGTTTTACTTTCTAGGCAATACTCCATGAATGCCCCTCCTTTTTTTATAATTTGGCTAATACATGTTTTGCGAATGTTTCATCAAAATTTTCTTTTGTAACGCCAGTAATAATCTCGTCATCAACTTTAATTGATACTCCTGCAACACCACATTTGCCTAAGCAAAATGTGGCTTTGAGAGTAACTTTATCTTCAATGTTATTCTTTTTAATAGCATCTTTCATTAACTCAATGATATCATAACTACCTTTTAAATGGCATGATGAGCCAACGCAAACCAATATTGTCATAATTAATTGCCTTTATAAGCCTTTCTTAAGATTTCTTTCATATCTTCAACAAGAGGAACACGTGGGTTAGCAGGTGAACATTGATCTTCATAAGCTAAGACAGCCATTCTTTCTAGTTCAGCATTCCAATCTTCTTCAGCAATACCCATTGCAGCAAAGTTAGGATCAAGTCCAACTTCTTTTGTTAAGTTAGTTACAGCAGTAGCTAATGATTCAACAGCGATTTCTGGAGTATCAGCTTTTAATCCTATCAATCTAGCAATGTCTTGATATTTCTTATCAGCACAGTAGTGGTTATATTTTGGCCATACAGATAATTTGGTTGGAACTTGTCCATTATATCTAATTACATGTGGTAATAATACAGCACAAGCATAACCGTGAACACAGTGGAATTGTGCACCAACTTTATGAGCAAGTGAGTGAGTCATACCTAAGAATGCGTTAGCAAATGCCATACCAGCAATTGTTGCAGCATTATGCATCTTTTCACGAGCTTCTAAGTCATTTTTACCATTCTTAACAGCACGTGGTAAATATTCAAATACCATCTTAATTGCTTGTAAAGCTAAACCATCAGTATAGTCACTTGCTAATACTGAAACATAAGCTTCAATAGCGTGAGTTAAGACATCCATACCTGTCATAGCAGTTGGGCGTGCAGGTAAGTTAGTTGTAAATTCTGCATCAACAATAGCAACTGTAGGTGTTAAAGAATAGTCAGTTAAAGGATATTTCTTGTTATTTGCTTTATCAGAAATAACAGCGAATGGAGTAACTTCACTACCTGTACCAGATGTAGTTGGGATACAAATTAATTTAGATTTTTTACCTAATTCAGGATATTTGAATGCTCTCTTACGGATATCCATGAATTTTTGTTTTAAGTCATCAAAGTTAACTTCTGGGTGTTCGTAGAATAACCACATACCTTTAGCGGCATCCATTGGAGATCCACCGCCTAAAGCGATAATAGTATCTGGTCCAAATGCTTGCATTAAACGTAATCCACGTTTAACTGTTTCAATATCTGGATCTGGTTCAACATCACAGAATAATTGTACTTGAACTTTATTCTTTCTTAAATTTAATTGTTCAGTAACTCTATTTACGAAACCGAAATCAACCATTGAACGGTCGGTAACGATAAAGACTTTATTAACATCACGGCAAGATTGTAAATATTGAATTGAATTTCTTTCAAAATAAATCTTACGAGGAACTTTAAACCATTGCATAGTATTTCTTCTTTTACCTACTTTCTTAACATTTAATAAATTAACGGCACTAACGTTACCACCAATTGAGTTTTTACCATAACTACCACAACCTAATGTTAAAGATGGTAAGAATGAGTTATAAACATTACCAATACCACCAAATGTAGATGGAGAGTTCCAAATAATACGCATTGCTTTTACTTTTTCGCCATAAGCATCAGCCATAGCTTGTTCTTTACAGTGAATAGCAGCACTATGTCCTAAACCATTAAAACAAACCATTTGTTCAGCAAGTTTAAATCCTTCTTCAGCATCTTTTGATTTTAAAATTGCTAATACTGGTGAAAGTTTTTCTCTTGTCATTGGTTCTTTTGGTCCAACCATATCACATTCAACTGCTAAAATAACTGTATCTTCAGGAACTTCAAATCCTGCTTGTTCAGCAATCCAATGAGCAGATTTACCAACAACATTTGGATTTAATTTTGCTGTTTCAACGTTTTCATCCCCATGAGCGAAGCCAAACATAAATCTAGATAATTTGACTTTTTCTTCTTTATTTACAAAGTATACTTTAAATCTAACAAATAATTCTTTTGCTTCTTTATAAATTTCTTTATCAATAATTGCAGCTTGTTCAGAAGCACAAATCATACCATTATCAAATGATTTTGATAAAACGATATCATTAACTGCTTGTTCAACATCAGCATCTTTATGAATATAAGCTGGAACGTTACCAGCGCCTACACCCATTGCAGGTTTTCCGCAGCTATAAGCAGCTTTAACCATTGCGTTACCACCTGTTGCTAAAATTGTAGCAACACCTGGATGATTCATTAATGCACTTGTAGCATCCATTGAAGGATGTTCAATCCATTGAATACAATTTTTTGGTGCACCAGCTGCAACAGCAGCTTCATACATTACCATAGCAGCAGCTTTTGAACTTTGTTGTGCAGATGGATGGAATGCAAATATAATTGGATTTCTTGTTTTTAAACAAATTAATGATTTAAAAATAACAGTACTTGTTGGGTTTGTTACTGGAGTGATACCACAAACTACGCCAATTGGATCAGCGATTTCAGTAATACCAGTTACTGGGTCATCTTTAATAACTCCAACTGTTTTAAGATGACGCATATTATTTACAACATATTCACAAGCGAATAAGTTTTTAGTGGCTTTATCTTCAAATACGCCTCTTTTTGTTTCTTCAATTGCCTTAGCAGCTAATGTGCCGTGGTGATCAAGACCTGCAACTGAACATTTTGCGACAATATAGTCGACTTTTTCTTGATCTAAGTTTAGAAATTCATCTAAAGCTTTTTGAGCATTTTTAACAAGTTTATCAACTTCTTCTAATGCTGCAACGTTTTCAACCTTATCTCCCATTTTTTACTCCTCCTGAAATTTCTTTTTTAGTTTATGAGATAATACTGCTAACGATGATGCAAGATTGACATTTTCAACCACAACATCGTCATTTACTTTTAGGTTAATTGGCGCGAAATTCCAAATTCCTTTAATGCCAGCATCAACTAATAATTCCGCGACTTCTTGCGAAGCGGATGCTGGGGTAGTTAATATCGCAATACTAACGTTTAATCTTGGAACTAAATTTTTTAGTTTTGCCATTGGAAATACTTGCTTGCCATTTATTACTTTACCAATCTTTGATTCATCATTATCAAATCCCGCTAAAATATTAAGGCTAAATTCTGCGAATCCTTTATAATTCATAAAAGCTTCACCTAAGTGTCCAACACCAACAATGATTGCATCGCTAATATTGTGGTAACCTAAGAATACTTCGATATCATTAATAAGAACATTAATATCGCGACCTGTATTCGGTCTACCTTTTGAAGTAGTCACTACTTGAAGATCTTTTTTTACTTGTTCTTCTGATTGATCTAGTGCTCTAGCAATAAGTGGAGCGGTAATTGTTACCACACCGGCATCACGCATTGATTTGAGATATTTTAAGTATATCGGAAATCTTTGTAATTGCTTTACTGATACGCCATCAAGCATTGTTTTCACTCCTTCGGTATTCTTTTACCGAATTAAGTGTATCGCAGACATTACATACTTGTCAATATAATCTCTTATGACATCGCTTTCATCGGTAAAATAAACAGTTTGTTTTTTAATTTATAATTAAAAACAATATCTTACATCTAATTTTAACAATTTGCTTATGTATTAGGCAAGAAAAAAAGAGCAAATCGAAATGATATCGTTATTTGCCCTTCTTTTGTGTAATATGAAACGTAATTTCAATCATTATTATCATTAAAGAAGCAAAAATCAAAATATAGATTGGAAATATTTTATAACCTATTTTTCCACCTATTAATCCAAACAAAGGCGGCATAAATGAAGTACCTAAATAAGCACTGGCCATTTGTATTCCAATAATTGCTCCGGAATTTTCTTTTCCAAAATTATTAGGTGTTGAATGAATAATACAAGGATATATTGGAGCACATCCTAATCCAATAATAACAAAAGCCGAAATAGCAACATAATAAGAATTTATCGGTAAAAGCAATAATACTATTCCTATCGTTAGTATCGATGTACCTAATATAATCATTTTCTTATCTCCCAATTTATCAGTAATAAATCCTGATAAGAATCTTCCAACTGTTATACCTATATAAAATAAAGAGGCAAAATTAGCGGCATCACCAGCTTCTATCCCCTTTACTTCTACAAAATAGGTACTAGCCCATTGCATTGATGTAGCTTCTAACGCTGAATAAGAAAAGAAACCAATAAGTAAAAATATTACTCCTCGTATTTTTAAAGCTTTAAATAATCCAATATGCTTAGTTTCTTCACTAGCAACATTTGAATTAACATTCCAAACTTTTAAAGTGGCAAGCAAGAATATTGTGATAATTAATTGGATAATACCTACAATGCGATATCCCGCATTCCAAGTCATATTTTTTAAAGCAAAACCCATAATAAATGGACTAACTATAGTTCCTACTCCCCAAAAGCAATGTAACCAACTCATATGTTTAGCTTTGTAATGAATCGCCACA
>CAKPJO010000076.1 GCA_934162685.1 uncultured Bacilli bacterium | reverse complement strand
TTTTTAAGCTTTCGATATACATTTCTGTTATTACTTCTTTTTTAAAGCATATAGCATACTTGTATTTCATAATTTTTAATCTCCTCTTTATATTTTAACAAAAATATTGTAACATATTAAATGTTAAAATAGGAGATATAATTATGTCAAACAACATGGAAATTGAAGCTAAAATGCTTCTAAATGAAAAAGAATACCTTGCCTTAGCCAGTAATATTCTAAAGTATAATCCACGAATCATGCAACAAACTAACTATTATCTAGATACCGACGATGCCAAATTAGAAAGTTATGGTTTAGGACTAAGAATTAGAGAAAAAAATGGTAATTACGAAATAACTTTAAAAGCCCCTTTATCTGAAGGATTACTTGAAAAAAATTGTCCTTTGACTAAAGAAGAATTTAAAAGTATTTTAAATGGCGAAAATGTAAAAAACTCTACATTTGAATTTTTACAAATACTTGGATTTGATGTCAATAAAATTCATGTAATTTGTAGTCTTTCTACTTATCGTATTGAGTGTGATTATGACGGCGGTTTACTTTGTATAGATAAAAGTAAATACGGAAATGTTACTGACTACGAATTAGAAATGGAACATGACTCAATGGCTAATGCTGAAGAAAAATTAAAACAGTTCTGTGCCGAAGCTAATGTTATAGTAAAAGAATTAAATAAAATAACAAAACATAGACGCGCTATGAACGAATATAACAAGCAAAAATAAGCATTTAAAAACGGCTGATTTGTTCAGCCGCTTTTATTTTAAATACTTTGATTATCAAAGTCATCTTTATGTTCACAATGCTCGTAATTTTGACAAATCCCTTTAGCGCAAGTAGAACGAATTAATCGACGAATTTCTTCTGGAATAAATGCACGAATTTCTTCCACATTATAACCAATTTGAATTTTGCTATCATCTACGATAATAGGTCTTTTTAAAATAGTTGGATTATCTAAAATAAACTTTACTAATTTGCTCATAGACATTTTTTCTAAATCATGGTTTCCTTCTTTCATAATCTTTGATTTCATAGAAATAATATCTTCTGTGCCATTCTCTGACTTTTCTAAGATTTCATATATATCTCTTTCGTTTAAAGAAGCAGAGAATATACTTTTTTCAACATATTCAATTTTATGATCATCAAACCATTTCTTTACTTTACGACAAGATGAGCAACTAGGCGATGTATAAATTTTTATCATAATATCCACTCCTACGCTCATATTTTAAATAAGTTTGCGCTAGTTAACAATACTTTTTTTGATTTTTTAGAACAATTTTAAATTTTATTTTTTCTAGCTTTTAAATAGTTTGAAAGTTTATTCCATAATTTGTTGCAAAATAGACTTATTACCATTAAAATAACTCCGGTGGGTAACAAATAGAATGTTTTGGTTGATAGAGTATAACAAAAAAATTCTATTAAGGTAAATCCATAGTTTAGAAGTGTAAAGTCGATAACTAAGAAAACACACCCTATTGTTGCTAGTAATAAGCCAATAGCAAAAAGACTAATCCGATAAAAGTACATTTGTTATCACCATTATAAAATATGCTAACTTAGCAGTCATTAGAAAGGAAAACTTAGTTACTTTTAAATTTTATGGAAAAATACTTAATCGCTCTTGACTTAGATGGCACTTTATTAAATAGCCAGAAAGAAATTTGTCCTGCTACATTAAAATATCTTCATCATCTCGATGAATTAGGACACATTATTGTTATTGCTACAGGAAGACCAATTCGCTCAATAAAAAGATACTATGATGAATTAAAACTTCATTCACCTATTATTTGCTATAATGGCGCAAATATCATATCTCCTAATGATTCTTCATTTAAAGAAATGAATTTTGCCTTTCCTAAAGAAATAATCAAACAAATTTATGACGATGTTGGACCTAAGTATATTGAAAATGTTTTATGTGAAACAAATAAAGAACTTTGGATTATAAAAGATGATGAAACACTTGAAAGTGTATTCGTTACTAAAGGTATGAAATTAATAAAAGGTGATATTCGTGAAACATTAACTGATGATCCAATGACAATGATAATCAAAAGCTATTCTACTGATTCTAATGATTTATTAGAAGCTGCAGTTAAAAAACACCCAGGATTAGAAATTAGATTTTGGATGGGAGCTTACGAACATTATTCTGAAATATTCTTCTCTAATGTCACTAAAGCTCACGCTCTTGCGGATGTTGCTAAATTATATAATATTAGCCAAGATCATATTATTGCCTTTGGTGACGCTAATAACGATATTCAAATGTTCCAATTTGCGGGAATATCCGTAGCTATGAAAAACGCTAACGACAACTTAAAAAAATATGCCACCCGTGTTAGTAAATTTGATAATGACCATGATGGCATAATGTATGAATTAAAAAGTATTTTAAAAGATGAGTAGGCTTTGAGTCACTCATCTTTTTGTATTTTATTCAATTCCTAATATTTTTAATAAATCTTTATGTAAAGTTGCTGGTAAATCTTTAACAAGTTCTTTATCTTTATCATTTACGCCATAATAGAATTTGCATTTTGGTTCAGTTCCACTAGGACGTACACAAATGATTTTATCTTCACCCATATAGAACTTTAAGACATTAGATTTCGGAAGTGTAAGTACTTCTTTTGTTCCATCTTCGTTTGTAGCAACACTATTTTCATAATCTTCAATTCTTGTAACTTTAAATCCAGCAATAGAAGTAATTCCTTTACGTAAATCTTCCATTAATTTATCCATCTTCGCTGGTCCTTCTGCACCTTTAAAAGCAATTGAGAATTGTGTATCGTGATAATAATTAAATTTTTGTTCTAATTCATCTTTAACTACGTCTAATGTTTTTCCGTGTCTTAAATAGAATAAAGTCATTTCCACAATCATAAGTAAAGCTTGTTGAGCATCCTTATCACGAGCAAAAGGTTTAATTAGGCAACCATATGATTCTTCATAACCAAATTCATAATGTGGACCATTATTTTTAAGTGCTAAATCAACTGCGTCACCAATAAACTTAAATCCAGTTAATAATGATTCAGTTTTAACGCCATATGAAGCAGCAATTTTAGTACCAAATGTTGATGTAACAATAGTGTTATACATAATACCATTTTTAGAAAGTAAACCTTTTTCTTTACGCTCCCCTAATATGTAATTAATTAATAAAGCACCAGATTGGTTACCAGTGAGTAATTCAAATTCCCCATGAGAATTTTTAAAAGCAACACCCACTCTATCAGCATCTGGATCAGTCATCACGATTAAGTCTGCATCTAATTCTTTAGCTAATTTTAATGGTTCAATATAAGCTTTTGGTTCTTCTGGATTTGGAGATAAAGTATTTGAAAAATCTGGGTCTGGAGTACATTGACTTAATACAGGGAAGATATTATCTTTGTAACCAGCTTTTTCAAATATTTTCATAGCAGGTATATAACTTGTTCCATGTTGTGGAGTATAAACTACTTTAAATTCTTTTTTATCTAAATCAGGATTTAAACGAATACTTAATACTTCTTCAACATAACGATTATCAATTGTATCATCTAAAATAACATTCTTTCCTGGAACTTCTGCTTTTTTATAAGTAACTGATAATTCATCAGGTAAAGTAGCAAGTATTTCAAGTAATCTTTCAATACGATAAGGCACTAATTGACAACCATTTTCATCATAAACTTTATAACCATTATATTCACGTGGGTTATGACTTGCTGTAATCATAACGCCACCAACAGCCTTTAATTCACGAACCGCAAATGAAAGTTCTGGAGTTGGACGTAAACTATCAAAAATAAATGTATTAATACCCATTTCATTTAATGTTTTCGCAGTATCTAAAGTAAATTCACGGGACATGTGACGGTTATCATGAGAAATAACAACACCACTAGTTTTAGCATTAGGAAATTTTTCTAATAAATACACGCCAAATGCCACTGTTGATTTACGAACAGTAAAAATATTAAGACGATTAGTACCTGGGCCTAAAATGCCACGCATTCCCGCTGTACCAAATTCTGCATCTTTAAAAAATGCATCATTTTTTTCATCTTCTCTCATACCTAAAATTTCTTTTTTGGTTTTCTCATCAACAACAGGTGAATTTAACCAACGACGATAATTTTCTTCAATAACACTCATATTAAATTTTCTCTCTTTCCTCTATAAATTTTACTAAATTTCGAAACCTTTTTAAACGGTTTTCATAATTTAAATAATGTAGCCATGCAAAGAAGTATTCATTTTCTTCAAAATCAATAGCGAACTTTGTTATATTTACATCACTACTCATAACTTCTAAAAATGATTTTGGTGATATATATGGCCTACCATTATATACTAAAACTTTTGACTTAGATAAGTCAAATGCTAAAGTAAAATATGCTTTTTGCGGATTGTCATTTACCAATTCTTCGGCTTTTTTTATCGCAAGATAATCTTCTTTACTAATAGTATTTAATCCTTGCAATTCATAAACATAAGAAAGTAATTTTAGTTTAATTAAGTCCATTAAATACACATCAATAACTGGGCCATAATTTATCATTCTTTCTCCTAAGTTTTCTAGAGTTTCGAATATATAACCATGATATCTAAGTGTCATATATGGACAAAACAAATAACTAACTTTAAAAACAAATTCATCATCATCAGCAATATCTTGTAACTCTACAAATTTTTTATATAAATATGGTTCATTTTCTTTTAATGCTTCTTGGAAATCTGCACGAATAATTAAACTAAATGCCAAATCTGGGTATTTATACATAGATTTACCTAATTCGACTAAATTGGTGATGTGTAGATCATCAAAATAAACATCTAAATCCATTAAATAGCACCACCTTTTAAATAAGAAATGCATAATATTATTACATATCCTATTAATGCTAAAGAAAATAGTACTAGTAATGTTAAACGAACAATATTTATGGCATTTATCGTAGATTCCTTATATTTTCTTTTACTAATATTAACTTTTGATTCTAAAAACAATATAATTCTTCGAAAGTTTGATAAATAATTAACTTTTGTAATTGATATTTTTACTTCGCTTTTATTTTTAATAGCGTCTAACAATGCGCTTTTTATTTTATATATCGAATCTTCAAAGCTTTTAACTGCTAAATAAGCATGACTTTTTAAATAAGTATAGCAATATTGTTTTTCATCAAAATAGCTTTTTTCTATACGTAAATTCAATAATTCTCCGGCTTCAAACAAGAATAGGAAAATAGTAAAAAACAAGAAAAAGTAACTAGAAACATAATGTCCAAACAATACACTTGTCATAAAATGTGATGAAGAAAATATGCTAACAAAAAAGACCATATTTCCAATAATTATTAAAATAGGATAAATCAATCCTCTTTTAAAAATAGAAGAATTATTTTGTTTGAATGACAACCTATTGCGCTTACTTATTAATAAGTTTACCTTATCAATAATGGTTTCTTGAGCATCTTCCGCCCATTTTTTAGTAATTTCATTTACTACTTTTATCTTATCTTTATTAGAAATATTATCACTAGTCGCTAAATCATTAATTGTCATTTCTTCATTATGATAATAGCAAGGTAATTCACCAATCATGGTAATACTAGTATTCATTTCCATAGGATTAAACATAATGGGATTTATAAAGTATTTAGGTTGCGATATTTGATACAAATAATCAACTTTAGCACGAGCAATAAAAGCATCTTTAATAGATGTAATCTTATTAATACTTAATTCATCATATTCTTTCAAAAACTTTTCTGTATATGGAACTTGATACTTTGATGCCATTTCAACGTTAATGACTAGTTTTTTATAATGCTCACTATTTTCAATTTCACTTAAAATTGGTTGAATGTGTCTACTGACATCAACATCAAACATCTCCGATAATAGCAATATTTTTTCTCTTGGATTCATGCTCTCACCCCAAATCCAATGTAAAATAAAGGCTCTAAAATGCCATATGGTAACTTAGCAGCATGATTTAAAATAGCTAAAACATAGATAATCATTATATTAAGTGATATAAAAAGCAATGATTTCCAAAGTACTGCTTCATTTAATAATGTACGCTCTTCATGTTTAGATAAAAGTATTGGTGGTTTATAAGGCACTAGTCTTCTTAACAAAGCATATAGCATTAACCAAGCAACAAACAATTGTAAAAGCACTATTAAACCCGCAATAAAGGTTATAAAATTAGGATTTGTCACACTTGCGGTTAAGTTTAATGATCGTACCAAATCAATAAAAAAATCTTCGATTTGATTATTGAATATATAGTTATCAAACACTTTTAAAAGCACACCAAATAAATCAATCATTAAAAGAGATGTTGCAATAACGCGCGATTTAAAAACATTTGCAAAAAGTACTGCAACAATAACTATAATATTTACCAATACAAATATTAAAGATAACGATATCATATAAGTCCTCTTAAGATAGTTTTGTTAAAATGTTTTTTTCTTCTTTTGGTAATTCCGCTACAAAGCACTTGTTAGAAAGATAAGATAATTCTCCTTCTACATTTTTAAATTCAATTTTATGGGCATGTAAAAACTGATTTTCAAAATTAAATGTATCTTTGAAATATCTATTAGTAGCAAAATCGCCATATTTTCCATCACCTACAACTGGATGATGAATATAAAGCATGTGGGCACGAATTTGATGAGTCCTACCTGTTAATATTCTTATTTTTAATAATGTATAATTTTCAAATTTTTCTTCAATATCATAAATTGTGGTGGCACTTTTTGCAAACGAAGAATGAAAATCAACTTTCACTAATCCACTTGTGGCATCTTTAAATAAAGGCGCGTCAATTGTACCTCCTTTATTAACTTTTCCAACCACTAAAGCTAAATATTCTTTTTCTAATGTTTCTTTATCTTTAAATAATTCTAATAAACATTGTAAAGCTTTAATAGTTTTACCAAAAACCACTAATCCAGAAGTATTACGGTCAATACGATGGGCCGGAGCGGGTGTAAATCCTTGTGATGTTTTCGGATTATATTCGCCTTTTGCATATAAATAACTTAATACTTGATTTGATAATGTTATTCTCTTTTCTTTTTCATCGCCGTGAACAAGTAATCCACGTGGTTTATTAACTATTAAAATATTGTCGTCTTCATAAATGATTTCATGATTAAATTTAATCGATTCAATTGGGCGAGGATTATTAAATTCTTTTAATTGTTCATCAGTTACATAAATTCTCATAACATCATCTTTTTTTAAGATATAATCGATAGTAATCCAATGTCCATTAATCTTTACATCTTTTTTTCGAAAAATACGATAAATAAAAGAAAGTGGGGCATCATTTAAAAATTTGCGAACAAATTTATCCGCACGTTGTCCTTCATTTTCTTTGGTTATTAATATTTCTTGCATACTCATCACTCTCTTCGTTAATATTATGACTTAAATAAGTCATAATTGCAAAAACATAATGACAAAAGTGAAAAATAATGATACAATTATCAAGCATTGGAGAATTACCCAAGTGGTTGAAGGGGCGGGCTTGGAAAGCTCGTAGGCTTGTAACAGGGCGCTAGGGTTCAAATCCCTAATTCTCCGCCA
>CAKPJO010000075.1 GCA_934162685.1 uncultured Bacilli bacterium | reverse complement strand
TTTTAAAACCATACCATCTTTATATTTATTATATATATTCTCTTGGTTAATAACAGGGACTGCTGAGCTTATTTATTTCATTAGTGTTTATAAAAAGGCTATTAAAGAAATGGAAACAATAGAAAATAACTAGTAGTTTAGAAACTACTAGTTATTTTATTTAATATCGTATTGATTGTATTTGTATCATTACTTACAAGTTCTAAATTATATTTGTAATTATTGTTTATAAAATAGAAATAAGAACTAGAATTCTTTATTTCACCATAGATGAGTGTTTTATTTAATGTAAGGTATTTATTATAATTTTTATAAGAAGAAGTTTTTTCTAACGCTAAATGATTAAGTTCAACATATAATTTGCTATCAATATTTTCAATAGTTTTATATTCGACATAATAAGCAACAATTGTGTTTTCCTTATAATCTTTAGTAGCATTAATTAATTCATATTCTTCATATAAAGAAACTTGTTTTTCATCTATAAAAGATAGAAAGTTTTTATTCTTGTATGTACTTCTTATCACATTTAAATCAGAATCATTTAGTGTGCTAAATGTAGTCATGGCATTTTCTTTATTACGTATGCCTTTTACAATAAAAAAGGATGTAATCATTAAGATAATAGCGATAAAAATGCTCCAAATATAATATTTTTGTTTATCACTTTTGGCATCTAATGTTATATTTTCGTTGTTGGTAGCTAAAGTAGCATTATTTACTAAAACTTTAGATTCTTTTTGTTCATTTAAATATTTTTTTGCTTTTAATGTTAAGTCTTTAGAAGGAGTAGTAGCGCGTTCTTCAACATATTTAGAGAACAGTTCTTCTAATTCTTGGTCTTTGATATCGCTTCTCATAATTTTGTCCTTTCATTATATATAACAATCTTTTTATTTATTTTGTCCACGCTTACTTAATTAAATTTTTCATTTTTTCTTCGGCTTTTTGTATTTCTTTACTTACATATGATTTAGATTTTTTGATTTCTTTAGCTATTTCTCTTACGCTCATATCTAAAAAATATTTCATATATATCATTTGTTTTACTATTGGTGGAGTTAAAGAATTCATTAATTGTTCCACTAGTAATTGAGTATGAGATTTATTAGTTAAATCATTATCGTCACTAATATTAGCAAATTCATCAATGTCGATAGTGGGATTATTATTCAAAGTTTTAATAGTATTCAAGGCAGTGTTTTTAGTTATTTTACAAATCCAAGCATAGCCATTAGAACCTTTTTTATATGTATTAGCGCTTTGTACTATTTTTAATAAACTATCTTGAATAACATCTTCACTAATGAAATTATCATTGGTAATGCCTTTAGCAATAACAAACATAACTTTCCCCATCGTTTTATAAATTATGTCAATGCCTTTTTCATCGCCATCAGTAATGAGAGATAAGGCATATTCTATTATTTTATTTATATCTTTATCCATCATTACACCTCTTAATTAATTGAATTATACTATGTAGTATTAACCAAGTAAAGTTAAAAAAAACTAGTAATAACTAAAAAAGTGTGGACATTTTTAAAATTCATAATGTTTTATTTATTGTCAAAGTATTTGATAGAGGGAGACAAAACATTATGAAAAAAAGAGGAACAGTTTATTTAATTATTATTGGTTTATGGATAGGAGCGTTAACAGTTTTAGGATTTGCCTTATTTAATATTATTAAAGATATTAATGAATCCAATATTATAAAATATATTTCAATTATTATTTTATTAGTTATTAATACATTAGTATTAGGAATATTGTGGCTAGGAAGTATTAAAGATTTTATATTTTCTTTAACCTACGCTTTTAAACATAAGAAATTAGAAAAAGAATATCAAAAAATAAAAGATGTGGAAATGTCTAAGGAAAATGAGCCACGTGTGTTGCTATTATATTGTACTTGTAATGATTTTAACCCAAGTGCACTTTCAAAAAGTAGCCGTCAGGATTATGCTAATTTTAAAGTTGTTATTTTAGATGATAGTACCAAAAATGAATATATTAGCCTCATTAATAAATACAAATTTCAACATTCTAATGTGGAAGTAGTGCGTCGTAATGATCATAAAGGTTATAAAGCCGGTAATTTAAATAATTATTTAATGGGAAGAGATGACTACGATTATTTTGTGGTATTAGATAGTGATGAAGTAATACCTCAAGATTATATTAAAAAAGTTTTAAAATATTTTAATTACGATTCTAATTGTGGTGCAGTACAAGCTAAACACAAAGCCTTAAAAGGTAAAAATATATTCCAAGATTTAATGGGAATGTGCGTGAATAGCAATGGTACAACAGTACAAGTAGTAAAAAATTTCTATGGGGCTAATGCATTAATTGGTCATGGTATGACTATTTCTAAAGAATGTTACATTAAGACTAAAGGCTTCCCATTAGTGGTTGCCGAAGATATTTCATTCGCAGTAGAAATTAAAAATGTAAACTTAAATATAATTTACGCACCAGATATTGAATGTTACGAAGAATTTCCAATTGATTATGTATCATTAAAGAAACGTCAATGCAAATGGACACAAGGAAATCTTGAATATATGCGCAAATATGATAAAGATATTAATCATTCAAAAATGAAATGGTTTGAAAAAATGGATATTAAACTATCCCATTATAGTTTACCAATTGTTCCAATATTAAGTTTATTATTAACAATTTGTACAATTGGGTTAGGCTTTTTAGGTTATCCAATTATTCGTTATTCATTAACTATATATTTAATTATGATTTTATTTTTATGCTCACCAATGATTCCAGATTTGTTTGTTTATCAAAGAACGAAAAATATTTTCTTATTAATTCCATATTTTATTATTAATATTATGACTTATGCATCTTTATCACCAATGATGTTAAAAACTATTTTCTTAGGATTATTTGGAAAAAAAGCAACATTTATTGTCACTCCAAAAGATAGCAAAAAATTCACTTTAAAAGAAGTATTTAAATATTCTTATGATTCAATAATTTTCGCCTTCATTATTGGTGCTTTGTCCTTATTATCTTGTGGAAGCATTTTGCCAGTTATATTTATTGTAGTGGGATGCTTAGGAGCACCTTTAATAATTTTATTGGCTAATATATCATTAGAAAAAAAGGTAAAAATCAAAGAAAAAGAACAAAAAATAGAAATTATAGAGCCAAGAAAAAAGATTTTTAATACTTGCGAAATAGTAATAAAAAGATAAGAAAAAGCACTACTAGGTAGTGCTTAAGACACAAGTGAGTTATCAACAATCTTTTCAAATGGTGCAGGTTTATCTAATTCTCCGGCAAGGGTAACGATATCAATTAAACGATTATAGTTATCCTTATTTAATTCTAATGAATTAGGCCAAGCTTTAATTTTTAAGTAGTTATTCATAACGCTTTTTATTTCTACTTCATCGCTAGAAACAAAAGAAGGCGCTAAAGCTTTAATTAATTCTTCGCTTGAAGCATTATAAACAAACTCTAATCCTTTTTTTATTGCGCGGGTAAACTTTTCTAAAGTTTCTTTATTCTCACTAAAATAGTTTTTAAGTGAAGAATAACAAGTATAAGGCACAACTCCGCTTTCTTCACCAATTGAAGCAACGATATGACCAATACCATTTCGTTCAACTTGCGAAGCAGAAGGCTCAAATAAAGTTACATAATCAGATTGCCCGGCCGTAAATACACCCGCCATAACATCAAAGTTAACATCAGTACGAATATTAACGTCCGCAGTAGCGTCTTCTCCATTTCTTGTGACTGTTAATCCTTTATTTTTTAAGACATACTCTAGTGTCATTTCCGGCATTCCACCTTTTCTTCCGCCAATTAATGTTTTACCTTTTAACATATCATAAGAGAAGTTATCAATTTTTTCTCTTCCTAATAAGAACGATCCATCTTTTTGTGTTAATTGGGCAAAGTTAATTGCGTAGTTTTTTTCTCCGCCGTTATAAACATAGACCGTGGCTTCTGGACCCATAAGAGCAATTTGTGCTTCTTTAGATAATAAAGCCGCCATGGTCTTATCTGCGCCAGGCGTAGTAATGACTTTAATATTTAATCCTTCATCTTTGAAGTATCCTTTATTTATGGCCACATATTGTGGGGCATAAAATAAAGAATGAGTAACTTCCGCAATCGTGATATTAGTTAAGCCATTATCGTTACATCCACTTATAAAAAATAAGGGAAGTACCATAAATAAAGTTAATAAGAATGTTTTAATTTTTTTCATAATAATCTCCATAATTTAGTTTATTAGTGATTTTTAAAAATGCCACTAATAAAAAGAAAAAAGAAGAAAATGGGTTAGTTTTTCTTCTTTCTAGCGTATCTTTTATTACGATAATATTTTTCAATGGAATTAAGCACTAAATACATTAATAAAGCAATTATTCCTAATATAAAGACACCCATCATTACTAAGTCCAGTTTAAATACTTGTCCGCCATAAACAACCAAATATCCAATACCTTCTCTAGAGACAAGAACTACCCAACTATAACTCTAATATAATTGGTATTAGAAAGCTATAACCTTTTAAAGTAGTGGAAGAGGATAAAAAATATAGCAATTATATATTAAAGTATTAGAAAAAATGTTATAATAATCTAAAAATTACTAAGGTAAATACTATTGCTATTAATGATGGAGATGTTGAATGGATACAGTACAAAAAACCAGTAGTATATGAATACGAATACAAATAGTTCTTTATGATGAACTTTTAGATAACTTTGAAAAATTTCTTAATCAACAAAATACCAAAATGTGTATTTAATAACAAAACCAACGGGAGGAAGAACATATAATGAAGATAGATAAACTAAAAGATTTAATCTTATATCAAAGTGAAAATGGCAATGTTCAAATAGAAGTTTTATATGATAATGAGGATTTTTGGTTAACACAAAAAACAATGGCTGAACTATTTAATGTTGCAGAAAACAATATCACATATCATTTACAGAATATATTTAAAAGTGAGGAACTAAATAAAAATTCAGTTACTCAAAAAATTAGAGTAACTGCCTCTGATGGAAAAAAATACAATACAAATTTTTATAGTTTAGATGCAATTATTGCTGTTGGCTATCGCGTTAATTCTAAAGAGGCTACTAGTTTTAGAATATGGGCTACGAATACATTAAAAGAATATATAAAAAAAGGATATGTTTTAAATACTGAATTGTTAAAGAATGGTCCGAAATTTGGTAAAGATTACTTTGATGAGTTATTAGTTAAAATCAAGGAAATTAGAGCAAGCGAAAGAAGATTTTATCAAAAAATTACAGATATTTATAAAGAATGTAGTTATGATTATGATAAGAATAGTGAGATTACAAAAGAATTTTATAAGAATGTTCAAAATAAATTACATTACGCTATTACAGGGATGACAGCTCCAGAAATAATATATAATAGAGTTGATTCTAAAAAGGACCATATGGGACTACAGACTTGGAAAAATGCTCCGGATGGTAAAATTTTAGAGACCGATGTTGTGATTGCTAAAAACTATTTATCTCAGGAAGAATTAAAAGAACTTAATAATTTGGTATCAATGTATTTGGATTTTGCTGAAAGACAGGTAAAATTAGGCCATATAATTTCTATGCGAGAATGGAAAAATAAATTGGAAATGTTTTTGCATTTAAATGAATACGACCTTTTAAAAGACAATGGTAAAATTAAAAGAGAAATAGCAGAGAAATTAGCATTAGATGAGTATGAAAAATATCGAATTGTACAAGATCAAAAATATATTTCTGATTTTGATGAATTATTATTGGAAACAAAAAATATTGACCACAGAAAAAGTTAGTTGGATTTTCTCACAAAAATAGAGCGAAATTCATTCAATTATTTATTGAAATTACATTAAGTGAAAATCAAAGAAATTATTATGCCGATAATTAAATAATTAATCTAAATGTTTGCTACCATATATTAAAACTACTCTTGCGTACTAAGGCAATTAAAAAGCATAAACTTGCTTTCACTTTTGTTTACTTGCAATTTTATGCGTTTATTCTAAGGAAAAAGAAGAAAATGGGTTAGTTTTTCTTCTTTCTAGCGTATCTTTTATTACGATAATATTTTTCAATGGAATTAAGCACTAAATACATTAATAAAGCAATTATTCCTAATATAAAGACACCCATCATTACTAAGTCCAGTTTAAATACTTGTCCGCCATAAACAACCAAATATCCAATACCTTCTCGAGAAACAAGGAATTCACCAACGATAACTCCAACCCAAGACATGCCAATATTAATTTTTATAATGTTAATAATATTAGCAATATTGGCAGGAATCACCAATTTGGTGAGTATTTGAAACTTGCTAGCATTCATAGTTTTCATCATCTTGATTTGTTCTTTATCAACACTTATAAAATAGTTATAAGATGATAAAATAGTTACCACAATTGATAATGAAATGGCCACTAAAACGATACCTTTAATACCAGTTCCGGCCCATATAATTAATATTGGCGCGAGAGCGGTTTTTGGTAAGGCATTTAATACAACTAAAAATGGATCTAATATTTTGGCTACTAATTCATTCCACCAAAGTAAAATACCAATGATTAATCCTAAAAGTGTACCAAATACTAATCCGAGCAAAGTTTCAAATACACTAATCTTAATGTGTCCGAATAGTTCGCCGCTTTTTACATATTTAATAAATAAAGTAAATATATCACTAGGTTTAGAAACTAAGAATACATTAATAACTCCTAATCTTGCTAATACTTCCCATAAACCGATTAAAATAAGAGCTAAAGCAATCTGTGAGAAAAGTATTAACATTCTATGTTTACGCTCATAAGCCACAAATTGTGCACTAGAATTAATCTTTTTCATAATCATTTAACTCCTTATAAATTAAATCAAAGTATTTTTGAAAATCTTTGTGTTTTCTTGTTTTAGTAGGAGTTTTGTCTTTAATATCAATATTTATCGGAATAATCTTTTTAATAACACATGGGCGACTTGATAATATGATTACAGCATCGGCAACACTTATAGCTTCTGATATATCATGAGTGACAATTAAAGCGGATTTTTGTTCGTCTTTAATGATACGATATACATCATCTAAAACATATAACCTTGTTTGATAATCTAAAGCCGAAAAAGGTTCATCCAGTAATAAAACGTCAGGTTTAAGAGCGAGTGTTCTAATTAAAGCTACACGTTGACGCATGCCACCTGATAATTCATTCGGGTAATATTTTTTAAATTCTTCTAGACCATATTTTTTAATTGAATCTTCTACATAAGCAATATTTTCTTTTGTTAAGCTTTTATTTATTTCTAAACCGAGTTTAATATTATCGAATACATTACGCCACATAAACAAATTATCGCGTTGAAACATATAACCGAGTTTAGCGTTAATAGTTAAATTTCCACTAGTAATATTTTCTAATTTAGAAGCAATATTTAATATAGTGGATTTACCACATCCTGATGGTCCAATAATAGCGATAATTTGATTTTCACACAAGGAAAAACTTATTGATGATAAAACATCGGTTTTGCCATCCTTAGTAAAAAAAGACTTACTAACGTTATCAAATTTTAATAACTCTTTCATAAAACATCTCCTTGCTAATATTAGTTTATTTAATAAATTAATAAGCGTGAGTTAAATTATAATTAATGGGCAATAATGTAAGAAAATATGCTATAATGCTT
>CAKPJO010000074.1 GCA_934162685.1 uncultured Bacilli bacterium | reverse complement strand
TTCTTGAATATAAAATAACATCTTATATACTGAAAGTGTGAGGAGAATAATTGGTTATGATAATGCACATAGAAAATAATAATTGTCTAATCTAATTAAAAACGTACTACAATAAAAAAGAAAGATATGACACTTAAAAAGCTTTATTCTTTAATGCTTGGATCTAGTATAATGCGATTAATAGGGTTTTTAGTGTCCTTGGCTGTTATTCCTTTTTATGGAATTAAATGGGCTATTCAAGATGAACATAATGTGTTTTATGCGATTGTATTTATAGTACTTTTTATTTATAGTATTTATGCCTTAATAATTGAAATATCAAGTTTTAAAAAAATATTAAAAGATATTAAAGCAATAAAGAATGATAGTTACATTCCCATAGAAGGAAAGGTCATAAAATTTGTTAAAAATATTGATCTTGAAACTGGTAGACAAAGTAATAATAAGCCAATTGTTGAAATAGTTGGAACAAATGATCAAGTGCAATTGTTTATAATGGAAAAAGTAAAGCGGGGAGAAACATATATATTTCACTATTTAGAAAATAGCAAAATAGCGGAAGTAATTGAAAAAGTAGAAAACGTAAATGATGCAGATGATGATAAGTAATTACTTATAAAAGGAAAATTATTATGAACATAAAAGAAAAGGTAATTTACGAATATCCATTAACAAAAAAATTGAATTAGATGTTTGTTTTTTACCAATTATAATTATTAGCATAATATTGCATGTAATATTTAATAAGAAATCAATAATAAAATAGTTTAAATGTTTAATGTAATTTAAATTAAATGTTTTATCGCTAATGCAAATATCCGCAAATATGAAAAAAGTGCGCTAACGAAAGTGCACTTAGTCATTTAATATTAATTATAAATATAATCTTAATTTAAATTATCTATGATGTTTTTTAAACTATTTTCAAATACTTTAATATCATCATTAGGGCTAACGATAAAGTTCATTTTGCTAATATTTGTATCAAATGTATTGTTATCATTTAATTTTAAATATTCATCAACATTTTTCACACCACGTTTAATTAAATGTTCAATTTGTACTTCTTTAGAAGCGGTTATACCAATTATATAATCGGCAAGATAATCCATATGTGACTCGAAAAGAAGTGGCACTTCAATAAATGTATATTTAGTGTTGCTATTATGAACGAAATCATTTAAGGTGTTTTCCACTAATGGATGAACAATAGATTCAAGTTGTTTTTTCTTTATAGGATTATTAATAACAATATCACGAAGGATAGAAGTATCTATATGATTATTAATAACCGCTAAAGCAAAATGACGTTTGATTTTATTAATAACATCTTCTTGACTATATAGATTTTTAACTATTTCATCTGCGGAAATTACATTATATTCAAGTGATTTAAAATAATTTAGGGCTGTTGATTTACCAGAGGCAATCTTACCAACAATAGCAATTACAATGGTATTATTAGGATATTTTTGGCAACACGGGCAAAAAGTCGTGCCTCGTCCACCAATTCTAATCTTTTTAAAAGGATAACCGCAATTAGGACAATTAGATCCTTTTTTTCCATACACTAATAATTCATTTTGGAATTTACCATCTACTCCTCTAGCGGCATGATAACTTTTAACAGTAGAACCACCTAATTCAATAGCTTTATTTAATACTCTAATAGAATTAGTAATTATTAAATGTACTTGATCAAGTGATATTAATTTACTAGGAGTAAGAGGATGTATTTTAGAAGCAAATAATACTTCATCAGCGTAAATATTGCCAAGTCCAGAAATATTACTTTGATCCATAATTGATACTTTAATTGGGAGGTTAGAACGTTGTAACTTCTTAAATAATTCTATTTCTAACTCACTATCAAATTGCATTGGTTCTGAACCAAGTTTTGTAAGCATTTCTTCTTTATCTAATTCCGTAGTATGTACTAATTTCATAATGCCAAAACAACGGGAATCATCATAACTAACATTAACATTTTTATCTAAATGAAAGATAACACGGGAATATTTGCTTTTTGTTTCATTATCATTAAGCAATATGTATTTTCCTTCCATTCTTAAATGAGAAATAATAGCTAAGTTATCACTTAACATTAAAATTAAATATTTTCCAATACGTTTAACATCAATAAATTTTTTGTTTATTAAAGAAGAACAAAAATCTAAATCAGATTTTAAAATCATTTTAGGATATAAAATATCAACGCTTTCAATAGTGTGACCCACTAATAAAGGCTTTAATATATTTTTAACTGTCTCAACTTCTGGTAATTCTGGCATATAATTCACCTACTTTGCATCATACCAAGTTTTAGCGTAACTACCATCTACTTTAAGTTTAACGCCTAACTTTGGATATACTTGCTCCATTAAATCTTTAATAAGAGGAGCTACTTCATTAATTTCTTTTACAGGAACTTTAAATATAAGTTCATCATGGATTTGTAATACTAATTTAGTTTCAAAGTGTCTTTCTTCAAGCATTTTATCAATATTAATCATCGCCATTTTAATTAAATCCGCAGCAGTACCTTGAATAGGAGCGTTTGTGGCTGCACGTTTAGCAAATTCATGAACTTGATAATTAGAATCATGTAATTCTCTTAAATAACGAACGCGTCCAAATAATGTTTTTACATAACCATCATTTTCAGCATTTTGGACAATATTACCCATAAATGTGGCGATTTCCGGATATGTTAAATAGAAATTACGAATTATCTCGCGAGCTTCAGTGGAAGTAATATTAAGCTGTTCCGCTAAACCCCAATCAGATATACCATATACAATTCCGAAATTAACAGCTTTGGCCTTACGACGATCAGCGCTACTGATTTCATCTTTATGGAACACATGCTTAGCAGTTATTTCATGAATATCTTCATCATTATTAAAAGCATCTAATAATTTTTGACAATTACTTAAGGCTGCTAAAACACGAAGTTCAACTTGCGAATAGTCAAATGATAATATATAAAAATCATCATTAGGATAGAAGAATGCTTTACGTATCATTTTGCCTTCTTCATCACGAACAGAAATATTTTGTAAGTTTGGATTAGAAGAGGATAAACGTCCAGTAGAAGTTAATGCCTGATTAAAGCGAGGATGTAATTTGCCATCATCATGAACATGGACAAGTAATCCATCAATGTAGGTAGAAGTTAACTTAGCGTATTTACGATATTCAAGTATTAAATCAACAATTGGATGTTTATGAGCTACTTTCTTTAATACATCAACAGATGTAGATATCTTTTTATCCTTATCAAAAACATTTAGTTCAACAAGAAGTTCACCAATTTGTTTTGGAGATGATAAATTAATATGATGTGGTGCAATAGCAAATATTTGATTTTCTAATTCCTTTTGTTTGTTTCTAAACACATCACCAATTTCGTTTAAGGCTTTAGCGTTAAGTGGGAATCCTTCGATTTCCATTTTTGCTAAAACATTCGCTAAAGGAAGTTCAATATATTTATATAAATCTAAAGCATCGGTGTCCTTAATTTGTTTGATAGCTTCATCGTAGATATTTAAAGCATGGAAACTAATTTCCGCAGCACGTAAAATATTTAAACTATCATCTTGAAACAAAGAAATTGAATCATTACTAGCTTTAGTTAAGGAAATAGAAAAGAAGTTAAATATCGCATCAATATTATTAATTAAAGATGTATCAATAATATAAGCTGCGATAAGTAAATCAAAAGTTAAACCATTAATTTCAATACCAGTTCTTGATAAAGCTACTTTAATAGCTTTAAAGTCATAACAATATTTTTCATAAGTATTACTTTTTAATATTTCTAATAAGTTGTTATCTTTTTTCGCATCTTTAATATTTAAATAATATGTTTGATGATTAGAAGTAATAGCAATACCATTTACGATTCCATCATAATAATCATCTTCATCAAAGTCTAAAGCAATGCCAATTTTTTTATCATCAATACTAGGTAAAGATTTAACTATTTTATATTCTATTTCTTTGGTTTGTTTATTTTCTTTAACAAATTTTTGATCCATTTTATTTAGTAGTGTTTTTAAGTCATATTTTCGACAAAAATCCGATAATTCATTTACATGATATCCGCTGTAAATAGTTTCATCTAATGAAAATGGTAATTCAATATCGGTTTTAATCATAGCTAAATGTTTACAAAGACGACCGGATTCTTCATTTTCCTTAATTGCATTAGCGACTTTACCGCCTAGTTTATCAACATTTTCAATAATGTTTTCTAAACTTCCATATTCTTTTATTAACTTAACAGCAGTTTTAGGTCCAACACCTGGTATTCCTTTTAAATTATCACTAGGGTCTCCCATTAATCCTTTAAAATCTGGAATTTGTGATGGAAGAAGTTCATATTCTTTATATAATTCTTCTTCATCCATTAATTTAACATCACTAAGTCCGCGTTTAATCATGTTAATATGAATTTTTTTATCGATTAATTGGAGAAAATCTTTATCCGAAGTATAAATGGTAACATCATAGCCATTTTTCCCTGCTAATTTAGCGGCACTTCCAGCAATATCATCGCCTTCAAAACCTTCTAATTCATATGTAAATACGCCCATTGCTTTTAATAGTTCACGAGCAATTGGCATTTGTTCAATTAATTCAGGATTAACGGGTTTACGATTAGCTTTATAAGTATCTAATTCACTATGACGGAATGTTTTTTTACCAGTATCAAATACAACAAGTAAATTTTCATCACCTTTAAATCCAGATATAATTTTACTTAGCATATTTGAAAAAGCAAATATGGCATTAGTAGGAGTTCCGTCTTTAGCACGCATTAATGGCACATTAGGATTGAATGTGGCAAAAAACGCACGAAATAACAAAGAGTTTCCATCGATAATAATCATTTTCTTCATAGTAGTTAGTCCTCCAACATAATAATTTCTGAAGCAATAAATGCATCTTGCTTTCTTTTATCAAAGTTACCTTTAATAACTAAAATGGCATTGCTTTTAAGATAATTCCAGTATTTTGCAAATTCTTTCGGAAATAAAGTTACTTCTAAATCTTCATCACCATCAGTTGTTGATAAATAAGCCATTTGTTCACCTTTTTTTGTTTTAATTATCTTTGCATGAAGCAAAATAACGCCAACACAAGCAGAAAAAGTATTCTTTTTAGCTTCTTTGATATTAGTAGCTTTTAATTTTAATAATTTTTCTTTTTGGTATTTTAAAGGAGAATCCGAAATCATTAATCCTAATACTTCATATTCTCTTTCTAAGTTCATCATTTTATCGTCATCTTTGATAATATAATCAAAATGTAGACCGAAGTCTTTACTATTTAATAAAGATACATCAAGAGCATTATTAAATGATGCTTGATTGATAGCATTAGCAATAGAAGCTCTTAAAGTAGCGCGATTATTAAACTCATCAAATGCTCCAGCATCAATTAGAGCCATAATTGTTGCTTCTTTGATTTCGTATTTATATAGACGCGAGACGAAATTAAATAAAGATGTAAATTTACCATTACGATTTCTTTCTTCAAGTATTTGCTCCACTACTTTACTTTGTAAACCCTTAATAGCGGTTAAAGGGAATAATAACTTTGAATCAAAAGGTATAAAAGTATCAGTAGATTCATTAATATTAGGAACTAATAAAGAAATATTTTGCGATTTTATTTCTTTTAAATATTGAAACATTTTATCGCTTGTAGCGCCTGATTCATGCTCTAATATAGTAGCGTAAAATTCAAGTGGGAAATGTGCCTTTAAATAAGCCATTTGTGAGCAAATATAAGCATAAGAAATAGAGTGAGCTTTATTAAATCCATAAGAAGCAAACTTTTCAATAGTTTCATAAATGTTATAAGCATTATTTTTAGTGTAGCCATTATTTATAGCTCCATTAATAAATTTTTGCTTAATATCTTCCATTTTAGACAAGTCTTTTTTTGATATTGAACGACGGAAATTATCTGCCTCCGCTAAAGAAAGACCTGCTACATTAGTGGCTAATTGCATTATTTGCTCTTGATAAACAATAATGCCATATGTTGATCCAAGAATGTTTTTAACTTTATCATCAATGTATGTAACTTTCTCTAATCCTTTTTTCCTTTTCGCATATAGAGGAATATTATCCATTGGTCCTGGTCTAAAAAGGGCGATAAGTGCGGCAATATCATCAAAAGAAGAAGGCTCTAATATTTCAATGGAGCGGCGCATACCTGCGGACTCTAATTGGAATAAACCCATAGTCAAATTGTTTTTAATAACATTAATAGCTTTTTCATCATCAATAGGAATATTATAAGGATTTAAATTAACTCCAGGTTTATTACAAATATCTTTGATAATTGTAAGATTTCTTAAAGCTAAAATATCCATCTTTAAAAATCCTTGCTTTTCTAAGTAAGTCATTTCATATTGAGTAGTAATATTACCATCATTATCTTTTAAAACTGGTAATGAATGTTCAATCTCTTCGTTATTTAAAACAACACCAGCAGCATGTAAACTAGATTGGCGGATTAATCCTTCAATCTTACTAGCAAGTCGTACTATTTTTAAATAATAAGGCTCAGAGTCAATTAATTCTCTAAATGCTTGATTTTGACGATAAGCATTTTTAAAAGATATAGGAAATACACCTAATGCCTTACTTAAATAGTTAATATCAAAGTTATCAATATTAAATACTCTTCCAATATCTCTTAATGCTTGTTTAGCGGCAATAGTTTGAAAAGTAACGATATTTGCTACTCGTGACTTTCCATACTTTTCTTTTAAATAATTAATAACTTCTTCACGTTTAATATCTTCAAAGTCAATATCAATATCAGGCATAGTTTTTCGGCTTGGATTTAAAAATCTTTCAAAATATAGATTATATTTAATCGGATCAGGAGAAGTGATATCAAGAGCGTAACTAACAAGTGAACCAGCGGCAGATCCTCGGCCAGGCCCAACAAGAATATCATGCGTTTTAGCATAATTAACGTAATCAGAAACAACAAGAAAATAATTATTAAATCCCATTTTATCAATTATGCCTAATTCATAATTTAGTCTTGTTAAGTAAGTGTCATTAAGTTTGTTTTTGTTTTTAAGACCTTCTAAACATCTTTCTTTTATAACTTTTTTTGCTTCATCATCCGCGAAAAGTTTTAGTGTTAATCCACGATTCTTTTCTAAAACAAAATTGCATTTATTTATTAATTCATCAATATCAGCTAATGGAAGATCTTTATAAAACTCTTCGATTTCTTTTTGTGTATATAAATAATTATTACCATCTTTAGTTTCGTGATCTAATGTGGCACTATTTTTAATAGCATCGACAATATCTAATACAATAGCGTCATCTTTCTTTAAATAACGAACGAAAGGATAAATAATAATTTTTGAATATGTTTCGTTTATAAAAGAATATACTTCGTTAGAATCTATCAAATTATAAGTTTCTAGTCCAACATAAAAATCATTTAAATCTTCCTTAAGTTTTTGAATTGATTTAAGGGAATCTTTATAGTTATTGATATTAACACTTAATACAAAAATTAATCCTTCTTGATTCTTAACTATTTGATCATAAGTAAAAGTATTATCTTGAATGGTATTTGATATTTTAATAGCGTTTAAGTATCCTACTTCATCTTTAATAAATAACGTAAGAAGAAATCTACCTAACTTAATATCCATTCCTAATATTGGCTTGATATTAAGTCCTTGGCATTTTTCATAAAAGATTGGAAATCCAAACATT
>CAKPJO010000073.1 GCA_934162685.1 uncultured Bacilli bacterium | reverse complement strand
CCTGTACAAGGAATGTTATAAAGTTTAGCATAAGCATGCGCCATTAATTCATTAGATTTTTTAGTTGCCGCATATAAAGATACAGGATTATCGACTTTATCATCAGTAGAATAAGGAACTTTTTTATTAGAACCATATACAGAGGAACTAGAGGCATATACTAAATGGTTAACTGGATGATATCTACATTCTTCTAATATGTTATAAAACCCTATTAAGTTACTTTGAACATAAGCATCTGGATTAATAATGGAATATCTAACACCAGCTTGAGCTGCAAGATTAACAACAACATCAAAATTATATTTATTAAATAATTCATCTAATGCAGTTTTATCCGCAATATCCATTTTTATAAATGTAAAAGTTTTATATTTATTTAATTCTTTTAATCTTTCAATTTTAAGATTAACATCATAATAATCATTTAGATTATCTATTCCGATAATCTTATCTCCTCTTTTAAGAAGTTCTCTAGCAAGATTAGATCCAATAAATCCCGCTGCTCCAGTAACTAATATAAGCATATGAGTTTCCTCCCTTTAAGCATTTAATATTTCTTCTAATTTTTTTCCTGTTTCTTCATAATTAAATTCTTTAGCACGTTTTATACTTTGTTTTTTATAATATTCTTGAAGATTTTTATCGTTATATAATAACTCCATAGCATCCGCTAAAATTTGATGTTCTTTAGTAATATTAGGACTATAATCTTCTTCTAAACTTGAATAATTCTTATAAATTATTCCATACTTTGCCTTATAAACATCATCTACATCTAATTTTGAAACATCATCAAGAATTTCTTTAGGTCCAGATTGACAGTTCGAAGCAATGACAGGAAGTCCACAAGCCATAGCTTCCACAAGAGCGTTAGGAAATCCTTCAAATAATGACGATAAAACATAAGCATCACATTTAGAAATTACTTTAAAAGGATTATCCATCTGGCCTAATAAAATAACTTTATCTTTCAGATTTAAATTATTAATCAAATTGCCTATTTTTCCACCACTATAATCTTCCCCAATTATAATTAATTTAGTATTATTATGATTTTTATTAAAAAGATAATACGATTTTAATAAATTGAAAAAGCCTTTTTGTTTTTGAATGCGACCGATACTACAAAACATAAATGATTGACTATTAAAATCAAATTTAAAATCTTCTTGTTTTAGTTCTATAATTTCATTAATGTTGTATGGATTATACAATACTTTAAGTTTCGTATTAATATTTTTCACATTAGAAAAATTATTATAAATTGAATCTTTTATTTCTTTACTAACACAAATAATAGAATCCGATTTACTAACGATTACTCTTGTTGTCTGCAATTGCAACTTTGAAAAGACATTTTGTTTTTTTTCAACAAAGATAAAATTTCTTATGGAGATAATTGTTTTGCAACTTGATATTTTTGACTTTACATTAACGTAATTTGGACTTTGCATAAAACTAATTACTACATTTAATTTTAATTTTTTTTTAATTTGCTTTAATTTGTTGATACGCTTAATACTTAAGAGAAATTTATTAATGACACCTTTTGATGATGGAACATCTAAGCTAATTAATTGTCCTGCATAATCATAAGCAATAGGGCACTCTTGTGCAAAGACGATAATATATACTTCATGATTTTTGGCTAAAATTTTAGAAATACGTGTTGCGGCTCTTTCTGCTCCGCCTTTTCCTATTTGTGGTAATAATAGACCTATTCTCATTTATTATCGCCCCATTCTTTTAAAAGCATGTCAAAAACTCTATCGATTGTATAATTTTCATTAACACGTTTATATGCATTACTTGCTAATTCTTCTCTTTTCTTTTGATCATTAATCAATTCTTCTAAAGCTGATATTATATCTTCAACAGAATGATGATTAATTACAATACCACTATTATTAGATAGAATTTTAGGTATTTCACCAACATTCGTGGCAATTACAGCAGTTGATGCCATCATAGCTTCCAACACAACATTAGGAAATCCTTCTGTATATGAAGGCAATACTAATACACTTGCTTGTTCGATTTTTTTCAAGCAATTATCATGTTCAATTTCACCAATAAATTTTAAATTAGAAGTATTAATGCGCTGTGTAATTTGTTGCAAATAGCCATCACTAAATGCGCCAATTATTTCTAATGACCAATCACTATGATTGTTACCAATAGTATTCCAAGCGTCAATTAATTCTTCTATTCCTTTTGTTTTTATAACCCATCCCACATATATAATTTTCTTTTCTTTTTTATCTTGGGTAATGTATTTGCATTTATAAGAAATTGGATTAGGAATATATGACAATTTATTAGAAATATTATTCAATTGAGAAATAGACATATATGTCTTCGAATCCATACATACAATATTTGATGCCATTTGCGATATTTTATAAAATAATTTTGTTTCTTTATTGTTTGCTTCAATAATTTGTGGTATCCTACCAAAATGCAAATGTATAATTAACTTTACACCATATTTATCGCACAATTTTGCGATTAATTTATCTCGTATAAATCCTAGTGATCCACTCGTAGCAACATGAACACAATCTATTTTTTGTGTTTTTATAACATGTTTTAATTGTTTATAAATTTTTAGCATTTTCATACCGCTAACAATGGTTCTATCAAATAATGTTCTTTTTTTAGCCGGATGCTTGCTAACATTAGTGTTAATAACTATAAAATTAACATCATTTTGCGGATAATTAATTATATTTGATGTCCAAAGTGCAATCCCTCCTATTGGTGGAGGTACTGGTGCAACTAAACAAACATTAATCATAAACTATTTCTTTCTCCATACCATCTTATTAATAACTGATGTATAAGATTGTATTATTCTAACTGCTTTAATTGATACATTTTCGTCAATGTAATATTTACATGTATCTCCTAAAGCATTATTATTAACCATTGATACAGCCATATCTACTGCTTGAAGTACTTCGCTTGTTGATATTCCTGCTAAAACAAAATCACCGGCATCAAGTGCTTCTGGTCTTTCTGTACTTGTTCTAATACAAACTGCTGGTATTGGTTTACCAATTGATAAATAAAAACTGCTTTCTTCTGGTAATGTACCACTATCAGAAACAACACAGAATGCATTCATTTGTAAATTATTATAATCATGAAATCCTAATGGTTCATGTTGAATAACTCTTTTATCAAATTCAAAGTTTCTTGCTTCAATATATTTCTTACTTCTTGGATGGCATGAATATAATATTGGCATATCATACTTTTTAGCCATTTCATTAACCGCGGTCATAAGAGAAATAAAATTATCTTCATTATCAATATTTTCTTCTCTATGTGCACTTAATAATATATATTTTTTCTTTTCTAATCCTAATTTAGAAAGAATATTAGAAGATTCTATTTTTTCTAAATTAGCATGTAATACTTCCGCCATCGGAGATCCAATAACAAAAGTTCTTTCTTTAGCACATCCACATTCTGCTAAATATCTTCTAGCATGTTCGGAATAACACATATTAACATCAGAAATAATATCCACTATTCTTCTATTAGTTTCTTCTGGTAAACATTCATCTTTACATCTATTACCAGCTTCCATATGGAAAGTAGGAATATGTAATCTTTTTGCAGATATTACTGATAAACATGAATTAGTGTCACCAAGTACTAATACAGCATCTGGTTTAACCTTTAACATTACTTCATAAGATTTAGCAATAACATTTCCCATTGTTTCTCCTAAATCTTTGCCTACTACATTTAAATAATAGTCTGGTTCTCTTAATCCTAAATCTTCAAAGAACACTTGATTAAGAGTGTAATCATAATTTTGTCCTGTATGGACTAAAATATGATCAAAATATTTATCAGCACATTTAATTGTTGGAGCAAGACGAATAATCTCTGGTCTAGTTCCAATAATAGTCATTAATTTTAGTTTTTGCATTTATGGTTTCCTCCATATTTTTGTTCAAGTAATTTTTCGTGTTCCATAATTTCTTCTTTTGTAAATCTAGGCCTTTGTTTATGCAAATCATAGTAAATTGTATATGGTGGAATATTTTTTGTGACAACAGCACCTGCAGCAACGATAGAGCCTTTACCTATTTTTACTCCTTTAAGAATAATTGCTCTAGCTCCAATCCACACATCATCTTCTATAATTATTGGTTTATCATTTTCAGGTAATTTCATACTATTTGTAATTTTTATCATATAATCACCAATAATATCAGTTCTATGATCACCAGTTATCATAATTACTTCCGGACCGGTCATAACATAATTTCCAATAATAATTGGTTGTAAAACAGCATACATAGTATTTCTCGGGCCAATATAACTATTATCCCCTATAGAAATGTTTCTACACCCAGCAAAGTCTCCGCCTTTAGAAATGTTAGTTTTTTTACCAATGTGTCCCATCTTTATCTTTAAAAGCAATTGGAAAATTGATTTCATTTAACTATCACCTCTTCGTAATATGTATCTGGATTATTAGGATCAAAGCATTCATTACACCACATAAATGTAACAGAATCAGTATCACCAATATTAGTAATGCTATGAGTATAACCAACTGGTATATCCACTACTACAAGTTTATCACCACTTACATCATAAGTAATAACTTCACTTGTTCCTATTTTTCTTAATTTAATTAAGCAATGCCCTGATACTACTAAGAATTTTTCATTTTTAGTATGATGGTAATGGTTACCTTTAGTAATACCAGGATGTGATATATTAACAGAGAATTGTCCTCTATCAATTGTTTTAATAATTTCTGTAAATGAACCTCGATTATCAATATGCATATCTAATGGATAAACTAATTGATTAACTGGCACATATGATAAATAAGTTGAATATAAACACTTTTCTAAGTGATTAGATAAATTAGGAAGTTCTTTGCTATTACGAATATTTTTAAAGGAATATAATAAATCCACTATATGACCTAAAGTTGTTTCATCTTCTGTTGGCACTTTATAATAATCTCCTACTTTATTACCTTTACCTTCCAAAGCATTTATTAACTCATTAAATACATCATCAATATAAACCAAGTGCATTATCGTTTCTCTATTATTAACTGTAATAGATAAATCATTAGCAATATTATTACAAAATGTCGCTATTGCGCTATTATAATTTGGTTTACACCACTTACCATATACATTAGGAAAACGATAAACTAATACTTTAACATCTTCTTTTTTCCCATATTCAAATATTAGTTCTTCACCAGCTTTTTTAGATAAGCCATAAGGATTATCTAAACTAGCTTGCACTGAAGAGCTAACCATAATTGGACATTTATTATTATGTTTCTTTAATGTATCAAGAAGAATAGATGTAAAGCCAAAATTACCTTGCATAAATTCTTCTTCATTTTTAGGGCGATTAACTCCCGCTAAATGGAAAACAAAGTCACAATCAAAACAATATTGATCTAATAGTTTTACGTCTGTATCAATATCAAATTCATATATATCGTTATAACTATGATTTTTTAATGCCGCTACTAAGTTTTTTCCGATAAAACCTTTCGCACCTGTGACTAATATTTTCATTTGTTCACCACCTATTAACGAGGTAAATAATCTTCCACATCTTTATTAAATAATGGAAGCTTCATTAATAACTTCTTCATACCTTCAACATCAAGTCTTTCCGTATTATGAGAAGTATATTGATTATTACTTTCTAACTTCTTATCACCTTTAGTAAAGAAGTTATCATAATTAAGAGTTCTATTATCAGCATGAATTCTATAGAATCCTGGTAATGATTCCGCTCTTAACATTTCTTCTGTTGTTACTAACACTTCATATAGTTTTTCTCCGTGTCTTGTACCAATCACTTGATAACCAACATCAGAGCCTTTAAGCTCAAGTACTGCTTTTGCTAATGTTTCAATAGTTGCAGCAGGTGCTTTTTGAACAAATAAATCACCTTGATCACCATGTTCAAAAGCATATAATACTAAATCAACGGCATCTTCTAATGTCATCATAAATCTTGTCATTTCTGGATTAGTAATAGTAAGTTTTTTGCCTTCTTCTATTTGATCACAAAATAAAGGAATAACTGATCCTCTAGAAGCCATTACATTACCATATCTAGTTAAACAAAGTACTGGATTTCCTTCTTGCATTTGTCTACTTCTAGCTATAACGTTCTTTTCCATTAATGCTTTGGTCATACCCATAGCGTTAATTGGATAAGCAGCTTTATCAGTAGATAAGAATATTGCTTTCTTAACATGATTTTCTACGCAAGCAGTAATAACATTATTAGATCCTAATACATTAGTTTTAACTGCTTCAATAGGAAAGAATTCACAAGATGGGACTTGTTTTAATGCCGCAGCATGGAAAACATAATCCACACCTCTAAATGCTCCTACAATGGAGTTATAATCACGAACATCACCAATATAGAATTTAACTTTGTCTACATATTCAGGATATTTTAATTGGAAATTATGTCTCATATCATCTTGTTTTTTTTCATCGCGAGATAATATTCTAATTTCTTTAATATCTGTTGTTAAGAATCTATGAAGTACAGCGTTACCAAATGATCCTGTGCCTCCTGTAATCATTAATGTTTTTTCCATCAAACATGCTCATTTTGTTTCCTCCAAAATTTTGTATAATTTGTTTATAAAAATATTCATTGTAAAATTTTTCATAAAATATTGTTTGCCATTTTCACCATAAGATTTGTATTTTTCTTTATTAGATAAAAACTCTTTAATAGTTAGATATAAATCATCAACGTTGTCAGGCAAACATGTTAAACCGCATTTAGATTCATCAATAATTTTTTTCGCATCTCCAGACACCGAAGCAATTATCATTTTACCTGATGACATGTAATCTTGCAACTTAGCAGGTATAGTATTACCTACAAAATTGCTTCCAGTTAAGGCAAAAATACATACATCTGAATTTTTAAAAAACTCTATTAATTCTTTTTTGCTTTTTCTACCATACATAGTAACATTATTTACGTTGTGGTTTTTGAGATATTCAAAGCAATTGTTATATTCAGATCCATCGCCAACTAAATGCAGTCTAACGTTTTCATTAGTAATTTTTTCAAAACACTTAATAAGCAGTAATATATTTTGTGCTTTGCCAATATTTCCAGTATAAAGGAAATCTATTGTAGGAGTAATTTCTTTTCTTAAATTTAATTTTGCAAGCATATCACTAGCATGCTGAGGAAGATATATTATTTTATTCTCATTAACCTTATGTATTTTAATCAAATAATCTTTAAACATAGGTGATGAAATTAGTATATAATCCGATTTATTATAAAGTTTTTTACTCCATTGTTTGAAAAACCAAAAAATCGGATTGCAGGATTTCACCCCCCCAACTTTCAATACTTCGGGCCAAACATCTTGGCAATATGTATATACCTTAGTGTGTTTTTTATTTCCATAATATATCGCTGGCGATATTTGTAACACTGGTGAAATTTCATATACAAGTATTGCGTCAAATGTTTCATTAAATGTTTTTAAAAATCTTTTCGCTTTTTTTAAATAACTCATATAATTTAAAAATAGATTAATAGTTCCACTATGACGCGGTCTAATAGGTAAACGGATGACTTTTACATTATTTATATTTTCACAAAATATTTTTTTATGATTTTCATATCCTTCATAATACTCACCTTTAGGATAATTTGGTAAACCTGTTAATACTGTCACTTCATTTATTTTTGCTAATTCTTCACAAATTTCAGTAATTTTAAAAGTTTCAGGATAGTAATATTGGCTAATAATTAAGTATTTATTCATATTATTTCCCCAGACTATCCATAATAGATTGTTTAT
>CAKPJO010000072.1 GCA_934162685.1 uncultured Bacilli bacterium | reverse complement strand
AGTTGCCATAGTTTCTTTTTTGGCAACGTTAATATTTTTTATGATATCATTTATATCTAACAATGAAAGTTTAGTCATGGAGATAGCTATTTTTGTATCGTTAGGGATTGGTTTATTTGCCTTTAAAAGTATTTTTACCGAAAAAAGTCAATTGAAAAATTTAAATAATGCCAAACTAAAAATAGAAATATATTTAGAAAATCATAAAGAAAAAGTTGAATCTCAAGAAGATAATTCTATTGAAGATATAGAAGTAAAAGAAGATAATGTTATTATATCTCATAAAGAAGAATTTGAGCAATTTAACCCATCGGATGGATTATGCGTGTTGGAAAATCTAAATAAAGAACCAGGCGGTAATAACGCTATTAACACAGTATTTAATATATTTTGGTTTATATTTGTTGGGTTATGGGGAGTAATAATAAATTTCTTTACAGGCATTGCATATTGCTTAACTATCATTGGTATTCCAGCGGGCATAACTTGTTTTAAATTTATTCCTTTAATATTTAGACCAGCTGGTCGGGAAGTTATTTTAAATTATGGCTCGCATCCAGTATTAAATACTTTAAATCTAATTTTTGGTGGTCTAATATCTTATTTATTATGTTTAATTTATGGAAGTTTATTATGTGTGACTATTGTTGGTATACCACTAGGCAGACAAGTATTTAAAATTGGCAAATTCTTTTTAGCACCATTTGGTTCTAAAATAGTCTTGAAGGATCAATATACAGAAAATCGTGATTTAGATTATGATTTAGAAATTTTTATTGATCAATTATGTTTAGAAGATCGTAATGTAAATTTAAATGATGGTAGAGTAGTGTCAGCAAGTGAAGCAATGAAACTAGTCTTAACAAAAGAAGATAGAGAAGATATTATCAAAAAATTAAAAAAATATGAAACCATTGAAGTTAATTCTAATGGGCAAGCATCCGTAACAGTTGCTTTTCCTGGCATAAAAATAAATCAGTCTTGCATTGAAAGCATAGTTAATAATTTGTTTAGCGCTTTAGTTGGAGGAATTATAGGTGTTTTAGTTCTATATTTGATAATATTTATTTTTAATCTTATTTGGAATACTGGAATAACTAATTTCTATAAAACTTATCCAAGTGAAGCATTATTAATTATAGTATTTTATCTAATAATGAGTGTAATCTACACCATAATTAATACGATAAAATTTAATAAAAATAGTAAGGTAATTCAAATAATAAAGCCAGCATATTTGCAAAAATGGAAAAATATCACAACTTATTATCCTACAAAATTTGCAACAAGTGCTAGACAACTACGTAAGCAAGCTAAAAATCCCACTAATAGAAAAGAATATGTAATTGCGCAAAACTTACCAAGTATGATTCATAAAATATTAAAATAGAAGAAAAGGACAAGAAAATTGTCCTTTTAAAATACTTAAATTGTTGTAATTCATTTATTAGTTGATGATATTTTTTATCAAAAAATTAAAATTTTTATAATTTCACAATATGTGATTTTATTATTAGCTTTTTAATGATTATTATATTTTACTTATAGTTAGTTAATTAATAAAAAGAAAATCTATATATTTTAACAATATTAATCAATGTACAAAATAAAAAAATTGATATTGTATTTATTTCTTTCATATGATATTTTGATAGTGGTTAGTTGGCAATAACTCGGAGAGGAAAACATATGAAAAAAATTTATACAATCTTAATATTATGCGTTGTAGGAGTACTAGTTTATATATTTGGTGGTTATACTTTTACGCATTACCGTGTATTTAAACCATATTTTGATAAAGACTTTCAAACTGATGTTTTAAGAAGTTCTTATGATTATAGAAATTCAATTATTGATAATGAAATTAAAATTTATATAGATGATGATATGTATAGAATCGGCTGCATAGATTTAACAAAGACAGATATTACTATTTATGTTGATAAGAAAGGTCCTGATTCTTTAATATTTAGTCAATATAATTTTGATACACATGTAGCTATTTTTGATACTAAGAAAAAAGATGAAACAGTTATTCTTACTAAAGATGAATTTTTAGCGAGTTTCTTTAATTTAGAATTAAATATGGATAATGCAAAATTTAGTGTTAAAGCAAGGACTTTTTCAAATACAACAAAGGATAATGCGACTGAAGCAACGTTTAAATTACCAAGTGACTATGTAACTACATTATCTTTACCAACGCTTAATATATCACTTGAATTGTCTGATATTTTTATATTAATGCATATAGATACTAACAAATCAGTGGACGAAATAAAAAAGAATAGTAAAGATCAACCATTTAGTGTAAACGCAATGTCAAATGGAAAAAAAGTATCAATTTGGTATTAATTAGTGTGTCTATTAAAGTATAAATACTATATAAACAATTAAAAAGGATTATGAAGAAATTTAATTAGTAGTTCATAATCCTTTTAGTATTATTTAATACGATTTGTGCTATCTTTATCAAAGAAGTGCATTTTGGTTGTATCGAATGCAAATAAATTAGAAGAATGTTGTTTGATTTCATTTATTGCACTAGTATTAATAATAATTTTTTGTTTACCTAAATAACCATAAACAATTAATTCATGACCCAATAATTCTGATAAATCGCAATCAATATCTAATGGTTCAGATAATGTTTCAACTTGAGATTTTTTATCTAAATAAATATCTTCAGGTCTAATACCAAGAACAATGTTATTAACATTATTTAAACAATCTTCATGGATTTTTGTAAATCTTATCTTGTCATTTTCATATTTTTTATTTTCTTCTTCGATTTGAATTTTAATTATTTCATTTTTACGTGCGTTAGAGGTTTTAGCTAGTTTATCATTTAATGAATTAATTAAATAGTCATGATGATTAGATAAATCTACTAAAGCATCTTCATATTCTTTATTTACACTTATAATTTTTTCTTTAACATATTTATTTAATAAAGCGGTTTGTGTTTTAGTTAATTTGATTTTAATATTTGTGTTATCTTCTTTACCTTCGGTAATAAAATATCCTTTTTCAAAAGTGCCATTAATAAAGTTCATCGCAGGAGCACCAATAAATCCGGCAACAAAGATATTATTAGGATAGTTATAAACATCTTTTGGAGTACCAATTTGTTGGATATAGCCATCTTTCATAACGACAATGCGACTTGCCATTGTCATAGCTTCAGTTTGATCGTGAGTAACATAAATCGTTGTAGCGCCAACTTGTTCATGAATACGAGCAATTTCACTACGCATTTGGACACGGAGCTTAGCATCTAAGTTACTTAATGGTTCATCCATTAAGAATACTTTTGGATTTCTAACGATGGCTCTACCTAAAGCCACACGTTGTCTTTGTCCACCTGATAAAGCCTTAGGTTTACGATTTAAATAATCTGTTAATCCTAATATTTCCGATACTTCTTTAATTTTTTTATCAATTTCCGCCTTAGGCATCTTTTTAAGCTTTAAACCAAATGCCATATTATCATAAACAGTCATATGAGGATAAAGCGCATAACTTTGGAATACCATCGCAATATCACGATTTTTTGGCGCAACATCATTAACTAATTTATCATCAATATAAAGCTCGCCGCTAGTGATATCTTCTAAACCAGCGACCATACGAAGCGTAGTGGATTTACCGCATCCAGAAGGTCCAACGAATACAATGAATTCTTTGTCTTGAACTTCTAAATTAAAATCAAAGACAGCTTGAACGTTATTATCATATATTTTATTAATGTTTTTAAATTTTAATGTAGCCATAAGTATACTCCTTGAAAACGCTTTATTTCGTGCTTTTATTATAGCATACAATTATTTCCTCTAAAGAAATTTATATTATAAAAAATGGCTAAAATGGATTAGGAGGACTATTGCATTGATAATACAGTTATGCTAGACTAACTATGTAATGAACGGAGAGAATAATATGAAAAAAGTTTATGCAATATTAATATTATGCTTTGTTGGAATACTAGTTTATATTTTTGGCGGTTATGCTTTTACACATTACCGGGTATTTAAACCATATTTAGACAAAGATTTTCAAAGAAGCATCTTAAAAGAAACGTACGGTGCTTCAATATCGGATCATTTTTTTGATGTTAGAATAAATGACAAATCATATTCTTTGATTGGTCATCGCTATTCATTAGGCGATAATAAATTTGATTATAAAGTTAGCGTATGGGATGATGACGATGATTTCTTTATGGTCAGCGAATATGATGGTAATAATTCTGAAGCAAAGTTTAATATTAAAAAAGATATACCAGAAACAACTGAAATTATTACTTCAGATGAATTTTTTGCAAGATTCTATAGTTTAAATTTAGATATTGATAGTGCCAAATTAAGCGTTAAAACAAAAACATTCTCAAATAAAACAAAAGATAATGAGACACATGCCATATTTACATTTCCTAATGACTATGTAACTACATTATCTTTACCGGTATTTAATTTAAATTTAGAATTATCAAAAATTTCTATATCGATGATATTAGATACGGATGATTCGATTGAAGAAATTAAATCTAATAGTACTAGACAAGTTTATTTTATTTATGGCTACTCAAATGAAAATAGAGTAGTAATTATGGCCTTTTAACATTTAAAATAAACTCATAACTAAATTCTTCTTCATTAAGTTGATATTCTTTTTGTAATTCTGGGCCACAGCTATTAGAGCCTAAGCCTGACATTTTATAATCAATATTAAATACTACATGTCCGCTTTTATATTTCATTAAGTGGGCATGATTTTTAAATTCATTTAATTTAAATGGTATAGCTTGGAAAGAAACTAGTTCATTAGCAAGCATTGTAAATGTATAATTATCAGAAAATAAAGAAGCAAATTTTGTATTATTATGTGATCCAGATTCCTGAGGATAAGGATAATTAAAACAATTATTTTTACTAAATACATCAAAGTCATGTGTGTAGAAGATATTACCTTGATGACGGCCAATATAAGATTCATTAGGACCTTCACCAAGATAAGTGACTTTTTTATAATTTTTGTTTAAAACTAAACTATATCCAAATCGAGGTAAGAAAGGTATCTCTTTATTTCTTTTTGCTTTTATTTTTACTAATAATCCATCTTCAGTAGAAATATAAGTAATAGAAACTTTAGCAATATAAGTTGTATCAGTAATAAGAGAACCATCAAAAGTAATAGAAGTAGCGTCTTTTTTTGTTTCTCTAGTAATAAATCTAGCGGTTTCAAGAATACAATTTTTCCAATAGGACCAATACATATTTTTATCATTATCTAAATAAGCACGTCCCACAATGATATTAGCGGGTTCAAGTATTAAATCCTTATCAATTAAAGAAGACTCAATTAATCCATTTTCGTTAATAATAAAATTATTAATTTCATATTTTCCATCTCTTTCTTTAATTGCGTTAACTTTAATTTCATAATTTAATGGTTTATTTTCTAAAATATAACTTTCTTTATATTCAATGTTTCCGTTAATAGTAGAAGCATTAACAATAAATAAAATACTAGTGCAACCAGTTTCGTTTATTAATGCATTTTTAATGTTAATTTCAACATATTCTTGTGCTGGAATAGACTCAATCTTAAACTCTTCAATATTCTTAGGATCAGCAAAACAATTAATTAACTTTATGGCTTTAACTTCAACATTATTAATAGTTAAAAATGAATATCTATTAAATAATTGATAACGATTATTATCGATTTTTTTAATTATTAATGGTGAAAATATATGCTTTACGGATTCCATTACTGGAAGAGGTTTGCGGTCGAGCGTAAATAAGCCATCCATACAGAAATTGCCATCATTAGGTTGGTCGTTAAAATCACCACCATAAAGGATTTTATTTCCTTTTATAACATAATGGTTAAACATTTCCCAAATAAATCCACCAGCAAAAGAAGGCTCTGCATCAATAATTTTTTCATAGTCCTCTAAATCCCCGCATGAATTTCCCATGGCGTGCGAATATTCACATAATATAAGTGGCATATCTAACGCACAATTACGCATTTTATTTAAATCTTCAAAACTAGGATACATTCTTGAATACATATCTAAGTATTTATTAGTATCTTTAGCAAAGTTAAATTCATCACGTTCGCCGTTACTTCCACCTAACCAACTACGTTCATAGTGAATTAGGCGGGTATTATCTAATTCTTTTACTTTTTTTGCGGCATCAATGAAGTTTTTACCCCAACCTGATTCATTTCCAAGTGACCAAATAATGATAGAAGGACGATTGATATCACGCATTACATTACGTTCTTGACGGTGAATAATAGCGTCATGAAACATTGGAGATTCGGCATATAAATTATAATATTTTTCATCATAATTACCATTTTGGAAAACTACACCATGACATTCAACATCGGATTCACTCATTAAATAAATACCATATTTATCGCAAATAAATGGTAACTCTTTATGAGCGGGATAATGTGATGTTCTTATGGCGTTAATGTTATATTTTTTAAGTAATAAAACATCATTAACTAAGTCATCAATAGTTTCTACATATCCATTAATAGTGGAAGAATGACGATTAACGCCTTTAAGTTTTATTGGTTGACCATTTAATAATAAGATATTACCGTTTTTTTCGATTTTTCTAAATCCTACATAATCTTCTATTATTTCGTTGTTATAGCTAATAATTACATCATATAAATTAGGAATTTCTGCACTCCAATGTTTAACGTTTTGAATAGTAAATTGAATATTTTTTCCTACTTTTATTTCATTATTAAATAAAACTTGTGCTTCTTTATCAGAAGTAAAAGTTAATGTAGCCATATTATTTTTATAATCATAATCAGAAATAAGATGATAACTATGAATATGGTCTTTGTTTCTTCTAGTTATATAAACATCACGGAATAAACCAGACATTCTTAATTTATCTTGATCTTCTAAGTAACTCATCGCACACCATTTAAAAACAATAAGACGAATTTCGTTATCTTCATTATTTAAAAAATTGGTTATATCAAATTCGGCGTTACAATGTGAAACAGTGGAATAACCAACAAAATTGCCATTAACGTAAACATAAACGCATGAATCAGCGCCATCGATATTTAAGAAATGCGATTTATTTGGTCGATCATTTTTATAATTAATTACATATACTCCACAAGGATTTTTTTTATCAATAAATGGTGGGTCTAAAGGAAATGGATAACGATTATTGGTATATTGATGATTGTCATATCCTAACATTTGCCAGTTACTAGGTACATTAATATCATCTTTTGGTAAAATTTTTAAAACTTCATCATTATTATCTTTAAAATAAGCAAATTTGAATTTTTTTAAATCAACGCGATCTTCATTTTGGATATGATAATAGTTTCTTGTATTTAAGGCATTTACTTGATTGATTAATTGTGTATGATAATTTAACTTCATATTTTATTGCTCCTCTTTACAATCATCATTATACATGAACCATAAAAAATTTAAATAAAATAATTTGGCTAAACGTCCGGATTTTCCGGACAAATTAGGATAATTTTTATTTTACAAGTAAAAATCATTTAATATTTTGGCTAACAAGAGGTTCATAAAATAATTTTTAATATTTTCTTTGATAGAATATAAGCAAAGCGAAAGCGCTTTACATAGAAAGGTGAAAAGATATGAAGAAAGTTAATTTTATTGTTTTATGAATGCTTCTTGCTAGTGGATTAGCTCTTACTAGTGGAAGTAAGGTAATAGTCAAAGCAGAAAATGGTAATGTGGCAATTAATGATTTTAACGCATGGAAATTTGCTGCGGGTTGGGAAACTAGTCAAACTTATACTAATGAAGGAGTTAAAGTAACGGTACCAGGAAAAGATAATAAAGGTGACGAAGCTTGGAAGTATTCGGCAGAACTACCTGCGTATGATAGCCGTGATTCACTTAGTTTTGATATTAGTGATATACAAAATATCATAAGCGGAGATGGGGGAGTACAGAATCCGATTATTGCATTTTTA
>CAKPJO010000071.1 GCA_934162685.1 uncultured Bacilli bacterium | reverse complement strand
ATTTTCCATCTTTCTGTTATTCTTTTTGGTTCTAGATTCATAGCGGATGATTTGCACTGTGCATACAAGATATTTTTTGCTGCTTCTTTAGCCTTATATAGCAAATATTTATCATTGTTTACTGCTTCTAAGAATTGCTTTAAAAAATAATCGGTAGAGCAAAGCCACATGTCAGTCCCCGCTACTAAACCAGATTTGATAGACATATAACTTTTTCCTTCTGATGTATAATCAGTGATTACTCTTCCTTTAAAGCCCCACTCACTCCTTAAAATATTAGTAATTAAACCTAAATGCGCTCCTGTCCAAGTGGTACCAATTCTAGTTAAAGAAGTCATAACACCAAGTGATGTTGTGTGTTTAACAACATATTCAAATGGTTTTAAATATACTTCTCTTAGAGCTTGCTCATTATTAAATACACAAATACCATTTCGATGTATTTCTTGCTCGTTAAGAATGAAATGCTTAGAATTAACAATCATTCCTTTGCTTTGAGCACCTAAAACTTCTTGTATACCTAATAATCCTGATAAAATACTATCTTCGGAAAAATATTCAAAGTTTCTTCCGCCATTAGGTGATCTATGAATGTTTAATCCCGGTGCGTACCAGCCAATTACTTTTAAGAATAATCCTTCTTCAGCAATTGCCGAACCAACTTCAAATATTAAATCTTCATTGAATGTTGCGGCCATAACTGTTTGAGAAGGAAATAATGTCCCGGATTTTGAACTAACTTGCGTGCCAGCAATTCCAACTGGACCATCTCGATCATAAGTTAAAGGATTTCCCACACTTTTAATATAAGAAGTTGAAAATCCTCCTTTGGTAATAAGAGTTGCTAAATCATTTAAAGATATTTGATCTAATAAATCATTCCATTTTGAATCATTATAATCTAGTTCTTGCATATCTAATACTTTTAAATTATTTTGAGCATTAAGAACTATCTCTTCATCAATAGGTTTACTAATATAATCAAAATCATCTTTTAAACTATTTATAATTTTTTCACTTGCTACTAAGTTATTTATTTCTTTTGGATAAGTGGATTCATAATCACTCCTAGACAAATAAGAAAACTCTTCATTATCATAATAATAATTAATATCCGCACTTTCTAAATTATTTTTAATTGTAGCATTTATTCCTTCGTTAAAAATATAATTATTTTCTAAGTTAACGCTAATAACTTTTGAACTATCACTATTACTACTAATATAACTACTATTTGATTTATTATATCCTTTAATGCTTAAAATATTATTAAGCGCTTGATGCACATCTTCTCCAATTGCAAAATAATAATTACCACTTTCTAAAATATATGCTTGATTGATTTTTCTATCATAACTAGCAAGTTCATCAAAACTCACATTAAATTTAATAATTTCTTTTTCCTTTGGTTTTAATTCTTTGGTTTTAGCAAATCTAATTAAATTAATAGAACTTTTTTCAATACCATTATTTTTATCAAATTCCGTGTATTCACTTTGATAATAAAGTTCTATGACATTTTTAGAAGCAATATTGCCAATATTTTGACTTATTACACTTATATTAATTTCTTTTTTATCATAATCCATTTGAAAATCATCAATTTTATCTATAAAACTGCTATATGATAGTCCATATCCAAATGGAAATAATACTTCTTTTTGATAATTAAAACCATCTATGGAGTTATATGAACCAACATTACTTCGTGCATTGCCTTCATTTAAAACACAATCTTCATATCTAGTTTCATAATACTTATATCCGACATAAATGCCTTCTAATTCTACCATATAGTTATTGCGTGTATCCCATTCTCCTTTGGGTTTATCTAAATTATTAAAAACATAGTCACCAACATTTCGAGTGGATGGATGAGACTTATTATTATAAACGTATGTATCTGGTAATCTACCACTTGGTGAAACTTTACCAGATATTATATCGATAACACCATCTAATCCATATTGTCCAACATAACCGATCCATAAACAAGCATCAATATCAAACTCATCAATAAATCCTAATTCCATCGGATTAGATGAATTGATTAGCACTAATGTTTTAGAAAAATATTGTTTAGCAACTTTTATAACTTCCTTTTCTTTTTCAGTAATCGAAAGATATCCGTTTTGTCCATCAAGAAAGTTTCCTAAAGATAAATCATAACCTTCTCCTCCAATACGAGAAATAACAATTATTGCTAAATCGTTAAAGTTTTTGAAAGAATTTATTACTTTTTGATCTTGATAAATACTTTTATCTGATTCACCAACACTCATTAAATATGAACTTGTTGGATTTTCCATAATTCCACTAATACGATAATTAGTGTCTAGCATATATTTATTCCACATTATGTTATTAACTTCAATATTTTGTTTTTCAAAACAATCTTTTAAGGTTTCTTTAGATGTTACTTTTACGTCACTTGATCCAGTCCCTGTATAAACAATATCTACACTTGATCTAGATAATAATGTAACTTTACTATGCTCTTTTATAGGTAAAATATTGTTATTATTTTTTAATAAAACTGCCCCTTCTTGTTCAACCTGGCGGCATATTTTTTGGCTCTTAAATTGTGCTTCTTCAAGATTTTTAAGTGGAGAAGAAAAGAACTTTCCATGAGCAAATGAAGTATCATCATTATCGTTATATATCTGATCCACTATGTTACTTTGCTCAAAAGCTCTAAATGTACTTGTAGATAATATTGCTAATAAAGTCACAAAAAATATATCTAATACAATATAAAATAACTTTTTATAATTTATCTTCTTTTTCATAATTTACTCCACTATTTCTATTTCAATTTCTTGAAGTATTTCATATCCATTATCAGCAAGATAGCAAAGTTTATATCTTCCTTTTGTTAATTCCAATGATCTTTCTGAATTTGGATTTTGTCCAATAATATTAATCACACTTTCTATTACTTTTGGATAATAATAATATAAAGAACCAATTTTTCCAACTGTATCATTATAACGATATAAGGCAATCCAATCTGTTGAATGACCTTCTCTTTGTTTAGATTTTATAAATATTCCTTCATTATCTTTAAAGAATTCTTTTTCTAAAGACATATAAGATATATCATCTTTTCCGATTACACTTAGATTTTTACTTATTAATGCATTAAATCCATCATCTGCAAGATAACATATTTTATATTTGCCTTTAGGTAATATTTTAATATCACTATTTTTACCAATTATATTTATAGATTTTTCATTTTCTTCACTTGGATAAAAACTAAATATTGGATCATCTTTTCCTAAAATGGCTTCATACTCAAATAAAGCAATACGATCGCGAGGATGATCCTCTCTATCAACAAATTTCACAATTATATCTTCGCCTTCTAAATAATTTTTCTTAGTCAACTCTAAAGAACATGAAGAACTTGAATTATGTTGAATATCTGGTTTAAATTCTTTAATTATTTTAGAAGATTCACAACTTAAATAATCAATATTACCAATGGAAGAATATGTAGATACTTGATTATTTGATGATGCAATACAATTAAAGCTTATAATATTTTGTCCTTTTTTTAGATTACACTCAAACGCTACCTCCACCATTGCATAATAGTTATAAGCTTTATTTTCACTATCAGGAACTTTGATTACTTCTTTATCAAAATTTACTTCTTGATCATTAATAGTAACAAAATAAATGTCACTAAAAATAAAATCCACTGGGTAAGGTGCATCATCTTTCCATTGTAAAGGATGGCTAATACGTAAAGTAAATTTCTGGTTTAAGATTTCCTCATTTGTTTCTAGTCCAAAAGATATTTCGCTTCCCTTTTGGATATAGCCTACTGATTTATTATTACTAATTTCTTTTTCTGTATTAGGGGAATCTACCTCTTTACAATTATATAAATAAGCATTTTCCGCTTCAAAAATATAACTATTTTCTTCACCTTTATTACTACAAGAAGTTAATAGCAAGCATAAAGTCATAAACAACATAGCATTTTTACATTTGTTCATAATATCATCCTCGATTTTTAACATAAGGTATTAATATATTAATGATAAATAGATTACCACTATTCTTAATAAATAAATCGCCATGATAGTTTTCCACAATTGTCTTGATACTAACTAAACCGAAGCCATGGTAATCTTTATTTTGTTTTGTAGTTTTTGGTAACCCATTATCATAACTTAATTCCCCATCAAAATAGTTTTCAATGTGTATTACAAGATTATCACCAAATGTATTAACATTTAATCTTATAAATCTTTTATCTTCTTCAACATTAAGTAAATATTCGATTGCGTTATCTAAAGCATTGCCAAATAAAGAATATATATCATAATCTTGCATAAACGAAAGTGATTCACCATTAACAATGTATGTTAAAGATATCTTGTTTTCATTACAAAATAGTGACTTCTCTGATAACAAAACATCTAAAGCGTCATTGCCTGTTTTAACTATTGAATCATAAATCATAACGCTTTTTTCGATTTCTTTTAAAGCTTTAGGATTAACTTTATTTTCCGCCAAAGCATGAATTTGATGTTTTAAATCATGACATTTTATGTTGATTAATTTTATGTTTTCTTTAGCTAAATCATAGTGTTCACGATCTTCTTTCCATAAGTGTTGCACTATTTCTAATTCTTTTTTTGTTTTCTTAACTTCTTTTAGTTTAAATTGAACTACTAAAACTAATAAACAGCTTATTATGCTATAAATAAAAGTAACAATTAAACTAATTTGATTTGTTTTCGCATCATATTTATAAATCATTATCGAATTTAATACAATTGCGGAGATAAACATGAAAATAACTAATAAAAACAACCAAGTATTAGTGACATAAAACTCTTCATCTTTTTTTAGATTTTTCTTAAACATTAAATATAATCCTAAATAAGTAAAAATATAAAAATCAACATAGATAGCAAAAGTAAAAACTTCAAAATTGATTGTGGCTCCACTGCCATAAATGTTTAAAGAATTTCCACCATCAAATAAAGTAGCCACCATAAATGTTTGATATAAAGAATAGGCGATATGTTGCATAGAGTATCCTGCAAGTCCAGAAAAAACAATGTTAATAAATGATTCTTTAAAACAAAACCCTAAAGCACATATTGAAATAGCAGCTAAAAGAATAAATAAAAAAGAAATATATAAAGCATCATAACTAATTATAGGGACAGCAAACGAAAATAAAATTGAAACAATAGATGCTGTTATTACTCTTAAAGCAAAATGATTTCTTCTTTTCATTTTCCATGAAAATAAAAATTCAGCAACTAAAAGTTCAACCATAAACTGTGCTTTATAGAAAAACAAAGCATTTATTTCATACATTAGTTTCCATCTCCAGATATATATTCAACAAGTAATTGAGCAAATGATTTACGATAATTTCTTGTCAAATACAAAGTCGTATGTTTTTCATCATTAATAGTAACCGCATCACCATTAAGAGCCAAAACTCTTCTTAGGTTAATTAAACAAGAATATCCTCCTGACGCAAATCCATTTTTAATGTAGTCATCTTTTATTGATGATAAACTTCCCCAGACATTATAATCGCCAGAATCAGTATGATATACTAATTGGTGGTTATTTACTTCAATATAAGTAATAGATTTTATATCAAGCTTAAATATATTTCCTTGTGAATTGATAACTACTTCACTATTTTTTTCATAATTGGCTTTAGTGATTGCTCTTTTTAGCATAGTGGAAAAAGAATAATAATTAATTGGTTTAACAACAAAATCAAAAGCACTAACGGAATAGCCATTAATCGCATATTGGTTTAAATTTGTTATAAATATTAAAACCACATTTTTATCTTTTTTTCTTAACTCAACACTAGCGTCAAAACCATTTAAAACAGGCATGTCAATATCCATAAAAACAATATCACAATCTGATTTATATTTTTCAATAAAAATATTGCCATTATCATAGTATTTCAAAACAATTTGTTCATTATTTTCTTTTTTATATTGATCAATAAAAGCAGTTATTTTTTCTTTATCTTCTTTTTGATCTTCTACTATGCCTATTGTAACCATTTTTTCACCACTTTTTAAATTTTTAATATATTTTATATATTAAATATATCATATTTATATTCTTTTTTAAATAAAAACATGCAAATAAGGTGGCTTATTTATTATTTACTACATTTTTTGTTTATTGTATAATTAAAATAAGTTAAGGAGAAATAGCAAGTGGAACAATTTAAACGTATAGAATATGTTGATTCCGCAAAATTTATTGGCATATTGCTAGTTATTTTTGCGCATTGTCTAGAAGGTGGACCAATAGTGCCGTACATATATTCTTTTCATTTGCCACTATTTTTTGTGATTAACGGCTTAACTTTTAAAATAAAGGATAATGACAATTTCGGCAATTTTCTTGTACGAAAATTAAAAGGTTATGTTGTGCCTATGTTATTTTTAGGAATATTTTGTATCATTTTTGACGCATTATTTTCTAAAACTCCAATAACTTTCACATATTTTATGGATAATTTTATCAATTTAATAATTCAAAAAAGAGTCTTCGCTTTATGGTTTGTAGGAGCTTTATTTTGTAGCGATTTATTATTTTATTTCATATTAAAAATCAGCAAACAAAAGTTATTATTTATAAGTATTATATCTCTTATTTTTCTTGGAATTGCTATACTTTTTAATATTACTTACCCTAAAAGTTTGCCTTGGAATTTTGATGTAAGTTTATTCGGAGTATTTTTCGTCAGTCTAGGATATATTTTCAGAAGAAAAGAATTAGAAAATGCATATAATTTTTGTATCAAAAATCGTTTATATAGTTTATTATTTGGCTGTTTATTCTTAGTAATCGGTTTAGCTTTTGAATATATAAATTACAAATACTTTAATTTGCATTTAGAAATGTGGGGACTTCAATATCAAAAATATTATCTAGTTATTCCCTCAGCAATATTTGGATCTTTTGGCATTATTTTAATTTCTAACGCTGTTTCTAACAAAATATTTGCAGAATTAGGGAAAACAACATTAGTGCTTCTTGCTTTTCATCAAACATTGTCTATGCCACTATTTAAGAATAATCTTTTTTCAGGATGGTACAGTTATATAAATTCATTACCAAAATCAGATATTAATCGCTCATTATTTGCGTTAACGGAAACATCGTTCTCTTTAATAACACTATTACCAATATACTATCTTATTATCTGTTCACCTTTTGCAATTTTTCTTAACAAAAAAATTAAACCATTTTGGATTAATTTATATAACAAAATATTTATACGTAATAGAAAAGGAAGTATAGAATAGTAGCAAATCTATTTGTTATTTAAGCATACATAAATATTTTCTATTTAATATTTAAATAGAGTATGAAAAAGTGTTATACTTTATTAGGTGATTAATTATGGCATATAAAGCACTTTATCGTACGTATCGTCCTTCAACTTTTGAGGAAGTGGCGGGGCAAAAACATATCGTAAAAACATTAAAAAATGCATTAGCTACAAATAAAATTGCACATGCATATCTTTTTTGTGGACCTAGAGGTACTGGAAAAACCAGTATGGCAAAATTGTTAGCTAAAGCCTTAAACTGTGAAGAAGGTATTGGTCATCAATGTAATCACTGTTCTAACTGTTTAGCAGTTATTGATGGCTCTCATCCTGACGTTATTGAAATCGATGCAGCTAGTAATAATGGTGTTGATGAAGTACGTGATTTAATTGAAAAAGTCAAATATTCTCCAATTAAAGGCCGTTATAAAGTCTATATTATTGATGAAGTTCATATGATGACTTCTGGTGCTTTTAATGCTTTGTTAAAAACATTAGAGGAACCACCAGCACACGTGGTATTTATTTTAGCCACTACTGAAGCACACAAAGTACTACCTACTATTGTATCAAGATGTCAAAGATATGATTTTTCAAAAGTAGATGATGAAGACATTGTTAATAGATTAAAAACCATTTTCGCAAAAGAAAATATTAGTTATGATGAAGATGCCTTAAAAAGCATTACC
>CAKPJO010000070.1 GCA_934162685.1 uncultured Bacilli bacterium | reverse complement strand
TTTCAATAATTGGTTCATAGTCAGTATCGTTTAATTTGATATAGATATGATCCATACGTACTTGATATTCAAGATTTTTAAAATCTTTTAAAGCGTGTTTGACATTAACACCTAATGTATTAATAAAATCTTTTTTATTTTTTCCTTTGGTAGATAATTCACCAAATCTTATCATGATATGATCATAGTTAATATTGTTCATTATGTTACTCCTGTTCTTTAGTACTTTCTAAAATATTATGTAAAGTAGTTATGAATATTTTTGCCTCTTCTAAGGTATTTGATTCATCAAAGCTTAAGCGGATTGGATTAGAGGCTTCCACGCTATTTTTATTCATAGCCGCTAGAACATAGGATTTGTTGCTTTTCTTTGATGAACAAGCAGATATTGTTGATACCATAATGTCTTTAAGCGATAAAGCTTCAACAACAACACTTGCTTTATGACGTAATAAAGAGAAGTTTAATATGAATGGTGAAGCATCTAAAGATGAATTAATTACTACTTCATCAAATCTTTCTAACTCTTTTCGAATATAGTTATTAATCGCTTGCACTTTTTTTAATTTTTTATCTTTATTTTCAAAAGCAAGACGTAAGGTTTTCGCTAATGTCACATCTTTGGGCATATCACTAGTACCACTTCTTAAATTAAATTCTTGTCCACCACCAGATAAAAGCGGTAATGGTTTAATATTTTTTCTTATTGCTAAAAAGCCAGATCCTTTTAAGCCATGAATTTTGTGACTAGAAGCAATAAACATATCAATTAAGTTATAATTAACATCAATTTTAGTTATTGATTGCGTTGTATCAGAATGGAAGAAACATTTTGGATATTCATGGACAATTTTACTTAGTGCTTCAATATCATTAACTTCGCCTGTTTCATTATTAACATGCATTATCGAAACTAAGATTGTATCATTTCGCATCGCTTTTCTTAAAGTATCTGGTTCAATAATGCCTTTTTCATTAACTGGCAAAATAGTTACTTCAAAGCCAAATTCTTCTTCTAATTGTTTAAAAGCATTAAGAACTGAAGGATGTTCCACATTAGTGGTTATCAAATGTTTGCCACGATTTTTATACGCTAAAGCTACACCTTTAATAGCTAGATTATTTGATTCCGTTGCGCCAGAAGTAAAGATGATTTCATAATTTTTATCTAAGCCTAAAAGACTTAACACTTGTTCACGTGCTAAGCTTAGTAAACGACTACTTTCTAAACCTATTTTATGGTTACTAGAAGGATTGCCATAATATTTTTCTACTAGTTGATTAAATGATACTAGTAATTCTTTATTTACACTAGTTGTCGCAGCATTATCAAAATAAATCAAAATAAAACCTCCACTTAATTTAGAATATGCAAATAATAAATTTATAACTGAGTTAAAGCCTATTCTTTTTCAATATTTGAAGCATGTTTAAGTTTTTTAGTAGTATTACCTGCATCTAGATATGCTCTTTCAAAGTCTAAATCAAAGAATGAAGTTTCTACTTGTGTTAATAAACTCTTAATATAACTTAAATGATATCTTTCACGATTAGCATAAACAACTAAACTTTCTGTTAATAAAATAAAGTTCGCATTTTGCTCAATACCTTTAACTAATTCATCCTTATATTTAATAAAATTCATTACTAAATCATTAATATGAGCAATATCAATTGGTTTTACTTTTAATAATGCATCAATTTCATCGATAGCCGAAAAAGCTTTATTAAATGCTTCTTTTTGTTGATTTTCATAATCAGTTGCGTATGTTTCATGTACTAATTTGTAAGCAGATTTTAAATCAAAATATCCAGCATATATCACGTCATTAGCGTTATTAAAATCACTTTCCAATGATAATAAATAAGAAGAAAATTCATTTAACTTTAAGGAAGCAATTTTAGCTTCATCCGCTAATTCATTACATTTATTACGAAGTAAAGAATAAGGTTGTTTGGTATTAGAATGAATATAAGTATCTAAAGTACGTTTAATAGTATCAAGACGAGAAACATTAAATTTAATAACGTCAATTTCATTAATATATTTATCAGACATAATATAGTCTTTTTGAACTTCTGGGATAATATTACAAATCTTCACTGATTTATTTTCTAAATCTTTTACTGATTTATAAACATTATCAATTGACGATTCAAATTCTTCTTTAGCATTTTTTTCTTCTTCAAATTTTTCTAATAATTTATTAATACATTCCAAAATATTTTCTAAATCATCATTACAATTTTTTAATTTAAAAGACTTTAAACGTAATGTGACATCTTGTAATGTACCTTCAAATTCTTCAATTGTGCTATTAACATGAAGATGATTTAAAGGATATCCTTGTTGAACCATTTCTTGATACTTTAATTTTAATGCTGAAATCTTATTTGGAACAACATTACTTACTTTCACACATAATAATGGCAATTGTTCAATAACAGGTTTAAGTTCTTTAATAGCCATATCAATTCTTTCTAGAATCGTATCAACATTTTCATAATCAGCACAATCAATTGCTTCATCAAAACGTTTAAATGCTTCATCGATATTATTAAATAAAATATCAAATGATTCTTCCACTAGTTTTAATTCGCCTTCATGTTCAAAATATAACGCTTTAATATTTCTTAAATCTTCTTTTTGCGCTAAAGCCTTCTTTTGAGCTTCATTTTCATTATGTAATAATTCATTTAGTTCATTAACGAATGCTTCAATTTGATTACAATAATCTTCTAATATGGCACGATTTCTTTTAATACTCTCTTTATTAGCTTTTCCTTTAGTTTTGTCTAAACTATCATGGAGCATTTGTAATGCATTTGTGGCTTGATCATTTTGAGTTTGTAATAAATATTCGTATTTCTTCAATAAATTTGTATAAGTATCAACATAAAGCAAATTACAACTAGAAATAGCATAAACTCTTTTTAAAGATGATGATGCTTCGCCAACTAATATTGTGCGATATTGTTCATATTTCTTTTCTATCTCACGGGTAGCCTTTGCTAATCTATGTTTTTTTAATACTAAATTAAATAATGTAATAAGTACAAATATGACCACTATTGCCACAATCATAACAATAAAAATAATATTTATATTTTTGTTCCACCAATCACTAAACTTACTTAAAATCATACCAAAACACCTCTCATCGTATTGACTATTTTAGTATAGCATAAAAATAAATAAATAATTATTTATTTTCTAAAATTGCTATAAAATTTTAAAAGGTCATAAAAACTCATGTTCTATGACCTAATAATTATTTCTTTTCGTCTAGTAATATAAAATTTATTATTACATTTATAATTAATTCTTTTTTTAATAAATAGCATTATTTATAATACTCTTCATCACTAACTAGTTCACACCATTCATTACTAGTGTCTTCGTCCGGTACTTCAATAGCTAAATGTGAAAACCAAGAATCTTCACTTGCCCCATGCCAATGTTTAACACCTGGTTTAATGTTTATAACATCTCCTGGTAACATTGTCACTTTTTCTTTACTCCATTCTTGATAATAGCCTTTCCCCGCTACACAAATTAAGATTTGTCCTCCACCATTTTTAGCATGATGGATATGCCAGTTATTACGACATTTAGGTTCAAATGTAACGTTAAAAATACCAACTTGTGATGTTGAAAGTGGCGCTAAATAGCTTTGACCAATAAAATATTTAGCAAAGTTAACATTTGGCTCACCAATTGGAAAAATCATACTTGCTTGGTGTTTAGTTTTTGCATCTTCACTATTTTCTTCTTTCCAAACTTCTTTTGCAAGATTAAATGCACCCCATGCTTTTGGCCAACCAGCATAAAAAGCAATATGGGTAATAATGCTTGCTATTTCTTTTCTTGTTACCCCGTTTTTCTTAGCATTTTCTAAATGATATACCAATGACGAATCAGTAATTCCCATTGATATAAGTGCGGTTAATGTTACAATACATCTTGTTTTAATGTCTATATCTTCGTTATTCCAATTTTCACCAAATAAGACATCATCATTAAAATGGGCGAATTCTGGTGCGAATTCTCCTAAAGCTTTTCTTCCTGCAGTTTGTGTTGTTTTTTTCATAATATTCACCTCACATACAATATAATACCTAAACCTAACTTTAGGTCAATAGTGTATAATAAAAACACCACAATTAAGTGATGTTTTACTCATTAATATGGAAAGTTAATTCCCCGTAATATAAATCTTTACTAACTCCATCTACTAGAACATGTAAGGAATTATCTTTATTAATTTCTAATACTTTAATTAGTTTCTTTTCGTTATTAATTTCGCCATATACTTCTTTGTTATATAGATAATTATATTTATTAGCAATAACTAAATAATCATCATTATCTACTTTAACCTGTTCTAATATATTTAAGATATTTTTAAATAACTCATTTTTAAACACATTGATATCAATAGTTTTATTAATTTCTAAATAATAACTTGTTGCTTTATTTTTTAAACTTTCATCAAATGATTTAACATTTAAATTAACGCCTATTCCAACTACTAAGAATTTAATTTCATTATCTAATGATATACTCTCTAATAATATTCCTGTAATCTTTTTATCATTAACATACACATCATTGGGCCATTTAATGGTAACATTTTCTAAACCAAATGACTTTAGAGTAATTAAAGTAGCAACTGCGGAACTAATAGAAATAGAAGAAAATTTTTTAATTAGTAGTGGGTCTTTAATTATAAATGAGAGCATCAAATTCTCACCACTTTTACTTTCCCAACTTCTTCCCATTCTTCCGTGTCCATTACTTTGATAATCAGCACTTACAAATGTTAAATCTTCTAATTCCTCATAGTGTTTTTTAATATAAGTTGATGTTGAATCAACTGTTTCAAAATGAATTTCTTTAACTATCTTTTTCTTCATAAGGATGTGTCTCAATATATTTATTTTTTAAATCCACTAAACGATCACTAATAAATACGCTAATAGCGAGTTTAGCTAAATCAAATGGAATATAAGGAGCAATAAATAAAGAGAATAATTTAGAAAGTGTATAACCTTTATCATTGACTTCATTAAGAATAATATAGCCATGAAGATAGCCCACGGCATATAAAACAACAAGAGAAATTAATCCACCAATAATATAACCAATAAAGCGATATTTTTTCGTATGTTTTTCAGTTATTTTATTTGCAATAAATTGAATTATGGCCACAAACTAGAACCCATATACAAAGCCGAATGTTGGCATTGTTACATAAGCAAAACCCGATCCCCAAGAAGCAAATACAGGAATACCAATAAGTCCCATAATAATATAGCAACTTATAATAATTAATGAGTTCTTTAAACTACAAATGCTTGTAATAATAAATACTACAAGCAATTGTAATGTAAAAGTTGTTAAACCAACTTTAAGAGATATTTGAGCACTAACAATTAATAATGCTAATAAAATAGCGTTTAAACATATTTCTTTTAATACTTTACTACGCATAATAGACTAGCCAATCATAGAAAGTAAGATACCAGCAGCAACAGCACTACCAATAACACCAGCAACGTTTGGTCCCATTGCGTGCATTAATAAGAAGTTTTCTGGGTCTTCTTCTTGTCCAATCTTATGAACAACACGAGCTGCCATTGGAACAGCAGATACACCAGCAGCACCAATCATTGGATTAACTTTTCCTTTAGTAGCCTTACACATTATCTTACCACCCAAGATACCACTAATAGCGGCAATTACGAAGGCAGTAATACCTAATACGAAGATCATTAATGTTTTAGCTTGTAAGAATGTTGTACCGATTGCGGTAGCACCAACAGATAATCCTAATAAGATTGTACAAATGTAAAGTAACGCATTCGCAGCAGTATGTACTAAGTTTGGTACAACGCCCGATTCTTTAATTAAGTTACCAAACATTAAACAACCAATTAAAGGTGTACAAGATGGGACAATTACACAACATACAACTGTTGCGATAATTGGGAATAAAATTCTTTGTAATTTTGTAGCTTGTTTTGTTTCTTCCATACGAATTTTACGCTCTTTTTTAGTTGTGAAAGCCTTAATAATAGGTGGGAAGATAACTGGAACTAAAGCCATATAAGAATAAGCAGCAAGAGCAATACCAGCTGTTAAATCAGGGCTAGCAAGTTTATTAGAGACTAAGATAGCAGTTGGGCCATCTGCGCCACCAATAATACCAATACCAGCAGCATCACCAACAGTGAACTTTAATGCTTCAATACCTGTTTGAGCTAAGGCAAGAGCACCAAAGAATGCTGCAAATATACCAATTTGAGCTGCTGCTCCAAGTAACATAGTCTTTTTGTTTGTGATTAACGGTCCAAAATCGGTTGTTGCGCCAATACCGATGAAGATTAAGCAAGGATATAATTCATGTTCAACACCTAAGTGTAAAACACCTAATAGGCCTCGAACGTCTTTACCATCTGCGCCTTTGGTAATATAAATATCTGGATAAATGTTAACTAAGATAATACCAATAGCAATAGGAATTAATAAGTAAGGTTCATATCCTTTTTTAATAGCTAAGTATAAGAATACACAGCCAATCACAATCATAATTAGATTCATCCAGCCATTTCCTTGAAAGAAGGAAACAATGCCAGTTTCATTTAAGAATCTAACGATTAAATCAATAATGTTCATATTATCCGATTACGATAAGAACTTGTTTGTTAGATACCATGGCGCCTTTACTAACTTTGATTTCTTTAACAGTTCCTGAAACAGATGCTAATACTTCATTTTCAAGTTTCATAGCTTCAATAATACAAACTACATCACCTTTGTTAACTTTTTGTCCAACACTAACTTTAATATCTAATACTTTACCACTAATTGGAGCATTGATAGTTGCGCCTTCAGCAGGTGCAGCAGTATTAGCTGCTGGAGCAGGTTGAGCAGCATCACTAACAACATGTCCTTGAGATTCTTCAACTGCTTCTAATTCAACTTCATAAACTTTTCCGTTAACTTTAACTTTATACTTTTTCATAATTTAAAATCCTTTCCTTATTAAAGTTGTTTTACATTAACAACACGAACATCTTTTTTCACTTCATTACGATAGTCGATTGTGGCCACTAAGACCGCCGCCATCATATCATCATCTGTAATGACTACTTCTTTTGGTTCATTAGAAGTAACTTGTGGAGCATTTTCCGTTACTTTATCAGCTTTCTTTTTATCAAATAAAGAAATAGCTTTGAATACTAATTCGGTTATTCCAATAAAGATAAGTAAAATAGCAAATACCATTACAATAGCAACAAGTGAGAAAATTGCGCCATCACCTAAATTCATTGTATCGCCTTTATCAATCATTGGTCCGGCTGATGTACCAACATCAGTTAATATTTTTAAAAACATAAATTATTTACCTCCTAAGATAACATTGAATTCTTCGACTTCTTCCACTGGTTCTGGATGATATTTCTTAGTTAAGAATTCAGTTGCTACTTTTTCAAATAAAGCAAGAGATAAAACATCTTCATCGCACTTAGCAATATCTTTATATTTTTCTTTAAGTGCTTCAAATTCAGGTTCTAACAAGTCAGCAGGACGACAAGTAATAACTTCATCATCGCCAATTATCTTATGTTGAACTTCTGGATTAACTGGTGCAGGTGCTTTACCATACTTACCATGTAAATAATCACGGATTTCATTTGGAACCATTTTATATCTTTCGCCAGTAATTACGTTAAATACAGCTTGAGTACCAACCATTTGTGATAAAGGAGTAACTAAAGGTGGATATCCTAAGTCCTTACGAACATTAGGTACTTCTTTTAATACTTCTTCATATTTATCCTCGGCACCTTGACCTTTTAATTGGTTCATTAAGTTAGAAAGCATACCACCAGGTACTTGATAAGTTAAAATATTAGGATTAACTTGGAAAGACTTAGGATTCAACAAACCATTCTTGACATACTTATTAACGATATTAGTCATGATAGGTTCAGCCTTATGAAGCTCATCCATATTAAGCTTTGGATCATACTCAGTTCCCTTAAGCGC
>CAKPJO010000069.1 GCA_934162685.1 uncultured Bacilli bacterium | reverse complement strand
CCCCAGCACCTAAGCCATAAGGTATTGCAAAAAGAATTAGCATCCAAAATTGGCTAGATAACGAAAAACCAAATAATGCAATTGTAGTTAAAAACACACTTACAACTGTCACTATTTTAGTTCCAAATTTTGTCGTTAATTTATCTGATAATAAACTAGATATGACTGTACCAATAGCAATAGTCATAGAAACTATTCCCATATATGAAGTTGGAACATTCATTTCTATGTGCACTACTGGCCAACATGATCCAAGCAATGAATCGGGTAACCCCAAGCTTATAAAAGCTATATAAATAATAACTAATAAAAAAGAATACATCTTTTCACCTCTTACTTTGAGTAGTTACTTTAGCAAGTGTCATAATCGCTTACTTACAACAACTCAGTCAAAGGTTAATAATGTATTCTTTATTATTTCACTTGCAACTACTTTTTATTTTTTTAAAGTTACTTCTAATTGATTGAATGGAATTTCAATGCCATTTTCATCAAATGCAACTTTAACTTTTTCTAACATATAGAATTTTACATCCCAATAATCAGCATTTTTGCACCATACCTTAGCGGTAATATTGATTGAACTATCACCATGCTCAACAACATTAATTGCAGGAGCGGGTATATTAAGAATCTTTTTGTTTTTCTTACAAACTTCTAAAATAACTTTTTTCGCTTTTTCAAAATCATCAGCATAAGAAATCGATAAATTAACATCCACTCTTCGAGTATCTTTTTCTGAGTAATTTACAATTTGCGCTGTTGATAAGGCACCATTTGGTAAATAAACAACTTTATTATCTGGCGTTCTTAGTTTTGTATAACAAATATGAATATCTTCTACGGTTCCGCCATTATCCAATGCTTCAATGTAATCATCGACACGGAATGGGCGAGTAAAGACAAGCATTACACCGCCAGCAAAGTTTGATAAAGTACCATTAATCGCTAAACCAACACCAACACCAAGAGAAGCAAGTAAAGCTGTAACTCCTGAAGTATCAATTCCTAAATAGCCAATAAGAGCAAGAACAACTAAAATCTTAAGTCCTATTTTAGTAACATAACTTAAAGTACGATATAACGTTTTATCAATTTTCTTATTTTCCTCTACTTTTTTATCGGCTTTTTTAGCAATTTTCTTACTAATTGCGTTAATTATGCTAAATGATATTATTAAAATAATGATAGCAATAACAATTTTAATTCCTGTGTTAGTAACCCAATCTTGCACTGTTTTCCAAAATTGATTCCAATCCATAAAAACCACTCCTTATAACCAAATAATATTATAGTTCTTTATCAAAGCAAATTAAACACGTTTTATATAATTTTCTTTACGAGGTTTAGCCACTGGATATTCACCTTTAGTGTAACCTAATGCGATAGAACCAACTCCGCGTAATTCTTCAGGTAGTCCCCATTCTTTTAAAAGTTCTTTTCCTACACCACTATCAAATATTTCTCTTTCGCGATGAATCCAAACTGATCCAAGGCCCAAAGCATGAGCTTCTAACATCATATTACCTAATACTAGCGATGCGTCTTCTACCCAAGTATTAATACTAGGATCCGCTAAAACAACAATAACAACTGGTGCGCCATAATATGGATCAATATTTACTCCCATTACACCAGCATTAAGTGTTTGAATGATATTACGATATTTTTCAGAAGTAATAGCAACAATAACTGGTGATTGCTTACCTCTTCCAGTTGGTGCATATGTACCCGCTTCAAGTACTTTATTTAATAATTCTTCTGGCACTTTCTTATCTTCATAAGAACGAACGCTTCTTCTTGTTTTGATCAATTCTAATGTTTTGTCTTCCATAAATTTTCTCCTTTTTTATCTTGCTTAAATCTTACTTAATTTCTTACTTATTTTCAAGTTGTGTGTAAAGCCTTTTAGCATATAAATCACTTCTTTTATCAGTCATTTCCCTTTAATTTATTATATTTATTTTCTTAATCAAGTTTTGTCTTTACAAGTTCTTTACATTTATTTACAGCACCATGAAAGATTTATCTAGCTTGTAATTTTAATATGTTAGTGTCATTGGAGGAACAAATTATGAAAAAGACAAATAAATATTTATTAACTTTATTATTAGGAATGACATTAGCATCATGTGGAGGTAATAATACCTCAAACTCAACAAAAGTAGAGTTTGATACAAGTAAAAACATTACGGTTTATACTCGCGATACCGATAGCGGTACTCGTGACGGTTTCTTTACAAAGATTGGATTAAAAGACGCTGTTAAATCAAATGAACCCTTAGTTAAAGGTGCTGTTGAAACTAACGGAAATGGCGATATGGTTTTAAAAGTCAAAAATGATGAATATGGTATTGGTTATATTTCCTTATCATCATTAGAAGAATCTTCCTTAACTGGATTAAAATATGAAGGTGTTGAACCAAATGAAGATAATGTATTAAATGGAAGCTATGGCTTAACAAGAAACTTCAATTATATTATTCGTAATGAATTTGATAGTGATACTAAAAAAGATATCGTCAATGCTTTTGTTGCTTATATGTCTACTAAAGAAGCTAAAGCCACAATTATAGCTAACTCAGGTATTGTTAAGTTAAATAAAGATGATAAAAGTTGGGATGACATTAAAGCAAATTACCCAATCACCAATCAAGATAACTCAAACATTACCATTAAGTTTGGCGGCTCTACTTCTGTTGAAAAGATTGCTAAAGCATTATCACAAGAATTTGCTAGTAAATGTGGTAATTTCAAACCAGAACATAATCACGCTGGATCAGGTGATGCTTATAAATTCACTCAAGGAGAAGAAAAAGATTCTACTAGTAAATTAGATATTGGCTTCTTATCCCGTGAATTAAATAGCAATGAAGCTGCCGCTAGTAACACAAGCGGACTAATATGTATTGACGCAATTGTAGCGGTTGTTAATAATAAAAATTCATTAACCGCAATTACTGCAAACGAACTTAAAGATATATATACTGGCGTAATTACAAAATGGAATCAACTAATAAAATAGAAATATCTAAAAATAAAATAAAAAACAAAACCACTTTAGACCAAATCGTTAAAGTGGCTTTTACGTTTATTGCTATGATTTGTGCGTCAGTGATCATAGTAATTGTTGCTTTTATTTTTATTGAAGGTCTAAAACCATTTTTTACTAATTATGAAATAAATGGCATTAATTATCGACCTAGTTTTTTTCCTTTTGTTTTCGGTTTATCTTGGGAAGCTAGTCCTTACCAATATGGTATTGGATTTATTATTATTAACACATTGTACGTAACATTATGTAGTTTATTAATTGCCGTTCCAATTTCTGTTCTTACTGCCTTATTTATTGTAAGAATTGCACCAAAATTTTTAAGCAAAACACTTAATTATGTCATTGAATTATTAGCAAGTATTCCTTCTATTATCTATGGTATTTTTGGTGCTGGAGTTATTACTAATATTGTTAAAAATCTAGCTAATTTATTTAATTATCAAAGTGCGGGAGGAGTTTCAACATTAGCCACTATCATCGTACTTGCCATGATGATTATTCCTACTATTACCTTAATTAGTATAACAAGTATTAAAACTGTTAAAGAAGATTATATTAAATGTTCATTAGCGTTAGGAGCAAGTCCGACTCAAACTAATTTCAAAGTTGTTCTTACTAGTGCAAAATCTGGCATTTTTTCAGGTATTATTCTTGGTGTTGGAAGAGCACTAGGAGAAGCTACCGCAGTAACTATGGTTGCAGGTAACGCTACAAGTGGACCAACATTTAATTTATTTGATATAACAAGAACATTAACTTCCACAATGCTAGCAAATATTAAAGAAACATCAGGATTATCTTATGATATTCGTTTTAGTGTAGGTATATTTTTAATTTTAATTATTTTAGTCACTAATTTGATTTTAAATTTTATAAGGAAAAGAATTGGAAATTATGAAAAATAAACGTAAATTTAAAGATTTATTATTACAAATAATCACTTATCTTTTTTCTAGTTTTGGAATAATTATTCTAGGTGCAATATTTGTATTTATATTTGTAAAAGGTGGCTCTACTTTATCATTTAATATGATTAAAGGAGATTATTATCAAGAAGTATATAATGTTAAATACGAAAATAAAAATACGATTGATCTAGAATATAAAGAAATTGACAACGCTTTTTATTCTTCACGTTGGGGTATTGCTTTAAGTGATGGAACTAACAATGCCGGAGAAAATGTGGTTTATGTTTCTTATATTGATACTTCTTCTCCAATTAGATCTATGAAAAATCAATCTAATAATGAAAGCATTATCTTACAAAAAGGCTATATTGTGACAAAAATTGTTTTAACCGATGAAGAAGATAATATGATTGTTACAATTAGTAAATATAAAGCGGAAAAAATGATTAATCAAATCAATAAAGGTGTCATCATTAACGATATGCAACTTACCACTAGCGGTGGAGGTATTAGAGGTTCTCTTATTACCACATTTATCTTAATTGGACTAACTTTAATAATTGCTTTACCAATTGGTATTGGTGGCGCAATTTATTTATCAGAATACGCAAAAAACAATAAATTCACCGCTATAATCCGTACAATGATTGATATGTCTAGTGGCATTCCTTCCGTGGTGTTTGGTTTAGTAGGTATGGTCATATTTATTCCTTTTATGAATGCCACAATTGGATCAAACGGAACAAGTATTGCTGCAGGTGCTTTAACAATGGCAATTATGTTACTTCCAATTATTATTCGTACCACCGAAGAATCAATAAGAGCAATACCACAAAGTTATCGTCATGCTTCTCTTGCTTTAGGAGCAAGCAAAACACAAACAATATTTAAAGTTGTTATCCCTAATGCATTAGGAGGTATATTAACGTCAACTCTTTTATCAATTGGAAGAATTATTGGAGAAAGTGCCGCTTTAATATATGTAATGGGAACAGCAATAAAAGACGATGTGTTTATTAATAAGAATTCTACTTCTCTTGCGGTACATATGTGGTCGATTATGGCAGGCGATAATCCAAATTATGCACAAGCTTCCGCGATTGCTATCATAATTTTATTTATTGTTTTATTACTAAATATTTTAGTTAAAGTAATTGTAAAAAAATTCAACAAATTCGAGGTGAAATAAAATGGATACTGTATTTAAAGTAACAAATTTAAACTTGTTTTACGCGGAAAAGCACGCCCTAAAAGATATTAATATTGATATTTATAAAAACACTATTACCGCATTTATTGGTCCATCAGGATGTGGAAAATCCACACTATTACGATGCTTTGATAGAATGAATGATTTAATTGAAAACTGCAAAATTACTGGTGATATTTTATATAACAATACTAATATTAAAACTATCAATCCTATTGAATTAAGAACTAGTGTTGGTATGGTATTTCAAAATCCTAACCCATTCCCGATGTCAATATTTGATAACATTGCTTATGGTCCAAAATGTCAAGGTATTAAAAATAAAGCAACACTAAATAAAATAGTCGTTGATGCTTTAAAAAAAGCTGCTTTATATGACGAAGTAAAAAATCGTTTAAAAGATTCAGCACTTAGTTTAAGCGGCGGGCAACAACAAAGATTATGTATTGCTCGCGCAATTGCGATGAATCCAGATGTCATTTTAATGGATGAACCAACATCAGCGCTTGATCCAATTGCAACATTAAAGATTGAAGAATTAATTGAAACATTAAAGAAAGATTACACTATCATCATTGTGACACATAACATGCAACAAGCGACAAGAATTAGTGATTATACTGCTTTCTTTATGTTAGGTGAAATTGTTGAATACGAACAAACCGAAAAATTATTTAGAAATCCTAAAAATAAGAAAACAGAAGATTATATTACAGGAAGGTTTGGTTAATATGAAAATACAAAACGAAATTGAAAATTTAAATAAAATGCTTATTAAAATGGCTGATGTTGTTGAACGTAATCTTTTATTAGCTTTTGCTCTTTTTCATAATTATGATGAAGAAATTGCACTTCAAATTGATGATAATAAAGTTAATGATTATGAAAGAAAAATTGAAGAATATTCGATGAATTTAATGTTAAAAGAACGTTTCTTTGCTAAAGATATGCGTAGTGTTCTTGGCATTTTAAAATTAGTGGGTGACTTAGAAAGACTTGGTGACCACGCTGAAGATATCAATATTTTTTCTAAAAAATTAAAAAATGAAAAGAAATATAAAATTGATGATATTAATAAAATGATTGATTTAGCAATGAATATGGTTCATGACTCAATTGAATCATTTATTAAAAAAGATATATCACTTGCCCATCAAGTAATTATTAGCGATGATTTAATTGATAATTTATACGATAAATTATTAGATATCATTATAAAATTAAAAGATGATAATCAAGTATCATCTAGTTTTGCAATTTATACCACTCTTGTTGTAAAATATATTGAAAGAATTGCCGATCACGCTTCTAATATTGCTGAATGGGTGATTTACATTCTTAATGGTTATTACAAAGATAAACAAATTTTTTAGGGGTTAAAGTTATGAGTTTTATTATTTATTCCATTGAAGATGACTTAGATATTTCTAAAATCATCAATAAAACATTAACAAAACAAGGATATGAAGTTTATTCTTTTTATGATGCCAAATCATTTTTTGAAGCATTTAATCAAAAAAAGCCGGACTTGATGTTAGTGGATTTAATGCTTCCAGATTTGAGTGGAAATGAAATTATTAAAAAAGTTCGTGAAGATCATAATAATGACAATATCGAAATTATTATTCTTTCCGCTAAAAGAATGCTAATTGATAAAGTTGAAGGTCTTGATATTGGCGCGGATGATTATTTAGAAAAGCCTTTTGATTTGCTTGAACTTATGTCTAGAGTTAATGCACGTTTAAGAAGGCATAAAAATGAAGATGTAATAAGCGCTAGCGAGTTATGTATTGATATAAAAAAGCATCAAGCATATTTCAAGGGCAAAGAATTAGAACTTACAAATAAAGAATACGATATCTTGCTTTATTTATTAACTAAAAGTAGTCAAGTAGTGTCTAGAGATGATTTGCTCACACATATTTGGGGGACAAGTAGTTATGATTATGAGTCTAGAACTATAGATATGCATATTAAGAGTATAAGAAAAAAAATTAACGACATGGATGGTAGTATTATTAAAACTATTTATGGAGTTGGGTATAAAATTGACTTATGAAAAAGAAATTAATTATTAGTAATATTCTCATTGTATTTTTTGCTTTATTTACTTTACTTATCTCTTCTTGGGTTATTGTAAGTAATTCCAACTATAAAAAGACAACCTCAGAACTTAAAGAATATCTAAATATAACTTGTAATATTTATGATGGTAGTAATCAAAATGATTTATTAAAATACTTTGAAGGAAATAATAATATCCGTATTACAATTATTGATAAAAGCGGAAATGTGTTATTTGATAATGAAAGTTCCACTGAAGAAAATCATTTAACCCGTGAAGAGATTGTACATTTAGGAAAAATATCTTGCCGCTATTCTTCTACTTTACATAAAAATATGTATTATATCGCTAGTGAAGATTCAAATAACTATGTGCGTATTGCTATTCCTGAAAGTGACGCAAATATCGTAATTAGGCAATTGTTAATATATGGATCTCTTGCTCTTATTTTTGTTTTAATTTTATCAATTATAATCTCTAATTATATTATTAAAAAATCATTACAACCTCTTAAAAACGAAATAAATAAATTATCTTTAATTGCGGGGCAAGATATAAATTATGTTGATGCAGATATCAATGTTTTATCTAATCAAGTTGATGAAATTCAAACAATTATTAATAAAAACATTCAAGAAATTCAAAACGAAAAAAATAAAACATTAACAATTATTGATGATTTGAATCAAGGATTTATTTTATTAGATGATAATCTTAATGTTATTTTAATTAATAAAACCGCTAAAAAAGTATTAAATTATAATGATGAATTAAATTATTTATACTTTATTCGTTCCTTAGATTTACAAAAAGCAATTGAAGATGTTAAGAACTTAAAAGTTGCTAAAAACATTGAAATATCCGAAAATGGCTCTACCTATGTTTATCAAATTAGTATATTAAATTATCAAGAATTAGATGCAAATAAATACGGAATTTTAATCTTCTTTTATGA
>CAKPJO010000068.1 GCA_934162685.1 uncultured Bacilli bacterium | reverse complement strand
CCCTTTTGCCTTGGAATTTTAAAAATCGATTCCCTTTATCAAAATAAGATTCGTTATGGTCGATCTTTAACGCTTACAAAAAGGCCGATCACAATATAAAGAAATTGATTGATATAATAAATATGTTCGATAAATAAGAAACTTATTTTAAAATCATTGATTTAATGATATATTTTAATTGTAATTAATTTGTATATTTAACAAATATACAAGATAAAACGGAGGTAATATTATGTTTTTATCAGATGCAGTTACAATTGGTTTGACTATTGGCGCTATTGTGGTGGCGCTACTATTGATTTTATTTGCCTGCAGTTATGTTAAAGCCGCACCAGATACAGCTATCATTGTGTCAGGACTTGGAAAAAGAAAGATTCTTATTGGTAAAGCTGGTTTTAGAATCCCTTTTTTACAAAGAATTGATAAACTTTCATTAAGAGTATTCCAAGTTGATATTAAGACAGATGAAGCAATTCCAACATCTAATTTTATTAATATTCGTGTAGATGGTGTTGCTAACTTAAAGATATCTTCAGATCCAGAACTTCTTGATCGTGCTGCAGAATCAATTCTTAATATGACTGAATCAGACTTAATCAAACAAGTTCAACAAGTATTACAAGGTAATATGCGTGAAATTATTGGTACAGTTGATATTAAAAAACTTGTGCAAGACCGTCAAGGTGTAGCATTGTCAGTTAAAGACAACGTTGTACCAGATATGGCTAAAATGGGAATTGAAGTTGTTAACTTCAATATTCAATCATTTGCAGATGATAACCATGTGATTGAAAATTTAGGTATTGATAATATTTCTCAAATTTCAAAAGATGCTGCAATTGCAAAAGCTAATGCTGAAAGAGATGTTACTATTGCCAAATCTAATGCGGAAGAAGCTGCTAATAGATCAAGAGTAGAAGCTAATCAAAAAATCATTGAACAAAATACTTCTTTATCACTTAAAGAATCAGCATTAAAACAACAAACAGATACTGCTAAAGCTACCGCTGATGCTGCTTATGCTATTGAGGAACAAAAGCGCAAACAAGAGATTAACATTGCACAAATCAATGCTGATATTGCTAAGCGTGAACGTGAAGTAGAATTGGGACAAAAGGAAGTTGAACTTCAAGAAAGAAAACTTCAAGCTACTATTAATAAGCAAGCTGATGCAGAAAAGTACGCTAAAGAGCAAGCTTCTGAAGCAGATTTATATGCTCGTCAAAAAGCTGCCGAGGCTAAAAAATACGAATTAGAACAAGAAGCAGAAATGGAAAAAATTAAGGCAGAAGCTGAAAAAGTTGCTCGCACTAAAGCTGCTGAAGCATTAAAGATCCAAGCAGAAGCAGAAGCTGCTGCCCAAATTGCTAAAGCAAACGCTTTAAGAGAAGCTGCACTTGCGGAAGCTAAAGGTATTGAGGCAAAAGGTAAAGCAGAAGCAGACGCTATTAAGGCCAAAGCAGACGCTATGAAACAATATGGTGAAGCTGCCACTTTACAATTAATTCTTGACTCTAATGTACTTCCTGAAATCATTAAAGCGTATTCTGAACCTATGGCATCTGCCATGAGTAAAATTGACTCTATTACAATGTATGGTGAAGGAAATACTGCTAAATTAACTGAAGAATTATCTAAGAATGGTAATCAAATATTTGATGGATTACAAAAAGCCACAGGATTAGATATTAAATCTTTAATTGCCGGCTATTTAGGCGGAAAATTAATTGAAAAGAAAAAAGACGACGATTCTAAAACTGACGCTAAATAATATCTTAGTTTGTTCGTTTTAATTATGAAGCCACTTGAAATTATATTTGGGTGGCTTTTTTTGTGCTGTTTTTATAATAATATTAGCACTATTATGTGAATTTTTATTATGCTTAGGTATGTGCCTGGAGATTAGATGAAAAAAATATAATTTAATTAAAAAAACACTTGCATTTATTTAAAAATTATAATACAATAATTGAGCGTAAACGAAATGGGCCTTTAGCTCAGCTGGTTAGAGCGCACCCCTGATAAGGGTGAGGTCGATAGTTCAAGTCTATTAAGGCCCACCATTTCGATAGTATATGTCCGATGCGATATCGGGCTTTTTTTTTAATTTTCTTGGTGCATTGGTAAAAACTATATCAAATTGATACACTATGTACTTTTTGTGTAAAAAAAAGAAAAGTGGAACTAAATCTCACTTTTCTAGAAATAATTAATCAAATAAATATTTGCTGACAAAATGATACTCTTTATCTTTATCAAATGTTAAACGATTTAAGTCTAAAGTTGGAATTGCAGTCTCAAACGTAATTCCAAAATTTTCTTCATTTATTGCATTAGCTTGATTTAATGTATGACTTGGATAATTATCAGTATACACGACAATTGCAGGATAATTAGTATATAGTGTAAGACGTCTATTGGTATCCGGATCAAACAATATAGCGCTTGGTGTATTAATATTTGTATCATCAAGTTCAAATACATGATCAATACCATGTTCTTGCTTATTTAATATTAATGGATTTTTAATAACATCTAAATTATGCTCAATGCTAAAATTTAAAAAATCTGGTGCACTTTTCAATTCTTTTAATACTAATTCGTTATCCATTTCATAGTATTTGCTAGACTTTAAATATAATTTATGTTTATAAATAGGAGCAATTCCGCCATTTAAGTTAAAATACATATGATTTGTTAGACTAATGAATGATTTACGATCTGTTTTTGCATCAAAAACAATATCAAATTCCTTTTTGTCTTTATAAACAATGTAACTAATATCTGCCTCTATATTTCCTGGGAATCCAGCATCACCATTTTTATGCTTACAAAGGAATGTCACTTTTACTTGATCTTTGCTTTGTTTTACATTATAAGAGAAAATCTTAAAGCCAAAATTCGCACTAGCGGAATGAAGACAGTTATTGTTTTCATTTTTTTGAAATTCATAATGAACATCATCACTTATAAATTCACCATCTTTGATTCTACCTGCTACTGGTCCAATAGTGCTTCCATAATTGTTAGGATAAGATAAAACTTGTTCTATGCTTTTAGGACAATTTAAAACTGAAGCAACTTTACCATTTTTATCGGGATATTTAATTGTTAATATTTTTGCACCAAAATTTGCTAATGATATTTCTAATTTTGCATCATTACGAATGGTGATGATATCAAAATTTTTATCACCGACAACTTTACTAGAAATTATTACTTTCATATACTATTATTCTCCTTAATAATAGTTTAACATTTTTCTACTTGTTGTAAAAGAAAAGACTTTGTTAATTGATACTAACAAAGTCCTTATCCATGTTTGGTATAGCTTTATCGTAGGCCATTGATATAGCTCCAACGATAATTGATTTATGAAGACTATTATCAAAGATAATGTTACAATGATTAATAGAACTATTAGCTTCTTTGATGATATTTTCATAATATTTATCTTTAAATTCTACCACGCGCCCAGAAACAATAATTGTTGTGATATTTAATAATTCAACAATATCTTTAATGGCTATTCCTAGGCTATTTGCGGTTTCGTTAATGTAATCATACATTGTTCCTTTTTCTTTATATATATTTAATAATTCTAAAAATGTACAAGATTTTCCGTATTCTTTTTGGTAATATTCTTTAATACTTCTTAAAGACACAAAATCATCAAGTAATCCAATTTTAGATTTAAAACTTGATGTGAACAATCCGATTTCTCCAGCATAGCCATTATCTCCACCATAAAATTTTCCATTTAATAATAAGGCTCCACCAATACCATTATCAACATATATAATCATGCCATTATTTACATTTTGTAAGTGGCCGTTTCTTATTTCACCCATGATAGCCAGATTAATGTCATTATAAATAAAAACAGGACAATCAAAGTGTTCTTTAATCAATGTCATAAGATTAGGGGTTTTACCACATAAAGTAGAGGCAAAGACGTTAGATTGTTGTAATTCATTTTCTTTGGTGTTTATTCTACCTGGATAAGAAATAGTAATATTTTTTAAAGGAATATTAGAGTATCTTTTTTGTGATAATAATTCTTTTAATAAATTGATAATACTAAGTATAAGTGATTCATCATAGAACGTAGCAAATTTCTCGCATTCAAATAAAATGTCTTCTTTTATATTAGATAGAGTAATATTATATCCATAACTAGCAAAAGAAAGGACGACGACTAATCCATAATCTTCATTGAGAGTATAAATAACTTGTTTACGACCTTTACCAAGTTTAGAAATAGAACCACATGCTTTAATTAATCCATCATTAACTAAGTTACGAAGAATAGAAGTCATAGCAGCATTTGAAAGGTCTAATTTTTTAGCTAATTCAGTTGCAGAAAGGTCATTTTCACGAAGAGCCTTAATAACTAAGTCATTATTAATCGCACGCGCAAGGCTTTGGTCACGACCAATTACTTTATCTTTTATATTAGACATGTTGCTGTACCTCCTAATCCGGAATTAATATTATTTTAATATATTATTTGATAATTACAACAAAAATTTTTTGAAGTAAAATCAACAAAATGTAAAATGGTTTTAAAATCGTGATATTTTTTAATGACTATTAATAATAGACGGATTTTGCGGTAAAATATCGTATTTAAGCCTATTTTTCATAAAAACAAATTTCATCGAAAAGTTAAAATTAGTACATTTTGTTAACTTATCTAAAAAAACATTCAAGTATTTAACAAAAATGTATAAATCGTTGAATGTTCATTAATTATTTATTAGAAATTATAATTTAACTTTACAAATTAACTTGATTTTTTACTCCATTCGGCCCAGTTAGCTTTAACAGTAGAAGCAATATTATTAAATGCAGAATCTAATGTGGAAACACCGCTTAATAAAGAAGAGAATGGACGATTGCTACCTGTTGCCCAAATATCTATATAGTTACATAAGTATTTTCTATTAGATGAGTAATTCGTAAATTTTGTGGTATATTGACCCTTTAAATCTAATACACTATTTAAAAATTCATCTTGAGTAGTTTTAATGTCAGAATTATAAGCAAGGAAAGCGTGAGCTTTTTCAGTAAATGTTTGGCATCCATCATTACTAATAATTGCTTTAATAAATTCTTTTGCTAGTGTTTGACGTTTGCTAGTTTTTGGAATAGCGATATATTGGTCTTCACCGATAATATATGAAGTATTAGCGTATTCTGCTTTGGCTTCTTCTAAAACTGGAGTTTTCATTAGTCCTAATTTAAATGTTGAATCAAATGTTCCACCATTGGTATAACGAAGTGATTCATTATATAACCAGTCACCATTAAACATCATGGCCGCATAGCCATTGATAAATTGTTGTTGTGCTGTTCCAGCAGACATGTTATTAGTATCAGGCACATAGAAAGAATTTTTAGAGTCAAATAAGTTTTGCCATTTTGATGTAGCGGTTTTTAATGCATTATAAGTTTCATTTTTAGTAACATCAAAGTTATCAGCACTTTCATATTTTAAGAATTCTTGAATGTTATCTTTACCTACTAATTGGCCCCACCAATCAAATACTGTGTAATCAAAGTAGTCAGTGTTTGTTCCGGTATAAATAAATGGTTTAACAGTTGTAGTTCCATCAGGATCACCGGCTACAACAACTTTTGCGGAATTAATAGTTTGGCATAATTGAACAAGTTCTTGATAAGTGGTAGGAATTTGCCAGCCATTATCTTCAAACATTTTAGTATTATAGAATATTCCTCCGATTGCGGAAACAAATGGCAAGCGGTAGCATTTTTTATCGCCATTACTTTTGGTAAAATAAATCGAATTTTTGTATTCGTCACTTACTTTATCTTTTACTTTAACACCATCGATAGTATCTTCCAATAAATCATCAAGTTCAGCAAACATACCAGAAGCAGCATTATATTTCCAGTTAGATCCAACGGATATGTATAAGTCATCGTTATTGTTCTTAGATGATAAGTGTTGAGAGATAAGACTTTCTGATTCATAAAGGGCAGTAACATTAACTTTTACACCTTCATGACTTTGTTGAAATTTATTAGCAATTTCATTAATCCATTCTTCACCATAACCAGCATCAATACATACGATATTTAATGTGTTTTCATCGTTATTATTGTTGCCACAAGCAGTAAGTCCAGACGCTAATAAGAATGTTAACATCGCGGCAGGAACCAATTTTTTAAGTTTCATAAAATACTCCTTTTTTAACTTTGTGAATTAATATAAAACTATTGTAAGCGTTTTATTTATAAAATGTCAATACATTTGTCTTCTTAAAGTTGATTTTAAAAGATGTAATCGCGCTTTTTTTCACAAAGTAAAAAAATTATTGTTTTTTAGCAATATCTTACTTTATAATATAAGCGATAGGAAGTGACCATAAATGTCAAAACTAGACAAAAAAGTATTACCTCTTGTATTAGCTATATCATCATTAGTCGCTTGTTCAAGTAACAATATTGTTTCTACTCCTAAAGTTGGAAAAGATATAGTCTTATTTAATAATATTGAGTTTGATTATGATAATGCCTTTTTTGATGATTTTTCTGAAGGAGTGTCTAATGACAACTGGTATATTGGAAAACAAGCTTGGGGCGGCGGTAATGGTGGCGTTGTGCCTAATAACATTAAATATACAGACGATGGAAACTTAGTTGTTACCGGTAATGGCAAGTTTTATGAAGATGGTGACATACGTGGCGTTGGTGACATTAAAGATGGTCGTTATACAGGTGGAGCTTTAATTTCTAAATTTTTAGTACAACCAGGTAGATATGAAATAAAGATGAAAGTATTACCTCGTTTAGGAGCCTGTACAGCATTTTGGACTTTTGCTTATGATGTAAGTGATGCAAGCAATCATGAAATAGATATTGAATTACCAGGTGGTAATAGAAGTGATGTTATTTCTTTTAGTAATTTATTAAATACCAATTATATAAAAGAAAACTTAAGTCAATCACAAGACGTTAAGTTTCAAGATGTTTTAGAGTCAAATGATGAATTTTATTTTAATGATGGTAATTGGCACACTTTTGGTTTTGACTGGTATACTGATCCAGAATATGTTGTATATTATGTGGATGGAAAAGTAAGCGCAATATCTAATGTTTTTGTTCCATCTAAACAAGCAAGACTTTGGGTAGGATGCTGGTTCCCAGTTTCATCAGGATTCGTTGGTAGCGCTGATTTTGAAACAGATAATATGTATGTTGATTATGTAAAGTATATTCCTTTTAAAAATCAGCCATGTGAAGAATTTAATCCTCCAATTAGTGGTTATGCCTTTGATACTGAATATCCTAGTTCGCCAATATCTGCACCAGTAGTTAATAAGGTAAGTAATGGGACATTTGAAAAATCTAAATATAATGCTTCACAAATTGGCGGATGGCGTTTAACAAAACGTGTAAACGAAGAAAAAGACATTAGTGAAATTGTTAAACTAGTTGATAACGAAGGATATGAAAACTCTCGTGCTTTAGGTATTAGTGATGGTGCGATAGTGTATCAATTAGTGGATTCTATTTATCATAACTTTAAACATGATTTTTCCTTTTATGCTAAAGGTAATGGAAAAGTAACAATTCGATATTATGGCACAACAACTTCGGAAATTTTACTATCTAAAACAATCGAAGTTAATAGTGATCAATTAAAAGAATATCATTTAGATTTGATTGCTCCAGAAAATAGTCAATCAATTCGTATAAATCTAGAAAGTTCTACTGGAAATACATTATTTATTGATAATGTTGAATTATATCAAAAGTAGGAGGGATAAACATGCAATCATCAGAAGTAGCTTTGGATGAAAATATTAATAAAAAGCCGAAAAAAAAGATGACTAAAAAGCGCAAAAAAGAATTAATATTTGTGCTTGTTATGCTTTTTTATCCGGTCTTACAATTTTTAGCAACTTGGATTTTTGTTAATTCGTATTCGATTATTTTAGCTTTTGAAAACATTTCTTTAGAAGGAGAAGTGACTTTTGCGGGCTTTGATAACTTTGTTCAAGTTATTAAAGGATTAATTGATCCGAATATTGGCTCAGTTATATTAAGTAATGGAACACGTATTCCTTATAACCTAATGATTGTGCTTAATTCTTTAGGATATGGATTAATTGCTATATTTATTAGTCTTCCATTAGCGTTAATTTGTTCTTACTTTTTATCCAAAAAAATGCCATTTGCTAATGTGTTTAGAGTAATATTTTTCTTACCAAATATCATTTCTACAGTAGCATTAGTTTATGCATTTAGAATGCAAACTTTAGATTCTAGTGCCGGTATCTTATATCATTTTTTAGCGGGATTAGGCTTAAAATTTGAAACATGGCCGAGTACCACTGTTATCGTATTTGTTTATTGTATATGGGCGGGATTAG
>CAKPJO010000067.1 GCA_934162685.1 uncultured Bacilli bacterium | reverse complement strand
GTAAAATGCATATCTTGATACGCTTTTTTACTGGCCACTTCTTTTAATTGTTCTTCATATGGACCAGTTGTAATAACAACATCTTTGATACCTACATCATTCAACAAACGAAGTTGTCTTTCAAATATGGTTTCGCCATTTTTAAGTTTAACCATACATTTAGGAGAATGCTTTGTTAATTCCCCCATTCGTTTTCCAATTCCAGAATTAAATATTAATGCTTTCATTTAATTTGCACCTAGTTTCTTCATTAATGCTTTCTTATTTTCTAAAGGTGTTTTGGTTGGTCTACCTAAATCAGCACGTGAACCAGTTTTAGTATGTAACACTAAGGCTGCACTAGTTTCGTGTTTCATTTTTTCTATATATTCTTTTATTTCTTCTTCAGATTCCGCTACATAAACTTTTTTGAATCCGCAGCTTTTTAAAATACATGGAATATCAAGTGTTTTAGAACATGTTGGTTGTCCACCTACTGATTCATGTGCAGAATTATCATTTAAAATATATTTAAAATTATTAGGTATGTTAGCGCCAATTACACCCATTCCGCCCATATGCATAATAAATGAACCATCGCCATCAATACACCAAACATTATGTTTAGTTCCTATTGCCATACCATAAGCAATAGATGCTGTGTGTCCCATTGATCCTACAGTTAAGAAATCATTATCATGTCCGCTTTTTTCTTGTTCACGTATTTCAAATATTTCTCGAGATGTTTTACCAGTTGTAGATACAATAAAGTCTTCATCACCCAAAGAATCAATAATTGCTTTTAAAGCTTCTTCTCTTGTCATTTTATATGGAGATATTTCTTTATTTAACTTAAATTCACTAAATAAACCTTTTTGAATAATTAAAGCATATGGTTTATTTTCTTTTTTCATATAGATAGTAGCTGTTTCAAGTTGTTTTTCATAATCATCATTTAGTATCTCATATTTAATACCCATTACATCTAATAAAGATAAAGTAATTTTACCTTGTTTTACATGTTGGGGTTCATCATGTTTTCCAGGTTCTCCACGCCATCCAATAATTAATAACATTGGAATAGAATAAACTTCTTCATCGGCTAAAGAGACTAAAGGATTTACTGCATTACCTTCTCCGGAATTTTGCATATATACTACACCAATTTTATTAGTGGCTAAGTGATAACCTGCACACATTGCTACAGCATTTCCTTCATTTGCAGTAATAATGTTTTTTTCACTTGGTGTTTTTTCTTTTATACATGCACATAAATTAGCAAGTAAAGAATCTGGAACTCCAGCAAAAAAATCAATATTATTGTCTAATAATTTTCGATAAAAATCACTTGTGTTAATCATATAATTACCTCTATTGCTTTGTTCCTGGAATCAAAGACAATACTTCTTTAATAGAAATGCAATATTCTTCTGATGCTTCTTTAGAACGATGATTTTTCAAAATAGATTCGCCACATTTTTTCATAGCTGGATAAGCACTTCTTAAGAAGTGGTTAGCGTAAATAATAATATTTGCGCCCCAAGCATGTAATTCTTCATCTTTAAATTGATTATAAGATGTTGGAATTACGACAACTGGAATAGTCTTGGAATATTCTCTAAATTGACGTAAAAATTCTTTGATTTCCGCACCATCTTTTTCTTTTGAGTGAATGACAATACCATCCGCTCCGCCAACTTCAATATATATTTTGGCGCGGTTTAAAGCATCTTCGATACCATGTCCGGCAATCAAAGATTCACATCTTGCAAAGATTAAGAAATCTTTTGTAATTTGAGCTGTTTTACCTGCTTTTATTTTCTTAGCAAATTCATAAGGATCATCTAAAACTTGTTTAGCATCTGTTCCAAATAAAGAATTTTGTTTTAAACCTGTTTTATCTTCAATAATAACCGCTGATACGCCTAATCTTTCTAATGTACGTACATTATAAGTAAAGTGTTCAATTCTTCCACCAGTATCACCATCTAAAATAATAGGTTTAGTGGTTACTTCCATTATTTCTTCAATCGTTCTAATTCTTGAAGTTAAATCCACTAATTCAATATCCGGTTTACCTTTAAATGTTGAATCACATAAAGAAGAAACCCACATAGCGTCAAACTCTCTAACATGTTCATTTTCTTCTACTTTAGTATTTTCCACTAATAAACCTGTTAATCCATTACTTGCTTCCATGACAGTTACATATGGTTTAACTGCAAGCATTCTTTTTAATTTGGCACGTCTATTATCTGGTGTATTAAACATCTTACGATATTCTTTTTCTAAAGTTGTACAAGAAATATCACGAGTATATGGTATTTCAATGAGTTTTCCGCCCCATTCCGCTAATGTGTCGATAACATTTTGTCGAATGTTACTTTGTATACCAGATCTCCAGTCATCACCATGAACAACGTAATCTGGCTTTAGCATTTTCAAATTATCGGTGTAATTTAATGTCTTTTGAGGAATAACTTCTACAACACCTTTAATATTTTCAAAAATTTTCTTTCGATCATCATATGGTAATAATGGAAGTCTTTTATAACTAGAAATTGCTTCATCGGTTAATAAGCCAATATAAACGTCTCCTAGTTTAGTTCCTTCATTGATAACGTTAATATGTCCGTTATGTATTAAGTCAGCACTCATTGCTATGTATACTTTTTTATTCATCTTTTTTTCTCCTTTAAATAAATTTATTTAAGTAAAACAACGCCTAATAAAGGCAAATCATTTCTTTTTATCAAATCTATAGAAGCATAAATATTTTTTAAAATAGTTTCTTCCTTTTTAGCAACTATAATAGAAGCATCAAAATCATCTTTTAAAGCAAATAAATCGTTATTTACCAAAACTGGAGTAACAAGCATAATTACATAATCATAATTGCTTTTTCCATAATTTAACATGTTCAAAAAATTATCCGAATGTAATTGTTCAGCGGTTAGTTTGTTGGTAGTGGAATAAATAACATCTACTCCGTTATTCAAATGATGAATGCCATCACTTTCTTCTTTTTCTTCATCACCAATACTATCCACTAATTCTTTTAAAATAGGCTCTTTATAATTAGCTTCAATTACTAATACTTTTTTTCCATTATTAACATAATATTTAGCGAGGTTATATCCTAAAAACGTATTAAGAAAATTATCTTTTGGAGTTGTGATTGCTAGTGTTTTACATTTTCGAGCAAAAGTTTCAATATTATTAATAAGATTTATTATGGAATCATCAAATGTAACATTGTCTTTACATTTTTCAATATAACTTATTTCACGTTTATTCATGTTTCTTTCCTCCTTTAGAAGATACTTCAAAGGTAGCAATATCTAAATTGTTCAATTCAGAAACTGAATCAATTGAATAATTATGAACACCACTAGCAAGTGCAAATACAAAGCCAACACCTATTCCTAATGCGGAGAAAGTTAATAATTTAGTAACTGGGTTTGTTGTTACTTTTGTATCACTAGCTTCTTTCGTTACACTAAAACTCGTTGAATTGTCGTTAGCGTTATAAACTTCACATGTTTTCTCTAAAATGATATTCATTACTTCTTTTACAATTGATTCATCTTCGTTTTGAAATGATAATTCAATATCATCTGTTGTAATTGTGGATGGTTTTTCTGGAATAATAAAACCATTTTCAATTTCAGTTATTGATATGTTCGTACCATCTTTATGCATAATGTTATTTTCTAGAATATTATCAATAACTATAGAAGGAACTTTTGATTGAGTAATTCTTACAAAAGTATTGTAGGTATATTCGGTTAATTGTCCTGCTTCTACCACACCACTAGATTGATAGACTGGCTTATCAATAGCAAAAGCATAAATACCTCCTATAACAGTAAAACATAAGAAGAAATATACTAAGGTTAAAATATTTCTTTTTATAGCTACCAGTAACATCTTGAATGAAAACTCATATTTATAATTTTTGTTCATAATTTCACCTCAAACACTTTATTTTAACATATATTAAATTATTTATATAATTTAATTAATGTTTTTATCGCTTTTAATAATCCTTTATATAAAATTTCTTATTGTTTCAAGTTATTTTTATATAATTCCGTTAAATAATTAACTACCTCATTAATATTAAATCCAACTTTAGATAACACATCTATTGCTTTTAAACGTTCATAATTTAATTTGGTCTTATTAATTATTTTCGCCCAATCTTCACTAGATTTTTTAATGTCCACTATATGACAATTATCACTACATATATTTACGCTATCAGTAATTTTATTAGAAAAATAACATGGCAATCCACTAGCTTGGGCTTCTACTCCAACAATAGGAAGTCCTTCATATAGGCTTGGCAATATAAATGCATCGAATGCCGAATAAAACTTTTCGGTAACAGATTGATAACCAGCAAAAATTACTTTATCATTAATTTTTAAATCATTTACTTTTTGCTTACACTTATCAAGTAATTCACCATCACCAACAAAAATTAGTTTTGAATTAGGCTTTAGTTTTAATAGATCGTTAAAAATATCAATCAAAAATAAATGATTTTTTACTCTTACAAATCTTCCTATATGTCCTAACACAAAAGTATCATCATTAATGTTATACATTTTACGAATATCTTCACGATATTCTTTTGAATATTGAAATCTAGATAAATCGATAGCATTATTTACTATTATTGGCTCTATCTTTTTAGCATAGAAATGTTTAAACATCCACTTCGCTGCATTTTTAGAACAGGCCATATACTTATTAGCATAACGACAAGTAGGAATAAATAAAATGTGACCAATTATTTTTTTTAATACATTGCTACTTTGAAAATGATCAGAGTGAGCATGTACAATACGCAATTTTACATTGTATTTATAAGCATACTTTAACACAATCGCGGATTTTGATGATGAATGGCAATGCACTACATCAAAGCAATTATCTTTAAATATTTGTTTGCACATTTTTAAACATTTAAATGGTTGTTTTTCTGGTCGAGGAATTTTATAAATATTCACTCCCATATTAGTCATTACTTTTTCTAATTCATAATCTCGATTAAAGTCAAAGCTTAAAATCGAAATTTCAAATTCATTTTTATCTAATCGCTTTATAATTTCCCATAATAACGATTGAATACCACCATGTTCTAAACAATCAACGAAATAAAGGATTCTAATCTTACTCATTTGTAACTTCCTCCTTAGATTTAGGAGATAATACAATCTTAACATTTTCATAAAATATTTTATCTTTAAGAATTAATAACATTGCAAAATAAATAGCTATGCCCGTAATGATTTGAATAACTGTACAAAGCGGTCCAGTTAAATAATGATTTATAACCATTATAGAAGCAAACATAATCGCCGCTGCAACTACATATTTATAAATATGTTTTAATATCATTCCAAGTCGTAAATAATGATGTTTCTGTGCGTAAGCAACAAACATTACTAAAACAATAGTTTCAGAAACAATTGAAGCAATTGATGCGCCAATAGAATCTAACAAAGGTATTAAAATAGCAGTTAAAATACAATTAATAACCGCTGCTATTACTTCTGCTATATTGGATTTAGATTGTAAACCAAATGGCGTGTAGATAATTGATCCAATACACATGCGAAGAGCCATTATAACAATAACTGGCGATAAAACCATTAATAATGTCGATACTTTCAAAAAATCATCGCCTAAAAACCATGGTACAAATTGATTAGCAATACCAACAATTCCTAAAGCCATCGGTAATGATAATCCAAAAACAAACGCAATTGAATTTGTAGCTTTGTCATCAATTTCTTTTTGTTCTTTTTTCATAAATAAATAAGATATTCTAGAACGAATTACAACATTATAGGCATTAAATATTGTGGCGCATAATGACACTATTTGTTGGGCTTTTTCATAATATCCTGTTTCTTCACTCGTAGATAATAATCCGAGTAATACTTTATCAATTAAAGAATAAAATTGATAAGCAATTGTGGGAATAAAATATATTAACGTTTCTTTTAAATGTTTTTTTAAATTTAAAGTCTTTAAAGGAATATCATAGTTTACATATTTTTTTAAGTTTAACCATAATACACATTGTCCCATTAGCATAGAAAGCGATAAAATTAATAAATATTTCCATAAATCTTCTTTAGTTCTAACAAATATAAATACAAATGTTAAACCTAAAATCTTAAAAATTAAATCTTTCCAGGCAATCTTTTTAAATTGTTCTAATCCTTGATATAACCAAGAAATATCCATAATAGCGGCAATGAAATATGGTATTTGAATAATAAAATAAGTAATATCTTTATTTATTAATAATATTGTTGCTAAGAATATTAACAAAGATATAAAAATAAAAATCATTCGAAGAAAGAATACTTCCCAAAATATTTTCGAATATTCTTCTTTATTATCTAGATGCATAGCAATTTGTCTTTGAGCATGTGTGGCAGTGCCTAACGCTCCTGTAAGAGTAAACATTGTGATTAATGAATAGGTATAGCTATAGGTTCCTACTCCTGTTGATTCTAAAATACGAGCAATGAATGGCGTTGCAACTAACGAAATAGTGGATTCTAGTATTACCACTATTAAATTCAAAATATAATTTTGTTTTAATTTTGATAACTTACCCATTTAACTATTTCACTCCTTGCAATTTATTAATATAAAAGGAGCGATTTTTCTCTTCTTTAACAACTTTTTCTTCTGTTATTACTTTTCTTTCCGCCACAATCATACAAATCATAATGATAAAGTTTGTAACATCTTCATGATATAGTGATAACGATTGTGAAAATGCAATTAATATAATAAGTGGTAATAAATCATTTAAGTTACTGCTTGAATTAACACGTGTTTTTATTAATTTAAAATATATGAAGAATAAGATTATTGCGCCAAAAACACCATATGCACATATTACTTCTAAAATAACATTATGTGTAATAATTGGTGCACCTGTTTCCGTAACAAAATTAATATCAAACAGCCATTGATAACTTGATAATCCCGCGCCAAATAAAGCATTGAAAGGATGCTTAGCAAATGCTTTAAAATACATGGCGAAAATATCTGATCTTCCTGTAGTAATACTACTTAAATCTGAACCTGTTTCTGTAAATCTTAAGATAACTTTATGAACAAGTGTTCGTGTTTGAGGAATAGCTCCTACTAATAATAAAACAAATACCACAGCACTAAGACATGTAAAAAATCTCTTTTTGTTTTTGATATTGAATAATAGTAATAAAATAATCCACAAAATAAATGTTAAAAAATAAGCTTTTGATAACATCATTGCCCCTGCTACTCCGCTAATAAAACTAAGTACAGTCATAAATATTTTAAATACTGGTTTAGCATATATAGAATCTTTATCTAAATCTTCTCTTAGAATAAGATAAACGCCACTCACCATAGCAAGCAAACAATAAAAACTAAATGTATTGGCGTTTAAAGACGATAATCCACCCTCAAATTGAGCACGTGTTACTGAATTAATATCTACACCAATATATTGAATTATCGTTCCAAAACTTATAATTGCGGTTCCTAATGAATAAACAAATATTGTAAAATTTTTATCATATTGTTCCTTATTATCTAACATTAATGTAAAAGATAAAAACAACGATAATGCCCATTTTATTGTATAAGTAATTGATAATTCTTTAACATAAAATTGCCAAAACATATCAATAGCAAACAAGATAATAACTAAAGAAATAATACGAATATCAAATTTTTTCCCTTCTATTATCATATTAAATAGTGTTAATAATGTAATCACATTATAGAAAGCAAATCCAAAAATATAAATATATAAATACATTGGAGCAAAGAAAAATAAGGCATATATTTTATGCTTTAATGGAATGGTAAGAATAAGCATACTCATTAAAATAGAAATGATATTTGCTATAATCATTATCCCATTATATTTAAAAACAATATAAAGACATGTTAAAACAAATAACAAACTCCAATTAATTATGTTTTTTTTCATTTGTTTTTCACCTTCTTTTTTAAATAAAGAAAGTAAAGTTCTTCATATTCTTTAACTATTTTACTTAAATCATAATTCTTAGCATTTTCATATGAATTATTTTTAAACTCGTTACATAATTTTTCATTTTCTATAAGCGATAGCATTGCTTTTGCCAAATCCTTTTCATCTACTTTAACTAATATGCCATTATTAGTTACAATGTCTTTAACTCCTCCAACATTTGTAGAAATTATTGGTAATGACGCGGCCATAGCTTCTAGTATTGTCATTGGAAGTCCTTCGTATATGGAAGATAATACAAATGCATCCGCGATTTTTAAATAATTTTCCACATCATCAACATTTCCTACATATTCGATATAGTCGTTAAGTTTTAAATCATTTGTTAATTTTAGCAAATCATCTTTTAATACTCCATCGCCCACAAAAATAAGTTTTACATTTTTGTAGTTATTAACAAGTATTCTAAATGATTTAAGCAATAATTGTTGATTCTTTTGTTCTGACATTCTTCCGATT
>CAKPJO010000066.1 GCA_934162685.1 uncultured Bacilli bacterium | reverse complement strand
GGTTCATTTGCTCAGACATACAAAGGTCATGGAACAGATAAAGCTTTGGTTGCAGGAGCCTTAGGCTTAAAAGAATATGATGTTGATGAATTATATAATTCTTTGTTAGAAGTGGGAGAAGTTTTAAAAGATCATATTGTTGATACTACAGTTTTAATAAATAAAGCTTATGATGAAGGTAAGAAAATTTTATTTGAAGGTGCTCAAGGATTAATGCTTGATATTGATCGTGGTACATATCCTTATGTTACAAGTAGTTCACCATCAAGTAACTATGTTCCTCAAGGTGCTGGTATCTCTCCTAAAAAGATTGATCGCATTGTTGGTATTGTTAAAGCATATACAACAAGAGTTGGAAATGGTCCATTCCCAACAGAATTAGATAATGATTTAGGCAATTTAATTAGAGAAAAAGGTCATGAATATGGAACTGTTACTCGCCGTCCACGTCGTGTCGGTTTCCTTGATTTAGTTTTATTAAAAAGAAATGTAATGATGACTGGTGCGACATCAATTGCTTTAACATTATTTGATGTATTATGTGGTATTGGTGATTTAAAAATTTGTGTTAAATATGAATTAGATGGAAAAGAAATTGATACAATTCCCGCCACTAATAGCGCATATTTACGTGCAAAACCTATTTATGTTGATATGAAAGGCTTTGACTTTAATAAAGATGATATTCATTCATTTAATGATTTACCAAAAGAAGCTCAAGATTATATTAGATTTATTGAAAACTATTTAGGAGTTAAAGTATCTATTTTATCTGTTGGTAGTGACCGTAAAGATACTTTAATTTTAGGTGACTTATAATGATTGATCGTTATGATGATAAAGAAATTTCTAACTTATTTACTTTAGAAAACCGTTATAACAAATTTCTTGATATCGAATTAGCGGTTATCGAAGCTAATGTTAAATTAGGTAAAATTCCTAATAGCGATTATCAATTAATTAAAGAAAAAGCGAAAGTAGATGTAGATCGCATTAATTATCTAGAAACTATTTATAAACATGATGTAATTGCTTTTACGCGTTCAATAAGTGAAAACTTAGGCGAAGAAAAAAGATGGTTCCATTATGGCTTAACATCCACTGATGTCGTTGATAGTGCGATGTCGCTTATTTATAACGAAGCTACGAATAAACTATATCCCACTATTGATAAATTATTAGAAGCATATAAAGAAAAAGCATTAAAATATAAAAACTTAAAATGTGTAGCAAGAACTCATGGTGTCCATGGAGAAATTACTTCTTTTGGTTTAAAATTTGCCCGTTTTTATGATGAATTAAAGCGCAATAAAGATCGTTTGATAAATGCCCAAAAAGAATTGTGCGTAATTAAATTAGAAGGAGCGGTTGGTAATTTTTTAATGACTGATCCAGAAGTGGAAAATTATGTTGCTCATAAATTTAATTTATTAACACCACGTATTGCAACCCAAGTTATTGCTCGTGATGTGCACACTAATTATTTAAATATTATTAGTTTAATAGCAACGCACTTAGAAAATGTGGCAGTGGAATTTAGAAATTTATCGCGTACGGAAATTAATGAAGTAAATGAATATTTTTCTAAAGACCAAAAGGGTAGTAGCGCAATGCCACATAAACATAATCCAATTGGTTTAGAAAATATCTCAGGGTTAGCAAGACTTGTACGTGGTTATAGTTTTGCAAGCTATGATAATATTTGTTTATATCATGAACGTGATATATCCCATTCGTCAAATGAAAGAATTATTTTCCTTGACGCCTTAACACTTATTTCTTATATGCTAAAAAGAATGACAAGAATTATTAATGGTCTTGTTATTAATGAAGATAATATTATCGCTAATATATATAAAACTAAAGGATTATTATATAGCGAAAAAGTATTAACTAAATTAATTGAATCAGGTGTATCAAGAGAAGAAGCATATGATAACGTGCAAATATGCGCAAACAAAGTATATAATTCTAACTTTACTTTAGATTTTAAAGAAGAGTTAAAGAAAAATGATTTTATAAAATCGCATTTATCTAATGAAGATATTGAAAACATCTTTAATAATACTGATTTCTTAAAGAATGTTCCGTATATCTATAAAAGAGTTGGATTAGAGTAAATTTAATTAGGCTATGATTTGATTCATAGTCTTTTTATTACTATAACAAAAAAACATTCTCATAAATAGTTGACAAAAAATTTATTGTGAATATAATATAGTTAGTTGAACGATTGAATGATTGTTCAAATGAATGGAGGCGATATTATGAACGATGAATCTAATAAGCAAGCGCTTAAGAACCATGAAGAACTTGTTAATAATGTTCGTGAACATTTGCCAGAGGATAAACAAGTAGAAGCATTATCTGATTTGTTTAAAGTGTTTGGTGATGCGACAAGAGCAAGAATTATGAGTTGTTTAGAAGTTCGTGATTTATGTGTTTGTGATATTGCAGAAATTCTAAATATGACAGTGTCCGCGGTATCGCATCAATTACGAGTCTTAAGAACTGCCAAACTTGTGAAAGCCACTAAGATGGGAAAAGAAGTCATGTATTCATTAGATGATGATCATGTTGCTAAGATATTTGAATGTGGTTTATCACATATTAATGAAGATTAATAACAGGCTAGACCTGTTTTTAAAAACAAAGTCATTTGAAAATTTGCTCAAATGTTGAAGGGAGACACTATTATGAGAAAAGTATTTGAATTAGAAGATTTGGATTGCGCAAACTGTGCAGCAAAAATTGAAAGGGAAATCGCTAGTATTCCTGGCGTTAACTATGTTAATGTTAGCTTCATGATGCAAAAACTTACTATCGATATTGATGATGGCAAATTTGATGAAGTTATGAAGAAAGTAGCTAAAACAATTGCTAGAGTTGAACCTGATTGCTCAATTAAAAAGTAGGTGTTAATATGTCTAAAAAACAAAAGAAAACATTAACACGCATTATTGTTGCTCTATCTTTGTTTGCTATTGTCTTTACTTTAGATAAAATATTTACATTATCTTCAATATTTAGTGCACCATTTAGTTGGTTATTTCCATTTATTCTTTATTTAACTATCTATATTATTATTGGATATGATGTTGTATTTAAAGCATTTAGAAATATTATTCATGGCGAAATGCTTGATGAAAACTTCTTGATGGTTGTGGCTACATTTGGAGCGTTTGGCTTAGCAATTTATCGTGGTTGTACTGGTCAAGAAATCGAAGGATTTGATGAAGGCTGTGCTGTTTTACTCTTTTATCAAGTTGGTGAATTTTTCCAAAGCTATGCGGTTAATAAGTCACGTAAATCCATTACAAGTTTAATGGATATTAGACCTGATTACGCTAATGTGAAAAGAGGTAACGAAGTAGTTACTGTTGGACCAGAAGAAGTTAAAGTTGGCGATATTATTGTTATTAATCCAGGTGAAAAAGTACCACTTGATGGAATTATTGTTAAAGGTAAAACTTCGCTTGATACAAAATCATTAACGGGTGAATCATTACCTAGTGATGTTGAAGAAAATGAAGAAATCATAAGTGGTGTTATTAACTTAACTTCCACGATTGAAATCAAAGTAACAAAAGCATTCTATGATTCAACAGTAAGTAAGATTCTTGAATTGGTAGAAAATGCTTCAAGTCAAAAGTCTAAAACTGAAAACTTTATTACAAAATTTGCACAATATTATACACCAATTGTTGTTGGTTTAGCGGCTTTATTAATGCTAGTTCCTAGTATTATTACGGGTGAATGGTCAACTTGGATTTATCGTGGACTTAGTTTCTTAGTTGTATCTTGTCCATGTGCCTTAGTTATTTCAATTCCATTATCTTTCTTTGCTGGATTAGGAGCCACATCAAAAAAAGGTGTACTTGTTAAAGGATCAAACTACTTAGAACAATTTAATAATGCCTCAATATTTGTATTTGATAAAACTGGTACATTGACTAAAGGTAATTTCAAAATTAGTAAGGTGTTCCCTGATAATAAAAAAGAAGAAATACTTAATTTAGCGGCGATTGCGGAAAAAGATTCTTCGCACCCAATCGCTTTATCAATTAAAGAATTAGTTAAAGTTCCGGAAATTGCTAATAAATATGTTCTAACAAATGTTGCTGGAGAAGGTATTAAAGCAGTTAATGGAGATGAAATCATATTAGTTGGTAATTATAAATTAATGAATAACGCTAATATTAAATATGAAGAATTAAATGAGGTAGGCACTATTCTTTATGTGGCACATAATAATGAATTTGTTGGTTCAATATTAATTAATGATGAAATCAAAGAAGATGCAATATCGGTATTACCAGAATTAAATAAGATGGGAATTAAAACTGTTATGTTAACAGGTGATAATGAAAATATTGCTAAAAATGTTGCTAGTATGTTACCATTAACAAATTACAAAGCAAACTTATTACCACAAAATAAAGTAGAAGCCATTGAAGGACTTATGAAAGATAAAAAAGAAAAAGAAGTTCTTTGTTTCGTTGGTGATGGTATTAACGACGCTCCATCATTAATGCGTGCAGATATTGGTATCGCTATGGGTGGCGTTGGTTCTGATGCCGCAATTGAAGCCAGTGATATTGTCTTAATGGATGATAATCTTAACGGAATTGTTGAAGCTAAGAAAGTTGCTAAAAAAACAATGCGTATTGTTTATGAAAATATCATCTTTGCTTTAGGAGTTAAAATCATTATTTTAATTCTATCAGCATTTGGTATAACTAATATGTGGATTGCTGTATTTGGTGATGTAGGTGTTGCGGTACTTGCCATATTAAACGCAATGCGCGTTAATAGTAAATATTAAACAATTAGTCTAAATTTATAAATAGAGATAGTCGCATTAGATTATCTCTATTTTTATAAATCGACTTAATTTTACTTTACTTAACCATATTAAAAGTGTTTAATAATCTTTGAGGTGAAAACAATGCTAGAAATAAAAAATGTAACAAAAAAATATAATAACAAAGTTGCGAATGATAATATTAACTTAGTTATTGAAGATGGCGAAATATTCGGCTTTATTGGGCCAAATGGTGCTGGCAAATCAACTTTAATTAAATCAATTGTTGGTTTAAATAATTTTGATAGTGGTGAAATTATTTTTAATAATATGACTATGAAAGATAACGAGATGGAATTTAAGAAAGCTTTAGCTTATATTCCCGATAATCCAGATTTATATGAACATTTATCGGGAATTAAATATTTAAATTTCATTTGTGATGTTTTTGGTGTTGATAAAAATAAAAGAGTTGAAGAAATAGAAAGTTACGCGACAAGATTTGGTATTAAAGATAATCTTAATGATTTGATTTCTTCTTATTCTCATGGTATGAAACAAAAATTAGCGGTCATAGCGTCTTTAATCCATCATCCACATTTATTAGTAATGGATGAACCATTTGTGGGTTTAGATCCAATTGCCTCCCATACTTTAAAAACAATTATGCAAGAATTTGTTAGTGAAGGAAATATTATTTTCTTCTCCTCTCATGTTTTAGAAGTGGTGGAAAAATTATGTGAACATGTTGCTATTATTAATAATGGTAAAATTGTTTATGATGGAAATCTTGAATCAATGAATAAAGACGAATCATTAGAACAATTATTCTTGGAGTTGACTAACCATGAATAATTTTAGTGTAGTATTTAAAACTTTGTTTAGTGAGTTATTTTCTTCTTTTTCAAAGAAAAATAATCGTAAGCCGTATATAACTTTAATAATTCTAGGAATATTATTCTTTGGATTGTCCATATTTTATACTTTAGGTATGGATGTTATTTTAAAGGAAGTTAACGGGGAACAATATCTTCCATTACTATTTGCTAGTGTTGCTTTAATATTTGTTATCTTTACAACAATCTTTAGAGCACAAATGGTGTTATTTTCTAATAAAGACCATAATATATTAACTCCTTTACCAATAACTAAGAAAACGATTATAAGTGCGAAATTATTAATATTTTATTTACAAGAATTGGTATACTCAATTATTTTATTTTTACCAACAATTGTTTTATATTCTTTATCACATATCTCATTTTTGTTTTTTGGCTTGATTTTGTTATTAATAATTCCTTTAATTGGTGTATTAGTATCTAGTGTTATTGGATTTTTGATTTCATTTTTAGTTAATCGTTTTAAAATAGCTAAGATAATTTCTACTATTTTGTATATTGGATTATTTGTTGGACTTATTGTATTATCTTTTACATTAAATATAAATGGGACAGGTGAAGAAGACCCAACAGTTTTCTTAAAAGCAGTTGCAAAAATGCGTGACTTTTTCTTGTTTGATTGGATATATCGTGGCTTTGTTAATAATGAATGGCTTTATTTTTTATTGCTTGTCGGTAGTTCGCTTGTTAGCGCTATTACAGTTATCTTCTTATATGCGAAATTTTATGAAGCGTTTTATATAATGCTTAATCGTAGTTTTTCAAGAAGTAAATATAATCGTAAAGAAGTTAAATCTAAATCAGTTGTTTCCTCAATAATTTCTAAAGATTTTAAACTGTTATTCTCTGTACCTTTGATTTTATTAAGTTCTTTTTCTGGTGGACTTGTTGGAGTAATTATGACTACATTCGTGGTAATTAACTTCAATAATGTAACAGTTCCTCCAGAAGCAACATTAATTGTGGATATGATAAAGAGTGCTTCGCCAATAATAATATGTTTCTTTTGTGCCATGATGGCAATTACTACAATGGCCATATCTTTAGAAAAAGATAGTTTTTGGCTTATTAAAACTTTACCAATAAGAAAAAAAGATTATTACATGGCTAAATTAATTGAAAATCAAATATTTAATGGCATATTTGCACTCATTAGTAGTTTAATTATTATATGTGTTATCCCAATGAATGTATTAGATATTATCAATTTAATTATTTATCCGCAACTCTACATATTAGCACTAGGATTATTTGGTTTGGTAATCAATTTAAAACACCCACGATTGCATTGGTCATCTTTTAACGAAATAAAAAATTCTGCATCAATAATGATTTATACTTTTTCCGAAATGCTTATTGCTTTAGTATTATGTGGTATATTTATCATATTTTATTTTTTAATGGGTTTAGTAATCGCAGTTATTATTTCGTTGCTTCTTATTATTTTGTTCATTCTAATTATGATTCAAGTATTAAACAAAGAAGGCAAAAAATGGTTCGATGAAATTGTTTGCTAAATATTAAAATAAACATAATAAATGGTGAGTAATTGTTCTCATCATTTTTTTATGGATTTAAAGCGTTTTATTGTTGAAATTACTAACAAAAAGTGATAAAACATTGCTTGTGTGAAAGGATTTAGTTATGAAGACAAGTAGTAGTGAAAATTTTGAAAAAGGTTCTTTATGGAAACAAATATTATTATTTTCTTTACCACTAGTGGCCACGAACGTATTACAAATTTTATTTAATATGTCCGATATTGCTGTTGTTGGTAAGTTTGGCGGCCCAAATTCTTTAGGGGCTGTGGGATCTACAACAACATTAGTTACTTTGTTTACTGGTTTTTTAATTGGTTTAGGTAATGGTGTTAATGCTTTGCTTGCTAAATTTATTGGACAAAAAAATCAACAAAGTATTCATGACACAATCCACGTATCTTTTGTATTAAGTATCATCATGGGATTAATATTAACATTAATCGCCGAACTTACTATTCCTTGGTTTTTAAGTATTTTAGGAACGCAAGATGTTTTCTTTGAAGGCGCGACAAACTATTTAAGAATATATATGTTAGGCATGCCTGCTTTAGCAATATTTAACTATGGTAATGCAGTATTTAGTGCAATGGGAAATACAAGACGTCCTTTAATCTTTTTACTTTGCTCAGGTATTATTAATGTTGCTTTAAATCTATTATTCGTAATTGTGTGTAAACTTGATGTTATGGGTGTAGCTTTAGCAAGTATTATTTCTCAATATATCTCTGCCTTATTAATAGTTATTTCGATAATGCGTTTTAAAGGTGAATACAAATTAACCTTTGCACATTTAAAATTAAACAAAAATATTGGCTTACAAGTTTTAAAACTTGGTATTCCAGCTGGATTTCAAAACTCAATATTTGCGATTGCTAACTTATTTATTCAATCGGGTGTAAATAGTTTACCTAAGATTATGGTTGATGGAAACTCAGCAGCAGCTAACGCAGATGCCTTAATTTATGATGTTATGGCAGCGTTTTATGTTGGTTGTTCTACATTTATGGCTCAAAACTATGGGGCTAAAAATAAAAGTCGTGTAATGAAAAGTTACCTTGTTAGTTTAACTTATTCATTTGGTGCTGGCTTAATTTTAGGATTATTACTGGTAGTATTTGGAAGACAATTTTTATCTTTGTTTACTAATTCTAGTGAAGTTATTGATGCAGGTATGAAAAGAATAATGATTATGGGATTTTCTTATGGATTCTGTGCTTTAATGGATAATTCGATTGCCGGTTCAAGAGGCTTAGGAAAAACAATTGTACCAACTATTATTGTTATTACTAGTTCATGTGTATTTAGAATTATTTGGATTTATACAATATTTGCACATTTTAAATCCATACCA
>CAKPJO010000065.1 GCA_934162685.1 uncultured Bacilli bacterium | reverse complement strand
AGCAACTCCATCTTTGTATTCAATCGCCACCATGATTGCATATATTCCTGCCTTATTGCAAACCATTTTATTATTTTTGCCATTTGTGGTTACTAAACTAATATTTTTACCACTACCAACACTAACAAAAGGTGTTTTGTTATTATGATTTGATGCTGTTAACGCATTGTTATATATATTAAGCGTATCTGCATCCATCTCACTAAACGAATAAGGAACCGTTGCCGTTGTCGTATTTTCTACTAATATTGAAAATTCATCATTATGATTTAATGATAAACTATCACTAAAAAAGTATTCTTTATCATCACTATTTACTGACGCACGATATAATTTTTTACGTTTAGCCGATTCAAAATTATTAATTGACCCATTTAAAGAATTACCAGTAATGCGATAATCATCTGATTTTTGGAATCCAATAACATAGCACACCGCTTTTTTATTTTGGTCCGTGGCGCTATTAATAGGCATCCAGTCAATACCTGGCGTTACACCATCTTCTCTTTTAGAACTAGTTATCTTTACATATTTATTTGAATTTTCAAAAGATTCAATAACTTTTTTAATATTTTGAGTTTGAATTGTTTCTTTATCTCCTTTTGGATCTGCAATCCATAAACTCATAAAAATACTGTAATAGCCGCTCGGCAAATTTAAAGCTTTTAAATCATCATAATTTAAGGCTGTACTCCAATAAGAAGCCCATGAACTAGAACCATTTTCCGGATCCATATCAAGTTGTATATTTTTAATTTCACTATTCCCGCTTGTATCAAAATACATATCGTTAGTAAAATAGTTAGGTTCATTAATATTGGATGTTTCGTTTTGGAATAACGCAACTGTATATCTTTTCTCAGCATAATTGATTTCTCCAGATTGCTTAGTTTGATATGTATATTGGCCGTTTACATCAACTTCTGGATTAATTCTAAATTTAGCAAGCGTTGTAGCAACTCCGCCAATACATTTATTTGCATCGTAGTTTTTAGCTGTGAAAACAGGATATAAATATATCACGTGATCGCCTTTTAAAGACCCATCAATTGATGCTATTTGCGAATTGGTGCTTCCCATATTATCTATATAATATAAAGATGTTGAAGAAGAAATTTGCTCAATACTTCCTTGGAAGCCATAGTTTCCAATTTGGTCATTACTGCCATTAACTCCATGTCCTCTGCTATCAATTCGCTTCATGTCTCCACTTTTATATCTTTTTTCATTATATCTAACACGATTATTACAAGCTTCCATATCATAAGTCCATCCAATAAATTCTGGACCAAATCCGTATTGATCTTTAAAAACTGTTTGGGCGATGATATCTGATAACACATCTGCAGGAATATTAGCATTAACTGTTAATGAGACATATGTACTTGTTCTTTCATAAATTCCATAATTAGGATTTGCTAAAATATAGCCTGACCAATATTTTTGCGGCCACAATTTAATAGCACCATATGTACCTAATTTACTATTATCAATACTTTCCGCTGAAATATAAAACTTATCACCACTATTCGGAAAAATAGCGTTTGCAAAATCCTCTGACACCTGACCACCAATAAGGCCATATTCATTGTCTTGGTTATACGGATTTTTAGAACCGCTATCAGCAATTTTTAATGGATCTGTTATTTCTTCTCCATCAATTGTTGCACCTGTGGCATAATAAGGTGATGCAAAGAAATATACTTTATAAAAATCTGATTCTGTTTCGTCAAACTTAGCGTTGGCAGCGCCAGTAGTGATATTTTCAAGTGTCACAGGTTCAGTAAAAGTAAAATATGCAAAAGCACTAGTAACTGCTGTTGCTATAAATATTAATCCAATTAACATTAATGACCATATTTTTTTCATTGCATATTTTTCCTTTCCTAACAACTATTTAATTTTCTCCTACAACTTGTAAATAAAAAGTGATTTTTACATTGGAATGTTCCATTGCTTTCCTATTAGAAATAATTTTATTTTTATAGGAATCAGCAAATTCTGATATACTAGGCGCCATATTTCCTTCAGTACGTTCGCCGTTTCTAACAGCGTTATAATCCTTATAATTGAAGTCAATATTAAATGTTGTATGCCAATCTTCACTAATTGTTGAATCAACCAAAAAATTATTTCTAATTCTTGCTACATATGTAGCACTAGTATCATTTTCTCCACCGCCGCTAACAAGTTTAAAGTTGTCATCCCAATCTTCATATAAGACAACTGATGGTTCATAAATATCTAGAACAGATTTTGAAGATGGATAAAATCTTTCTTCACCATTTTTATCATCAAATTCAACAATATTTACACCTCTAGTGTCTGTATCTGTTATTGTAACTTCACAAAGTAATGCCACATTCAAATGGAATACGCTAGTTATGGCAATAGGACTCGTGTAGTAAATAGTAAAATTACGTTTTACTGTTGGGTTATCATTTCTAATAAGGTAAACAGAGTCAAAATCCATAAAAACTTTATTTTTAAAATTAGTATTTAATACTTCGTTATTGCTTTCAGGATAATCTCCATTTTCATCAGCATATCTTAATTCAATACTACCGATGTCAGGATTGCTTGCTATATCAATACTAACATTTTGATCTTTATTACTTGTTGATAAATCTCCAAAGAAGAATAAGGCGAATCCTCCGCCTACAAGAAGTGGAAATGCAAGTAAAGGAACTAATAGTGTAATTAGTTTTCTTTTCATACCTATTTCACCTCTGCTTTTTCTTTCTTCTCTTCAAGCATTTTATAATAATCTTCAAATCTTATGTAACGACCATATTTATCTCTTGGTCTAAATTTGCCTGTTTTCTTAATAACATGTGCCTTTTTAGACGCAATAATTTTTGCTTTTGGCTTTTTTGGCGCATTTATATCATCATTTTCATGTAATTTTAGATAATCTGCTAAACGCATAAATCTACCATATTGATCACGATAATATACTTTACCTTTTTTAACCAATACTTTTTCTTTTTCGATGTTATTTTCCTTAGCAATCTCTTCAATCTTTTCTTCTATTTCTTCCTCTGTAGCATCCTCTCTTATATCTAATTGGGATTCTTCTACTGGTTGAGGTAAAACATCTATAGTAGTTTGTGCTTCTTCAACTTTTATTTCTTCCTCAACTTGGTTAAGTTTAATAAGTAGAAGCTCATTATATCTTGTATCATATATAAAGAATAATTTCTCCGCTAAAATGGAATAAATTAGCATTAACATGAATGCGATTACTAAAATAATAATACCTATATTAGACTGAAAATAACAAATAGCGTAACCTAATGGTAGGTTCTTTGCTCCTTTGTATCCGTCAGTCTCGTAAACACCAACAATCATATCTTTTTTGATTTGATATTCTCCCGCCATTGACTTGACATTAGCATCTCCTCTAAATGTATATAAGGGATTACCTTCTGAATCATAAGTCACTTCAATTAAGCGGTGAACGATTGTTATATATGTTTTATTGTCACTTGATAGCATTTTAAATGCCACAACATCGAATGGCTTAATGTTATCAATATATTTTCGTTCTTTAGTAATTGTGATGAATGAATATTGAGCTATACGATTTTCATCGCCCATTTTTCCATCATCTTGTAAATATGTATTGCCTTTATAGGCTTGAGACATAGAATCTGTCTCAATGACTAACATTGCGGTATTTCCAAACCACATTTGTTGATTATTTCTTTTGACCGATACAGAAAAACCAATTAATATAACAACTACTACATAAATTAATGCAATCACGCTAGCACCAATTTTTCCACGCATTTTACTTCTTTTTTGTTTCTTTTTATAATGTTCAATAATGCTTTCGTTAGTTTTGTTTTTCTTTATTAACTTTTCTACATCATGATCAACTTCAGATTGAATTTCTTCATCCTCTAAACTATGTATAATATTCTTTTTCTTTGAATTAAAGAAAAATATTGCTAGAGTTATAAAGGCTATAGCAAATAGCAATATAACTACTATTCCAACAATATACACATAATCACTTATATTCAATTTTGAAAAACTAGTAAATTCCATTTGCCTTCACCCCTCCCACTAGCAATATTTTGTTAATTAATAAATTTGTTTTTTCTTAATTATTTAGATAAAACGTCTACTCTGTATACAACTTCTATAGTTGCATTAGTTACAACATCTTTAAAGTTGTTATATTCAGCATATGATTTTGGTTCTTTGCCATCAACATATGTGAATTCAACTTTTGTCCAATCAAATGTTGCTACATCATCCGCTAATACAAATTGATAAGTATTAGAGTCATTTTCATGTGTTGATGTTTTAGCGCCAGGATAAGCGATGTTTAAATAATCCTCTAATTTTCCTGTGCCATTATTTGTAATAGTGATTGTTGTGGTAAATGAGAAATAGATTTTATCATCATCGTGATCGATTTCACCATTACCATTATCATTAACTGATGTGTAGACAGCTGTTTTATTTGTTTTTCCAGCCCAGTCAATTGTAATTCCATCTGCAGCTGCTGTTGATGCTTCTAAATGTAAAGCTGTTCTTCCTTCTGATGTTTGGTCAAATACAATTGTAAAATCATCTGCTTTTGTAATATCCCCAACTGCCACAACTTGTGTGACTCTTTTGCTAAGAGCTTGATCTTCTTGTTTAAAAGTATCATTGAAAAACCAAAGTGAGAAACCTGATCCTACAACTGCTGCACCAGCTAATACTGGTAATAAACTTCCTACTAAAAATTTCTTTTTCATGCTTTTTCTTCCTCCTATTAATTAAGCGTGAGTATCGCAAATATACCATGGCATAAACCGATTGTCAACTAATTTGCTCACATTTTTTAATCTGGTTAAAAAATCTATACAATTGCTTTGCACTGTTCAGTATTAAAACTATGTGATATTTAGTGCTTTTTATTATTTTATCTATAAAATAATAAACAAAAAGTGCTAGTGTTCTCCCCCCCCCACAAAAAATTACTGAATATTAGATAAAACAATTAATTCATAAATAAAAAATATGTCGGCATAAACGCATTTATTTATTATCAATAAAATATAGATAAATTTCTTTGTTTTTCACAAATATTAAATGTAATATATTTTTATCCTACAAATACGGAATTAATTTTATAATTTACCTACATTATTGGATTGCTTTTTATTGATAAATTTCGCTTAATTTTTGTTTAGATAAAGAAATTATTCTAAAACATTACTAGTGCGCACTTAAGCAAAAAATGTTATTATATTAGTGGAAACTAGATTGACAGCTTAATAATTCTAAAGAGGTGAATACTATGTGTGTCGATAGCCGTTTTATAAAACATGACATAATGATTTCTTATTCGACAAAGCGCGCAATCGCAGCAAACGATATTGCTAATTTGTTAATTGAAAATAATTACGATGTATGGATTGCTCCTAATTCAATACCTAATGGTGTTGATTATATTGATGAGATATATTCCGCTATAGACAATTCCAAAATTATTGTTTTTATTTTGTGTGATGAATCACTTGATTCTAAATGGTGTCAAAATGAGCTTATATACGCCGTTAAGCAAAGCAAAAAAGTTTTGCCTATACAAATTAGTGATGTAATGCATCCGTACGATAAAATGGGTAAAATACTAAGGCCATTACAAAGAAGTCAAATTCTCCAATTGTTTCCTGAATATGCTAAGAAATTATCAGAAGTTCTTGAAAGTGTACGAGTTTTACTAGACAATAACGTCTCTAATATCGTTAATCCTTATCCACAAGATAGTTATGCCTATTTTGAAAATGATGATGTATTTATTGGGAGAGAAGATGATATTAAAAATATTCATGATTTGCTAGCAAAAAATAGAATTATTAATTTATATGGCATGGGCGGAATTGGAAAAACATCTTTATTAAAACATTTCTTTGCTTTTTATAGTAATTCTGATGCTTATCATAGTATTCATATTTGTAAATATCGTAATTCTATTGAAGACACTATTGCTTCTATTCCATTTAATGGCTTTAATGATGCTAAATTTTTAGATTCTATAATTGATACATCAATTACTAAAACTAAAGCACTATATCAAAGAAAGATGATTTTATTACAAAATCTATCTACAGAGTGTCTTCTTGTTATCGATGGAGCGGATTATATAAATGAAGCGGATCTTCTTCCACTTACTACTTTAGGATGTTCAGTTATTATTTCTTCAAGAAATAAATACAACTTCTGCGTAAGTTATAAATTAAAAGCATTGAATGAAGAATCTTTAATAAGAATGTTATTTGCTTATGCAAAGCAAGAACATTCTGAAAAAGAAGCTAATTATGCAAAGAAAATTATTCAAAAAGTTGGATATCATACTTTAATGATTAAATTAATTGGTAACTACGCTAACGAGATGTGTTATACATTTGAAGAATTATTTAATGATAATCTATTAAATGACTTAAATGAATTTGATAGCGATGAAGAAAAGATATCAACTTTATTTGATTATTCAAAATTAAATGATGAAGAATTATACATGTTAAAAATTCTTGCACTTTTCCCGCATGGAATTACAAAAGGCGAACTACAAAAAATCGATAGAACTTTGCTTAAAAAATGTGCTTCTTTAGTAAAAAAAGGAATTGTTAATGAAGATAATGGTTTTAGTTTGCACCAAATAATAATCGAAAGCGTTATTAAGAATACTTCATTAGACACAAGTTCTTTAAAACTATTTTTATCTCGATGTATTGATGTATTTCGTAACATTGGCCTATCTAATAGTGAGTTAATAGCTATTATTAAACACATAAGCGATGTTTTAAAAGGCGAAGACGAATTAATGGTATTAATACTCCATCGCTTTGGTAATTGCGTCTGTGACATTAATTACGCTGATTTATTTCATGTTGATGAAACAACCTATAATAGTCAAGATATGAATTTTTATAATCAGAAGAATGATAATAATGAAAGATTTGAAATGTATGATTTTTCTAACTCTCTAAATACAAGAGCTTATGAGTTAGCTCTTAAAATTGATTTAAATGATTATAATTTGATTAGTTATATTTTGTCTTATATTGGTTCTACTTACTTTAATAAAAATGATTATAGTTCTGCTTTAAAATATCAACAATTAGCTTTAGAGGAAATTAAAAAAGGCGATAATATTGATTACTCTAATTATATTGTTATTTTAAATAGAATTGGATTAACTGCGATTGAAGTAAATGAGTTAGAAATTGCTAGAGAATCTTTTGCTGAATATATTAATATAATTAATAAACAACATATAATAAATGCTAACTTATCAATGGCTCTATTTAATATTGGTAACACTTATTATAAAGAAAAAAATTATGATAAAGCTGAATCTTACTATCTAGAATCAATCAGTAAAAACACTGATAATCCTGAAATATCTTTTGGTTTATCCGAATTATATATGTTGCTTGCTGATATTTATTTAAAAACAAACAAAAAAGAATTAGCTTGTAATTATTATCTAAAAGCAAAACGCATTAAAAACAATATCATCAAAGATAAAGATAAACTAGATAATTTCATTAACAAATATGAAAACTTATATTTATAATTTTGCTTTTGTTATACTTCAAAAAGTTTTATACTAAATCCGAGGTGGATTAATATGAAATATTTAATTATATCTGATATTCATGGTTCTTATTATTATTTAAATAAAGCCTTAAAAGTATTCAAAAAAGAAAAATGTGACAAAATTTTTATTCTTGGTGATGTCTTATACCATGGTCCAAGAAACGACTTACCAAAGCAATATGCTCCTAAAAAGATTATTCCTTTATTAAATGAACTAAAAGATAAAATCATTTGTGTTCGTGGTAATTGTGATGCTGAAGTTGATCAAATGGTTTTAAAGTTTCCAATAAGAAAAGGAAAAGAAATTGATGATAATATTACTGCTTATTTAACACACGGACATAAAATTAATCCGCAAAATCCTTATAAAAAGAAAAAAGTTGATGTTGTCTTATTCGGCCATAGCCATATTCATGAAATAACAAATGTAGATGGTGTTACATATATTAATCCGGGATCTATTTCTATTCCAAAGGGCGATAAAATCAACTCTTACGCTATATGGGAGAATAACACGATAAGTATTTATAACTTATTGACCGGTGATAAATTAATGGAGTATACAAAATAGTGCACATTTGCACTATTTTTCTTTTCAAATTAGAACTAATAATTTTGAAATAATATTTTTCATATTTGTTATTTTTTAGTCGATTTAAAAACATGATTTTAACCAAATTAAAAACTGCGGAAGTACTTAAATAATTAAGTTTCCACAGTTTTAATTAAACAGTTTAATCTACATTAATTGGCATCTACTAATTCTATGCCACATTCAGAAACAATTTGAATATCACGGAAGTTATATGTTTGCCATCCTAATGCTTGTTGTTTATATGTCACTTCAATAGTATTTTCGCCTTCTACAAAGTTAAACTCTCCTAATAATAGTTGAACATATTGTGTCCACATCTCACCAGCTGGAATAACTGCAGAAGATGATATAACTGTACCATTAATTTTAATTTCATAAACATCTAAGAAATTACGTGCAGCACTATGACATGATACAGTTGATG
>CAKPJO010000064.1 GCA_934162685.1 uncultured Bacilli bacterium | reverse complement strand
GTGTAGAATAATCATTTAAATATAATCCATTTTCATATGTGCTATAAAACGTGTTACTATCACTTATATTTAATGATTTTAAACTACCGCATAATTCAAAGTTATCTTCGCCGATAAATTGAGTGTTTTTTAAATCAATACTCTTTAAAGTACTTGTTAAATAAAATGCCGCGTGATTAATAATTCGAAGTGATGAAGGTAAAGTGACACTACTTAATAAATCACAACTATTAAACGCATAAGCATCAATTACTTCAATTCCCTCAGGAACAACAAGTGATGTAACTGGTGTTTCCATAAAACAAGCTTTTCCAATTTGGATAATTGGTTTATCTAAATATGTTTGAGGTAAAGTCACGCTAATTTCATCATCAAAGTTATTATATTTATAAATTTCATAAGCTTCTGTCTCATTGTTTTCATTAATAAAACGACGATATGTATAATCTCCTACTTCTAATTCTTCAGCAGATAATTTTTTAAAAATAGGATGAACTTCTAAATCTTCTTGTACGTTAGTTAAGTCTTTATCCCAAGCGAAAAAACTATATTCAAAATTTAAAACATCTGAATTTTTTGTTGGTTCTTCACCCTTATATAAAGAACTTTCCCCTTTTTTTACTTCTTCTTCATAAAGTAACTTATTATCTTCAGAATAATACGCTACCACAAAAGTCTTTTTATCATCTATTGTTGAATTTGAGCCATTATTAGACGTTGAATTTGAGCCTTTATTACAGCCAGCAAGCAAAACAATACTCATTGCCATTAAAGGATAAATAATACTTTTCTTCATAACTTTTGCCTCCTTACATTTTATAAATAAAATACCATTATATTTTTAAATATACAATGGTATTTAAAGTATATTTTTATAATCTAATTTTGCTTAATGAAGTCTCCTGAATCAGAATGAATTCCAAATGTTGCACATTCAACATAGCCTACGTTATCATATAATTCAAAAGTTAATTCTACTTCACCATTAGTAAAATGAGCAACTGTACTTTCAAATTTAGTAAATGTAAATGTTCCGTTAATAGAAGCATCACTACTTGTTAAGACAAGGCTACCATCTTCACTAATTACAACTTGAACCCAATCGATGTTTTTAGAAGTATCATAGTTATAAACAGTTTCAGCTTTCCATGTGCCAACAATTGATGATAAATCATTAGTTGGTTTATCAGGAGTATCTGGTGATTCATTTTGTTTAATAAACTCACCTGAATCAGTATGAAATCCTAATACGTCGTATTCTATTAATAATACTTTTTCATAAAAGGAAACTTCTAATGTTTTATCATTAGCATCTTTAAATGTATAAATATCATCGTCACTTTTATTAACAAAAGTAAATGAAACATTTGCTAACTCTCCATTATCAAAATTTAATGTCATAGCATTATTAGTAATTACGATAGTAACATCATATGAATTCTCATCATTATAAGAATATAATCCACTTGCTTTATAAGTACCAGCAATATCTGCACAACTATTACTAGCGTCTTTTTTAAGTTCACTAGATCTAATTGAGAATGATTCATTAGCGATTTGTAATGATTTGCCAGCATCTCCAGATTGAATGTATTCAGAGAAGAATAATTCTACACCTTTCCATTCAAAATAAGCTTCAATATATTTATTTTCATAGTATTTTATTTTGCTAATTGTAACTTCTTCACCATTAAGAGTAACTTTGTTACTACTAATTACAAGAGTTATATCACTGGTAATACCCGCTAATGTACCAGCCTCTAATGTTCCTTTGTAAGTACCATAATAACTTTCATTTATTTTGCTTAAATCTTCTTTATTATTATCAATAGAAGTTACATCAAATGGTTGAGTAGCACTACCAATATTACTAACAGTAATTTTTCTTTCGTAACTAACGCCATTCATAAAACCATGAACAACATAATAATCTAATGCTTCTCCTTTTAATTTAACTTCAATACTTGTCGCATAATTACTAAATTCAACATATGAATCATAACTATAAGCAAATGCAGATGCCACTAAGTTAACCGCTGTCTTATCTTGTGTTACATAAATATCATTTGTAGCATCATATCTAAATAAATCCCAAGAAAAATCAAAATCTAAACGGAAATTAATTTCTGTAGATGTATCATCACTAAATAAGACGACATCACGAGCTAAGCCATTTTCTACTTTAAATGAATAAATAGCATCATTTTTAAATGCGTAACCATAGTTACTAGTTTCACTATCTTCATATGAACTGAAGAAAACATCTTCTGTACGATAATAAACTTTAGTTTCATCGTCTTGACCCGCAACATGTTTAACATCTGTTATAACATAGTTTTTATAAATATCTTCTACCGCTATGCTGAGCGTTTCACTTTTTGCATTAGTGGCGTATATAATATTTAAATCTTCTGTTGCTTTTGTTACATCAAATGTAAATGTCATATCACCATTAAATTTTCCATCAACATTAATGATTAATTGTACTTTATCTGTAACTGATAATTGCATAGATTTAACTACAAAGTCCCAACCAGTTACAATGGCACTAATATTTTGGACTAAATTATTTTTAACTAAATAAGTAGTTGCTGTACTTTTAGTAAAACTATTAGCATCTAAATTTTTAAATGGGTTAGCATATTTACTCCAAGCAGTTGAATCTTTAGTTACTATCTTATTTTCAACTTCATTATCCTTGTTAATTGATTGTTTATAAATACCATCTTCAGTCTTTATAAATTTTTGCAAATAAGATTCTTCTTCACTAATTTCTTGGCAAGCATAACTATTTTCTAAAAATATAGTTGTAATAGTATGGTTAACTTGATTCTTAACATAGTTACCTTCTAATTTTAAATCTCCACTTAAAAGTTCTAATAACTCATTTAATTTAGCATCCACACTAGCGGAAGTAGAATTACTGCTAATATTCGAATTTGAATTACTATTAGAGTTGTTATTGGAATTACATCCTGCAAGCAACATAGCGCCTATAAGGGGAAATAATACTTTTTTATTCATAAATCGTCTCTCCTTTATCTATATGTTAAATAGTATATATTATTTTAGTTATTTAACAAAGCAAAAAACATTTTTCTTTGTTAAAAAAATAATGATTACATCATTTAAACGTAATCATTATTGATTTGTTTTACATTTTTTACCAAAGTACTGGATTGTTATTAGCGTCATAATGCCAATAACTATAAGTTGAAGTTCCAGTTGGTTCAGTTTCCGAATATAAGAAGAAATGATCAGATACTGGGGCGTTTATGCCATGAGACCAATCTACATTTTTCCATGATGCTGGTACATCATTTCCTTCAAAATAAATCTTAAAGTTACTATGATGGGCACCAAACACACTATTTCCTAAAACAACATTTTTTGGTAATATTATTTGCTCAAGTGAGTTTGTCTCTATAAACGCACAATTTTCAATGCTTGTTAGCGACTGAGGCAATTTAATAGATGTAATACTAGCACCATAAAAACAATATGATCCAATATTTTTTACTCCTTCTGGAATATTAACTGATTTCAAAGAAGATGACATAAAGAAAATATTGTTTTTAGCATCTTGTGATAATTCATAATACCCGACACTTGTAATTCTAATTCTTTTTCCTAACAAAGTTGTATCAGTATTTTCTACTTCTAAATAATATTCAGGGATATTCGCTTCTTCTAATTCCATATTTGCTAATCCAATTGCGACATTATCATCGTCAATCTTATAGAATGAATAATCACTACTATTTTGATATTCTTCTGCTAAAGCGGCTACGTTAGCTATTTTATTTACGCTTGTATCACTGCCTTCTACTTTTAAAGTAATATCAATAGGAGTAAACCAATATTGTTCTGGAATATCGCTTAATGTGTAAGAAATAAAATATTCATATCCTTCACCAAATATTTCCGATGCTTTTTTAGTTCCTTCTCCATATGTAATAGAAGAATAAGCACAACTAACACTAATACTTCTTTGTGGCATGATGACCTTATCATCAACATTGATTTCCGCTCTTTCAAAATGTGGAACAATATTTAAACTAGAAATTCCCGCTACAAAACGAATACTTTTTACATTTTCACCATTTTTGACTTTTGTATCGGATACTTGCACCTTAAGTACATTAGATACTGTAGCAACTGATGATTCACTACGTTTAACTAACTTTGTTGCATTTCCTTCTAATATTGTACTTTCTTCAAGAATATTTTTATTAGAATGAATTAAAAGTCCAAAAGATGCTAGAGCTATAACCGATAATAAAGGTAAAACAATTATCTTTTTATTCATATTACTCACCCCAAACCTCTCCATCATATTTTTTGTTATCCCAATCTAGATTGCCTTGATCATTTAAACTACTGCTTAGTATTACATCTTCACACTCAATATCAATAATTTCAATTTTTGGCAATTCATATAACTTTTTTTGCATAATTTATTTGTGAGTATATTCAATCAAATATACTTCTCCTTTCTAGATTTCTTATGGTGTAGATTGATTCCATGATAGGTACACATATAGTAAAAAAAATCCAATAATATTTTATTGGTAAGAATATTTTACTTATTTAAGATATATTTTCAAGTAATTTGCTTTAGCATTTTTTTGAAAGCGTTTAACTGCATAATAAAAAGCGTAAGAAATTGGGATTTCCTACGCTTAATTTTAAATTTTAACTATTCAGCTTTTTCTTCTTTTTGTTCTTCTACTTTAACTTCTTTTTTCTCAGGTTTTGGTTCAAATTCTTTATGAGATAAGTTAATACGACCTTTCTCATCAATATCTGTAACGATAACTTTGAGTTTTTGACCTAATTTAACAACATCTTTTGGATGTTCAATACGACGATGAGCTAATTTAGAAACATGACATAAACCATCAACGTCACCAAATAGATTTACAAAGCAACCATAAGATTCAATACGAACTACTTTGCCTTCATAGATTTCGCCAACTTTAGCTTCACGGACGATATCTTCAATCATCTTAACAGCTTTGTTAATAGCGTCTCTATTCATATGGTAAATAACAACGTGTCCGTCATCTTCAATATCTATCTTCACATTATCACATTTAGCAATAATATCATTAATGACTTTACCGCCTTGTCCAATAACATCACGAATCTTATCAACATCAATCTTCATTTGAGCAAGTTTTGGTGCATATTTACCGACATCTTTACGAGGTTCACTAATTGCGCCTTTAATTACTTTCATAATTTGAGCACGAGCGCCATGAGCTTGCGCTAAAGCTTCACGTAATACCTCTTTAGTAATACCTTTAATCTTGATATCCATTTGTAAAGCTGTAATACCATCATCAGTACCTGCAACTTTAAAGTCCATATCGCCATAGTGGTCTTCCATACCTTGAATATCAGTTAAGATTGTGTATGGGTGATTACCATCAAGTGGTCCACTAGAAATTAATCCCATAGCAATACCTGCAACTGGAGCCTTAATTGGGACACCGGCAGCCATTAAAGCCATTGTGGAAGCACAAATAGATGCTTGAGAAGATGAACCATTTGATTCAACAACTTCTGCTACACAACGAATAGTATAAGGGAATTCTTCTTCACTAGGAATAACATAAGATAATGCTCTTTCACCTAAAGCACCATGACCGATTTCACGACGTCCTGGTGTACCCATTCTACCAACTTCACCAACTGAATAAGGTGGGAAGTTATAGTGGTGCATCCAACGTTTAGAATCTTCATCGGTTAAGTTATCAATAATTTGCTCATCAGTTTTTGGACCTAAAGTACAAACAGAAATAACTTGAGTTTGTCCACGAGTAAACATAGCGGAACCATGTACTCTTGGTAATAAATCGATTTGAGCATCAAGTGGACGAATTTCATCAATCTTACGTCCATCTGGTCTAATTTTTTCTTCAGTAATTAAACGACGTACTTCTTCAGAAACGATTGTTTCAAGAACATCGTGTACTTGCATAATAGTTTTAGCTTTTTCTTTTTCGTTATCGTATTTTTTAGCTTCGTATTTATCAAGTACTTCTTTATCAATTGCATCAATTGCAGCATATCTTTCAAGTTTATCAACAATTGAAACTGATTTTTTCAAACGAGCTTCAGCTTGATCACGGACATCTTTTTCAATTGCTTCATCAACATGATATAAATCAACTGAACGTTTTGGTTTTCCAATTTCTTTAATAATTTCTTTTTGGAAAGCACATAATTTTTTAATTGCTTCATGACCGAACATGATAGCGTCAAGCATATCTTCTTCACTAACTTCTGCTGCACCAGCTTCAACCATGTTGATTGCTTCGCTAGTACCTGCAACTGCTAGATTAATATCACTTTTTTCTTTTTCTTCTACTGATGGATTAATAATGAATTTGCCATCTACTCTACCGACATAAACACCAGCAATTGGTCCATCAAATGGAATATCAGAAATAGATAAAGCAAGAGAAGCACCAAACATTGCAGTCATTTCTGGAGTTGAATCTAAATCAACTGACATAACAGTATTAACTACTTGGACTTCATTTCTAAATCCTTCTGAGAACATTGGACGAATTGGTCTATCAATTAAACGCGCTGTTAAAGTTGCGTGTTCACCAGGACGACCTTCACGTCTTAAGAAACTTCCTGGAATTTTACCGATTGCGTATTGCTTTTCTTCATAACCAACTGTTAATGGGAAAAAATCGGTATCTTTGGCTTCATCTGAAGCACATGCTGTGGATAAAACTACGGTATCATTCAAGCGAACTAATACAGCACCATCAGCTTGTTTGGCTATTTCGCCTGCTTCAACGATCAGTTTTTTACCTTCGAAATCTAATTCGAAAACCTTTTTTGACATTTTGACATCTCCTTATTTTTTAACTGAATTATTATAACATAGATATTTAATCTTTATTACATAAATTTTATTTTTTAACTATATTTTAAAAAAATTCCATTATGATATCGCTACCATAATTAAGGATTTGTTGTTTTTCCTTATTGTAAACACGAATTCATCATTTCTGGCAATATTTTGTAATTATAAGAATTTTTGATATAAATAATGTTCATTTTCTTTTAGCAATTTACGTAATTTCATTTTTTTTAACATCTTCTAATGTTTTACAAATAGACAAATATTGATGGTAAATTCTTTATCTTTCCAAAATTTAATATAATCATCCCTTAACTATAACTGTTTTATGATATTTTTGACTATTTCATAACAAAGTCAAGATTAGATGGTGTTATCATTATAATTATAACTAACATAATTAAATTGCATTTGTACTACCTCAATTTGTAGATATTCTTTTAATATTTTTTCTAATACTTATGTCTTATCGTGGAGAAAAACATCAAAATTATTAATTTTCATTTTTTATTAAGTTCTAAATCAATTTCATAAGCATGGCATTTCTTATATTTTAAAAAATTCTATCATTTTATTAATAGCAATTTGTGATTCTTTTAATTCCGGTAACATTGCCACATAAGCGTGTGGTAAAGACTTTTCACCTACTAAATCTAAAAATTCGTATTTTATTTGATAGTTATCAAATCTCTTAACAAGATTTCGACTATAATGACGCAAGAAGTCACCTTTGCCAGTCACTAAAAAGGCTTTTGATATGCTTTTAACAAGTTCTTCGTTTTCAGGATTAATATATTGATAAAAACTAGATTTCTTGTATTTGTTTCCATAAATAAATTTTGGCAAAAACATGCCAATTTGATCAAATTTTGTTGTGTAAAACATACCACTAATTAAGCCAATCGCTTTAATAGATGGAATAATTTTTTTAACATTAAAAGATTTTCTAATTTTCTCATTGTTTTTAAAAGCCGACAAATAATACGCTAAATAAGCACCTGCACTATCGCCAACAAGAAACAAATTATTTATATCTCCGTTATAATTAATCGCTACTTCATTAATATTATTAATAGCCTCTACTAAGTCATTAAAAATATCAAAAATGTAACAATCAGGAATAAGAGGATATTCTACGCAAAATACTACAAATCCTTTTAAAGCTAAATCCGCACAAAAAAGTTTATTTACTTCTTTTTTTCCTAGTAAAAATCCTCCACCATGAATATTAATAATTACTGGTAATTTTTCTTTATTTTCTTTTGGATAATAAATATCCATCTTATGAATATCTAAATCATCACTTGAATAAGAAACGTTAGAAATACATTCTACTTTTTCAATAGGAAAATGGTGTTCTAATTCTCTTTTTGTTAGCCATTTTTCTAACATTTTTTCTTGTTTTTTAACTTGCGTTTTTAAAAGTTTTTTAAGCATATTATCACCAACTTTATTTTACATTATTTATATTACAATCTACAATTAAAAAAACAAATGTGATAAACTTAAATAACGAGGTGATTAGAATGTTTAATAAGAGCATTGCTATTGATTTAGGAACAAGCAATACCGTCATTTATATTAAGCCTAATGGTATTATTTTTAATGAACCAACTTGTATTGCCGTTAACGAATCAAACAACCATACTTATGCGGTCGGATATGAAGCTGCCAAACTTATTGGTCGCACTCCTCAAGGCATTAAAATTATTAACCCAATTAAAAATGGCGCAATTGCAGATTTAGACGCTACAGCGCAATTTATATC
>CAKPJO010000063.1 GCA_934162685.1 uncultured Bacilli bacterium | reverse complement strand
CTTTGATTCTATATAATCACTATTTAATCTAATCAAAATCAATACGTACAATTTGCATTTTCATCATTTTATCGCCAACTTTAGCTAAAAAGCGATAAAAAGAAGATACCGAAGGATCTTTTAAATTATTATATCCTAACATATAGCCTTTAGATGATACTTTAATATTTTTGCTCCAATTAGATAAATATTTTGAAGCATTAGAAACATCAAAATAGGCGCCTACATTTTTAATTTGTGCTATTTTTAGCCATGTTTTAAGCATTAATTTTGTTCATAAATATTTTCACTTGTACGTAATTTATATTCGAATAAATTTTTACTATCTAAATCCACTTTGTGCATATCCACTTTATTAATTTGATGATTATCATAAGTAGTGTAATAATATATTCCTTTTGTCGCGTTTAGGCATGAAGTATAAATAGTGATTTCATATTTTTTATCTTCTAGTTCGCAGCATCCTCTCACTTGATCAACGCTACCTAATATATGAAAGAATTGACTTACACTAGATAGTTCATCACTTTTTGATAAAGAATTCATTTTTGTAAAAGCTACACGTACAAAGCGAGACTGACTAGAAATATCACCAGGTAAACCCACTGCACCTAATCCTCTACTATAAAAGCGTTTATCATCATTTAAACTATTTTTAGAATTTTTGGTTGATAAATATTTATAATTATTTAAATTTTCCATTTGCTTATCAAATGGTGGATTATTAGTTAAAACACCAACTGGATTATCATAAACTCTAATTCCTTCACTAGTAGATTCTATAGTAATTGATTTATTATGGTCAGCAACTATCCAATGAAGTTGACCAATTGGGTATTCATCACTATATGGGGTATTAGTTATATTAATGTTTTTCATTAATTTAATAACTTCATCAACACTCTTACAACTAACAAGAATATAAGGAATAAACTCAAATTGTGCTACGTTAATTTTGTCTTTTTGGGGTTCAAAATAGTGTGCATTTCCCACGAAATTTAAGCCTGCTATACAAAGTCCTTTTTCGTTCATTGCTTCATAAAATAAAGGATAACTATCAGTTACATGTGCCATTCCTATAATTGCATAATGCTTTTTTATATTATCTAAAAACCTTAATTTTATTTCATAATTTCTTGGCATAATCGTAACAGTTTCACCATACGAAAATTCATAATCTAATGTTCTTCCAAAATAGAAATCTGTGGTTTTATAAGTTGCGGCAGTACACATAATCATTCTCCTTGTTGTTTATATAAATAGTTTACCAAATTTATGGTAAATAAAACACAAAAAACAATTTCCAAAATAGCAATAATAATCTATACTTATTAAGTGAGGAGTTCGTATAACTACGAATATATTAATATTATGCTTTGTTCGCTTAAAGATTTATATCGCATTGGTCCTGGACCATCATCTAGCCACACTATTGGCCCATATCGAATTTGCTTAGATTTTCTAAATAGTTTAGAACCTAATAACTATCACTATGTAGTTACTCTTTTTGGTTCGCTTGCCTTAACAGGAAAAGGCCACTTAACTGATAAGATAATTATAGACACTTTAAAGGATGTTGAAGTAAAGTTTGATTTAAAAACTACTCCTAGTTTTCCTAATACTATGCAAATAGAAGCTTATTTAGATGATAAATTAGTTAAATCCGCAACATATTATTCGATTGGTGGCGGGCAAATTGAAAAAAAAGGCGAAAAAGCTGAGACTGATAAAATGGTTTATCCTTTTTCTTCTTTTAAAGAAATTAGAGAATATATTGAGCAAAACAAATTATCTTATTTGGAATTTGTTAAGAAATTTGATGATGAAGATATTGAAGATTATTTAAAGCATATTCTTAATCATATGGAAAAAGAAATAAAACAAGGACTTGTAACTGAAGGATATATTGCTGGTAAGTTACATATTAAAAGAATTGCTCCTACTTTATATAAAGAAGCAATAAGTTGTAGTAATAATGATGATAAAAGGGATTTATTTATTTCTACTTATGCTTATGCGGTAAGTGAATCTAATTCCGGAGGAAGTTTGGTAGTTACCGCTCCGACATGTGGATCAGCTGGTGTACTTCCTGCTGTTTTATATTATTTAAAGAAACAAATGAATTATAGTGAAAAACAATTAATCGATGGTTTAATTATTGCCGGATTAATTGGCTGCGTTATTAAAAAGAATGCCACTATTTCTGGTGCTGTTGGAGGATGTCAAGCCGAGATTGGTTCTGCTACTTGTATGGCCGCTGGAGCACTTTGCGCCGCGAATGGATTAGGATTGGATTATATTGAATATGCCTCCGAAATGGCTTTAGAACACCAATTAGGTTTAACTTGTGATCCAGTCGGAGGATACGTTGCTATTCCTTGTATAGAAAGAAATTCCATATCAGCGATTAAAGCATTTAATTCTTATGTTTTTGCTAAACATTTAGTGCCACATCGACATAATGCTATATCTCTTGATGAAGTAATTGCGGTTATGAAAGAAACTGGTATTGCCTTATCAACAGATTATAAGGAAACCGCTAAAGGCGGATTAGCTAAAATACACAAATTTTGATGTATTATTCATAGCATAATTATTGTTCTATTGCTTTTATTTACTCTCCACAATATAACTATTTTTCTATTTAATAAACAAGAGCACATTTTAATTTAATTCTTATTTAAATGTTTATTATATGCTTATAGAGCATTAATATAAGAATATTATTTGTAATTTATGTGCTTTTTTGATTTTAAACAAATTATTACAAAGATTAATATCACTACTATAAATGATAAAGCAATTAAAATACCATTTAATTTATTGTTGCTTTTTTCTTGATCTGGCAGTGAATCATCATCTATTTCAGTGTTTTGTTCATGAATTAATATCACTTCAAATTCTGTTTGTACATAATTATCTTTATCTTCTCCAACATATCGAATCTTTGCTTTATTTAAATTATCAACTTTTAAATTTTCATTAACCCAAGCATAATTATCATTCAAAGCAATTTCATTTAAATAAGTAATATTTTTACTAACATTGACCGAAGTTATTACATTTTCTAATGTAGCTTTATTTATTTGATAATAAATTTTTCTTTCACCACTAAAATTATTAATTCCTTTAATTAATGCATAGGCACTACCAGCATTAATATTATCGTGATAAGAAATTGAATAATCATTATCTTTAATTAATTTCAATGAATTATAAGATAACTCAACTATAGGTTCTTTTGCAGTTTTATCATAAATAAATTCATTATTATTAAGGCTATAATCAATATCATCGCTATCAATTGATTTATGATTAATATTAAATGTAAATTCTTTTTGTCCTTCATAAAGTGAAGAAGTGATTATTCCTTTAGCAGTCCCAGCATTAATGTTATTAGAGTATGTAACTTCATAATCAGTTATTTGTTTGTTATTTAATTTAACTATAATTTCTGGTTTTATTTCCTTGCCTGTATAAATATAATCATTTACTTCAATATTGGCATTATCTAAACTTTCTTTTTCTTGATAATTATTTTCACTAGTAAATGCTTTAATTCGAGGAGCGTAATTACTCACTTTATTCCAATAAGAAGAATATCTAAATGATAATGGACTTATATTTTGTCCTATCCGAATAAAAGAATTGCCATTTACTTCTACAATAACACTATAATATGTTCCTAGTGTTAGTTTTACTGGCTCATCAATATAAATTGTACGATAGCCAGGAAAATCAAGTATTTGTTCTTTTTCATAAACTAATGTTCCGTTTGTCGGATTGCTAGTATCACTAATATTAGTATAAATTTTAATCTTACAATTAGTGTTAAATCCGCTTAATCCAATATTTACTGCTTTTAATACTTGATTTGATTTTTTAACTTCAAATATATTGGCAGCATTTTTAACAGCATATAATGAACTAATAGAATCATCAAGTGAGTTATCATAAAAATAATTGTAGTCAAATGCATCACTTTTTTTATACTTAAAAGCATAAGCTTGTGAAGAGTCAGAATCATAGGAAAGGTAAAAATATGGTAAAGATGAATAACTATTCTTTACTAACCACCCTCCGTTTTGACTCGCTCCGCCTGGAAAAAAGGATGAACTAGCAATATTATCATCCCAACCAATTAATGTACAAGCATGAGCAACACCATTTGTATTAGTTTCGTTTTTAGGATTATAATAATATGTTTCTCTAGCATTATAATAAGAAAATGTCACGGCTCCATAATCTAATATTGCTTGCTTTATTGCATTAATTTTTTCTTCTTTTGTATATGATGAATTAGAAATTTCAAGAGTGTCAGTTAACTTAAATTTTGAATTATAAAACGGATTTGCTTTATATGATATATTTTCTTCTACTGGACCATACCATTCTGATAATAAGCTAGCAACAATTCCGACATTACCAAAAGCTTGTAAAAAATCAGCATCACTTTGTTCGCCTTTAAAATTTCCTAATAAATCTTCTTCCCGATTATAACGATGATACGCTATCGAGGTAGGATTTAAAGAAACACTATCTGCTAAACCATCTTTTAATATTGATGCTTCAGAGGCATTCATCGCTGAATATGCCCAGCACAAATTAGTATTTCCTTGATCTTTTAGTTTGCTTTCATAGCCAGCATTTCTTGCATCATATTGTGTTGGTAATGTTGTTAATACAAACATTGCCATTAATAATTTAAAATTCACTATCATAAATCAATCATTTTACCATTTCTAATAATTTTTTATCTTGATTTTCAATATATTTATTGAAATCGTTTTTTATAATTTTATTACATTTTTTGAATATAAAAGAATCTTTTTTTACTATATCTAAAGGTATTGAAATCGGAGTATCATCAAATGGAGTTACTAAATACATCAAAGCTCCAACAATTGATGATATTATGTTCGTTGGCATTTCTTTATAATCACCAAGAACATATGATTTAACAATTTTTAAAAGCACTGGAATGTCTTTAAATTCTTTTTGCTTCGGTAATGCATTTGCTACTTTTTGTGATTTTTTTAATAATTTATCAACTTGATCCTTAGATTCAATTAACGCTATTGCATCTTTTTTATTATTTTCATATTGTAATAGCATTTCTTTCTTTTCTTTATTTGTTAGCTTAATTACTTCTACTTTTGGCTTTCTTTTAAACATAATGGCCCAATTCTTTTTGGTGTTTTTTATTCTTTCTTTATCTTGCTTTTCTTTAAGTTCGATTCTATTTTGTTCAATAGCTTGAGCAACTTTTTCTTCATCATCAGTAAAATAGTTTTCTTTTGACTTCTTACCAGCAATAACATCTAATGTATTAGATAAAAAATGCGTATTTAAATATTTAGTATCTAGTTGCAAACCAATTGAAAGCATTTCAACATATTTACTAACTAAACTTAACACGATATCAGATATTACTTGAAAGCATAAAATAATAGCCATAAAAATAGTGGAAAATTTAAGTGATAAATTCTCACTTGTTGTTACTAATTCATAAATTGATACGGCTATAATTATTAGTTTGAGCAAATACATAATCGATTTAATTACATATTTACTATATTTAAATTTCTTTTTTCTTATTGCTTTCAATTTTCTAGGTAAGTTTGTTTCACCATTAAATAGAATAGAAATAATAAAAATAGCGATTGTGCAAATACATAAAATTGCATAAATAACGAGATACAAAGGTTTATTTATATTTTTGATTACTAAAAATATTGACCAAATAGCGAATAAACTTTGGCTAATATAAAAAACAATCTTCGATACTTTCTTAATACTTTTAATAATCATATCAATAGCGGATCTTGTATTAGCAAATGAAAAATTTAATCCTCGCATAATTCTCTCCTAGTGGTATTTTAACACATTTACGGGAATATAAAGAATTAAATTATTAATTAAATAATTTACCAAGAAAAACTATAACTACCAGAATGCTCTTTTGTAGTTAAACTTACTTTATATTTTCCTTTATTTAAATTTAAAGTAAATGAAAAGTCACTATCAATATTTCCTTCATAAAATGATGTAGAACTATCATAAACTTTTACATTTAAAGTTCCTTTTGAAGTAGTAATATTAACTTTGACTGATTTATCTTCATTAACATTTATTTTGTAATTTCTTGTTCCTTGAAAATAACTATATTTTGCCGAGAATAATGTAGCATTTTGTTGTTCAATACAATTTCTAACCACATATGTAGTTGATGTACATCCAACCAACAAACAAGATGCAAATATCGCTAATAATTTCTTCATAGTAAATTTCTCCTAAATTTATAATAATTATTTTTTTCAATTTGTTATTGAAATAATTAACACTACATTCGATTTTTTTCAAAGTCTTTGATTTTTTTCGACTGTATTAATTATTGCTTATAAAATTGCGACGATGTTTGTACCACTTATTACCATGCTACTACGTTCAATTAGAAAATAATAATTGCATTTTATTTATGCTATTTAAAATCCCTAAAATTATTTTTTGCCCTATTTTAGCAAAATTCTGGGAACATTTTATAAATCTTGGCGCGCCCAATAAGATTTGAACTCATGACACTCAGATTCGAAGTCTGATGCTCTATCCAGCTGAGCTATGGGCGCATACTTAAAGTATAACTTTTTGCTTTATTTTTGCAATATAAAAACCTAGATTTTATAAATAATTACTATTTATTTTAATCTAGGTCATTAAGTTACTTATTGTTATAAATTGCTAAGAATATCAAGGAGATTCCAATTAATATAGCGCCGACGATTATTAAATACCAGAATTCAATTTTTTTATCTTCTTGGGCTTTTTTATAATCGTAAAATGTCTTATATTTTCTATTGGTAGGATCTTTTCTAAAAAGATTAAAAAATTGCATAACTCCATACGCTAACATATCAAATGTTCCACCATTCGTGGCAATAACTAATACACCAAAACAGGCAATTAGAACACCCGGAACAAAAAATGCATCGGTAAGTATATGGAATGTATCTTTAACACTTGCACTATGGAAAATATCTTTTAAAACCATAATAACGAAAGCTAGTAATATACCAAGAGTAAATGTTACAAGATATTTAGCAATTTTACTTTTCATTTTTGATCAAATCCTTTTCTTTAATCTCTTTTTGATAACGGACAAATTCTTCACTGTTACAAGAAATAAAATGTCCAGGTAATATTTCTTTTAGAGTTGGTTTTTCTTTTGAATAATCATGAGCGGCTAGAGGATTATAAGTAATTCTCTTTCTAAGCTTCTCATATTTTGGATCAGGAAGTGGAATTGCAGATAATAGTGACTTCGTATAAGGATGTAAAGGATGAGCAAATAATTCATCCGAGCTAGCAAGTTCAACAATTTTACCAAAATACATGACCGCAATACGATCTGAGAAATACTTAACAACCGATAAGTCATGAGCAATAAATAATATAGTCAATCCCATTTTATCACGAAGTTCATTAAGAAGATTAATTACTTGTGCTTGAATAGAAACATCAAGGGCAGATATTGGTTCATCAGCAATAATTAATTCTGGATTTAATATGATTGCACGTGCAATACCAATTCTTTGTCTTTGTCCACCAGAGAATTCATGAGGATATCTAGAAGCATGTTCAGGAACTAATCCAACTAATTTTAACACCTTATAAACTTGTTCATCAATATACTTTTTATCTTTAATACCACGGATTACTAATCCTTCGGCGATAATATCATGAACTGTCATACGAGGATCTAAAGAAGCAATTGGATCTTGGAAAATCATTTGCATTTTATTCATAATGCGATCTTTACTTGCTAGTTTAAGTTCGTCATTATATTTTTTCATAAATTCTTTTTTATTTAATATTGCTTTTGATTTTTCTTCTTCGCTAATTGCATTCTCTATTGCTAAATCTAATTTTCTTATTTCAGGAGCATGTTTTTCACGTACTTTATTCATTTCAAATTCAGCAAATTTTTTATTACAATTTTCATGATCATCACGCGCCGATTTAATTTGTTTAGTATTCTCTTCTACTATTTTTAACATTTCGTCTAACGCCACTGATTTTGCTTTTTCAAATTCTTCTTTACTTAGTTTTTGATCTTCGCCATTTTTTACTTTTTCTTTATAAGAAGCAGTTAATTCTTTAACTTTTTCTTTATAAGCTAACTTCGCATCTTTAATTGCTTGTTTATAAGGACGAGTGCCCGCTGCGATCCTTTCTCCATCAAAATAAATAGAACCACCGGTAATATCATATAAGCGAATAATAGAACGACCTGTTGTGGTTTTGCCACATCCAGACTCACCAACAAGGCCTAATACTTCGCCTTTATATATTTCAAAGCTAACATCATCAACAGCCTTTAAAGTGTTTTTACCCATTTTAAAATATTGTTCAAGATGTTCAACTTTTAATAATACTTTCCTTTCTTCGCTCATATTACTTCCCCCCTAGTTTTTTCATTCTTTTAATACGGTCTAATATAATTTTGGGTGGTTTAACTTTTGGAGCATTTGGATGTAACAACCAAGTTGCAGCATAATGTGTATCACTTACTTTAAATAAAGGCGGTTGTTCTTCAAAATCAATCTCCATCGCATATTTATTTCTTTCAGCAAAAGCATCACCAACAGGCGGATAAATTAAGTTTGGTGGTGTACCAGGAATTGCTTCTAATTTTTCTTTAGTATCTAAATCTGGCATACTTGTTAATAATGCCCATGTATAAGGA
>CAKPJO010000062.1 GCA_934162685.1 uncultured Bacilli bacterium | reverse complement strand
CCATGTGATACACGTGATTTTACACCATAACTTAATAATTCATTCTTTAAAATGTTATAGTTCTCTTTAATTTCAGCACTAGCCTTAGTCATTTTTTCATCGAATGGTCTTCTAATGACTTTTTTAGTTCCTGTTTTTACATCAACAACTGCTTCTTCAACTTGCTCTTCAGCAGCTTCGTCTTCTTCGAACTCTTCTGGTTCTTCTTCAACAGGTTCTTCTTCAACCTTTTCTTCTTCCACTTCGTCTTCTTCAACGACTGGTTCAGCTTCTTCTTTGACTTCTTCTTGTACTGGTTCTTCTTCAACAACTTTAACGTCAACGTTTTCTTCTACTTCTTCAGATGCTTTTAAAGCTTTTCTTTCTGCTCTAGCAGCTTTGAATGAGAATACTAATGATGCAATTGCGCAAATTGTATAAATTGCTAAGAAAACTAATTCAATAACAACAAGTGCTTTATCAGAATTTTTCCAAACTCCTAAAAATATACCACGGAATGCAGATAATAAAACCATTGGTAATACAATAGATGTTATTGGTGCTAACATTTCCACCATTGTAAGTGTACCTTTTTTACTAGCATGAACAATCCAATAAATTAGTGAAGCTAACGCTAATAAACCAATAACAAATGCGATAAATGATTTGTAATCGATTGGTCTAACAAATGTGAAGAAATACACATAGTGACAAGCTCTACCAATGTAAGCAAAGAAGTCTCCGCCTAACATAGCTAAGCCAAATACAACAACGAACATAAATGAAACAATGTTCAACATAACAAATGCGGCTGCTTTACCTTTAACTTTAAATTCCATATTAAACTCCCCTTTTTTTAAAGTATATTCATATTTTACAACATTTAACTAAAATGACAACTATTTTTACATTTTTTTTGCAAAAAAATATAACTTTTATTGACTCTTTTACAAATTTATGCAATTTTTTCCTGAAAAATGATTACTTTTTACATTTGCTGAAAACTTTTATTATTATTTATTAATGTTCAGTAAAATAGGTTCGATTATTTTTGTTACTTTACGATCATAAGTAAAAACACCATTTGTTTCATCTTCAATATCACTTACTTGTGTATAAATGCATCCTGATAATTCTTTTAATGCATAAGGTAATATTTTTTCTTTATATAATTTATTTAGTGCATTTTGATAATCTTCTATAGTTTTAAATGTTTTATATCCATATGTATTAGTCAAATTATATGAATGCTCTAATATTTTAAACACATATCCTCCAAATTCTGAAAGAATGATTGGTTTATTTTGCTTACTAAATTTTATATCTTTAAAATAAATATGTTCGGAAATTACATCTGATTTATTAGATTTAAACCATCCCGATGTCGTATCAATAATTCTACTAGAATCAAGACTTTTTACAAAATCATACATCATATCTGCATCGAATTGTCCCCAACCTTCATTGAAAATCGTATAATAAACGACTGAAGGGTGATTATATAACATATCAATTGTTTGGGCGGTTTCCTTTTTAAATTGTTCTTTGATTTCTTTTTTTACATTAAATCCTTTTTTTAATCTTTTTACAAAACCAATATTTGGCAATATTGTATCTCCTAAATAATTATAACTACCATTATTAACAAAATCTTGAAAAACAATCATTCCCAATTTATCACATAAATAATAAAAGTAATCTGCTTCAATTTTTATATGTTTTCTAAGAGTATTAAATCCTAATTTTTTAAGTGCTAAAATTTCATCTTCATATTTTTGATATGTTTTGGGAGTTAAAATTCCGTCTGGAAAATATCCTTGATCTAACAGTCCATTAAAAAAATATGGCTTATTATTTAACAAAATACAATGATAATCATTATTCATGCCACAACTAATTGTTCTTAAAGCAAAATATGATTTGATAAAATCTTTTTCCCCTTTTAATGTAAAATAATATAAAAATGGATTATCTGGCGTCCAATATTGAGGATTTTCAATTTCTATTTCTATACTATTTGTATCAAACTTATATTTTTTTCCATTCAAAGTAAGAACTTTATGTTTTATTTTTGTGTCTATTTCAATAGTCACTTTGTTTAATGTGGTTGATATTTTAAGTTTTTTAAAATAATTCATTGGCGTACTTTCTATCCAACATGTTTTCCATATGCCAGATATTTTTGTGTACCACATTCCTTTTGATTTTCTAGCTTGTTTACCATATCCATATAATTTATTTAAATCATCTTTTACTTTTACTATTAATTCATTTTTATCCAAAATTACGTTTGTAATATCAACTTCAAAAGGTAAATATCCTCCTTCATGCTTACAAACCATATAACCATTTAAATAAACTTCACAAATTTGATCAACTGCATCAAAATGCAAAATAATACGATCTTTGTTAAATTGCTTATTAATAGAAAATGTCTTTCGATAATAAATATATTCACCTTTTTTAAGTTTTTTTTCAATTCCTGATAACGCTGATTCAATAGGAAAAGGAACAATTACTGATTCATTGTATTCGTCTGGTAATTTTGGGGATTTAGATATTTTTAAATCCCATTTACCATTAAGACATAAATAAGAATCTCTTTGTAATTGCATGCGTGGATATTCACTTAAAGGTATATCTTCAAGTGGTAAATCATCCATGCATAATCTATTATATTTTTGTCCCATTCTTATCATATTCCTTTACTTAAAATTTTTGTTTAATGAAACATAATTTGCATCACATTATTTATTATTGTCAAAAGTATGATTATTTACAATTAATTGTTACACTCATCACCAGTAGGATTTACGATACTATTACCAATATTGACTAAATGATCCGCTACTCTTTCTAGATTTGATATTGTAGATATAAATAAAGAGTTGAGTTCTACTTTACAATCTCCCATTGATAAGCGCACATAATGTTCCGAAGTAAACTTGCTTTTTAATTCATCAACAGTTTCTTCTAATCCATTTAATGAATTAAGATGCTTTACATCATACTCATCAAATATTTCAAGAGATAAATTATACATCTCTTTTATTTTTTCATACATTTTTTCAATATCTTCCTTACCATTATTAGAAAAATCGCCATTTTCTTTTGTTAATTCATTACTAATGTCTAGCATATTTTCTGCATGGTCACCAATTCTTTCAATATCGTTAATAACGTGGAAATAAGATCCAACTATTTTCTCGTTATTGCCATTCATTAGTGGCGCTAATTTAATTAAAAATTTAGTAATTTCTGTATTCATAAAATTAATTTGATTTTCATTAGATTTAAATTGATCTAAATCCATATTTTCATTTTTAAGTAATTTATCCATTGCCGAACTCAAATTTGTTTTAGCAATACTAGCCATGTATTCAACTTCTTTTTTTACTTGAGTAATAGCAATTGATGGCGTTCTTAATAATCTTTCATCAATATATTTTAGATATACTTCTGAATTAGCATTCTTTTTATCTTTTACAATTATTGATGCTAATTTGACGAGTACTTTTATAAATGGTAATAATAATATGGTTGTAACAATATTAAAAGTAATATGGAAAACCGCTATTTGTAATTCAGCATTACCACTAAATAAGGAATCCAACAAATTAACGATATTATCTTCTAACGGCCATATAATAGCAGCAAATATAATTGTGCCAATAATGTTAAATAATAAGTGTATTACACCGGCTCTTTTTGCATTAGTTGACGTTCCAATAGTGGCAATTAATGCTGTAACACATGTGCCAATATTAGAGCCTAATATTATAAATAGAGCATTCCCTGTTTTTAAAGCTCCTTGACCTACCATTACAATTACTAATCCTGTTACTGCAGATGATGATTGTACTATTGCTGTAAATAATATTCCTACTAATATTAATAATAATGGAAAATCAATTTTTGAAAACACATTGATAAATATTGATTTAATTCCTTCATTTGCAAATGATGCACTCATTAAATCTAATCCTATAAATACTAAACCTAGCCCACATAATATGGAGCCAATATTTTTTACATTTTCATTTTTAAAAAAAGTCATCATAACACCAATGAAGGCAAGTACTGATGTAAACAAAGAAATATTAAGACTAGATAAAGATACTAACAAGCCTGTAACAGTTGTTCCAATATTTGCACCCATGATGATTGCTGCAGCCTGTGTAAGAGTCATTACGCCCGCATTAACAAGGCCAATGGTCATAACGCTAGTTGCTGCAGAACTTTGGATTAACGCTGTTATCCCAGCACCAATTCCCACTCCTATGATGGGATTATTTCCAATTTTTTCTAATAATTTTTTTAAGCCACGGCCCGTAGTTCTTTCTAAAGCACCACTCATCATATTCATGCCAGCAATAAAAACGCCACTACCAGCTAATAAAGACAATATACAAGTAATAATAATAGGCATATAAATTAGACTCCTTACACGTATAAATAATATTACCATACAACGGGAGTAAATAAAACAAAAAAAGTGCCTTGAATGGCACTAAATTAACGATGGTGGCTCAACCCAGGATTGAACTGGGGACACAAGGATTTTCAGTCCTTTGCTCTACCTACTGAGCTATCGAGCCAAATGGCGGAACTGACGGGAATCGAACCCGCGGTCTTCTCCGTGACAGGGAGACATGTTAACCGCTACACCACAGTTCCATTGGTTGCGGGGGGAAGATTTGAACTTCCGGCCTCCGGGTTATGAGCCCGACGAGCTACCAGGCTGCTCTACCCCGCGATAATAAGATGGCGGAGACTAAGAGATTCGAACTCTTGCGGGACTTGCATCCCCTACCAGTTTTCAAGACTGGACCCTTCAACCACTTGGGTAAGTCTCCATAATGTAATATTAGTTGGTGGACCCTATAGGATTCGAACCTATAACCAACCGGTTATGAGCCGGGAGCTCTGACCGTTGAGCTAAGGGTCCAATTATTGGTAGCTGCGGGGGGATTCGAACCCTCGACCTGCCGGGTATGAACCGGCCGCTCTAAACCAACTGAGCTACACAGCCATTGAATAAAATAAATGGTGGAGCCAAGGGGGATCGAACCCCTGACCTCCTGAATGCAAATCAGGCGCTCTCCCAGCTGAGCTATGGCCCCACGTCATTAAGCGTATTTGTATTTATCTCTTACGCAATAAATAATATATAGGATTCTAACGAATAATGCAAGTGTTTTTTTTACTTTTTTTATTTTTTTTCGTCATGCTAGTCAAATAAGTAAATTCCACAATAAAAAACATGCTTATAAATTCACTTTTTTCAAAAATTATTACAAAATATCAATGAGTTTAGTTGTGTACTGAAGATAAATTTATGAAAATACGTACTCAATTAAAATCGAAAAATAGAATCAAAATATAGATTAAAAAAATGACGGTCCATTTTTAGAATGAACCGCCATAGTAATATTACTTTATTGTTGTGATAAAGCTTGGTTAAAGTAAGCAACTAATGTATATTCGCCATTAGAATCTGAGTTAATCATAATAACAACAGTTATACTATTTGATGGGTCGTAACATGTATAACTACTACCATCAGTTGACATTGAAACAGTCCAACCAGCTAATTTTAATACTTGAGCATATTCAACGCCAGCTTCTTTTCCATCAACAGCAATAGCAAAGTAAGGATGATAACCATCTTTTGATACTTGCATAAATTCAAATCTAGTGCCAGTTAATTCTGGAATATTAATATTTGCGTTAGCAGCACCTAAGAATTGTTTTAAATATTCCATTGGGAATTTTGTAGAAACGTAAGTAGTATTAAGTTCAATTGCTTTTAATAATGATGTAGCTTCTCCATCATTTAATGATACATTTACTTTTGCACTACTTGTTTCAGTTGCAGGAACTAGTGTTAATGTAACATTAACTGTTTCACTGCTATTATTAACATATGTTCCTTTAATAACACCTTCGCTAGTTTCAGATATTGTAAGAACAAAACCATCAACCATTACAACGAATTGAGAAATTTCAACATTAAGTGTACCATTTGACCAAGAGGCAACCATGTTAGCATCAATACCTTTTGCTTTTTCAAGTTGTGCTTCCATACCAGCAAAATCTAGGAATGATAATTCGTTATCATCATATGAGGCATATGTCATTGTATTTTTAGAAATTAACGTTGCAGTAGATGCTCTTGCGGTATAATCATAGCTTACTGTAATGTTTTTGTCAGAATCTAAAGTAATGCTTATTTCAGTAACATATTCTTCAGAACCATCTTGTAATAAATATGCTCCAACAGTGGCAGCGTCAGCTTCACTTCTTGTAACATATTTTCCGTTTTTATATTCAAACATTTCAGGAGCAATACTTGTAAGACGTAAACCATATAATGTATTAGATAATTCTAATCCTTGATAAGCATTAGTAGGAGTAAGTTTTCCTGTTGTATCAGCAGTAAATATTACTGTACCATTAACAGCATCAGAATGTGCAATACCTTGCGTATATTTTACACCAGTTGTGCTATTTGTATGTTCATAGTTTGAATAATATAATGTGTCACTCATATATACTTTTTGAGTATAATTTTGAGATTTACTGACAGTACCTGTTGTATAAGTGTTCTTAGTATCAATTATTGCAACAGCTTTGCTTCCAACTTTTTCAAAAGCTTCTTTTAATAAAGATGCTTCTGGATAAGTATCATAAGCTTTTAACTCACATTCTACAACTGTAGTACCTTGTCCAGATAAAACAAACGAAGCAGTATCTTTATAGCGTACGCTACTACTTATGTATTCAGCTGTTTCAAAACTGATTCCAACAATTTTATCATCACTAACTTGAACCTTCATAGTATCAATAGTTTGATTATCTGGGTCATAAGCACCAAGTTGAATCATGCCTATAGCCATTGCTGATGCAATAGCGGTTTTAGTATCATCATTAGTAACTAAGTAACTACCATCACTTTGTTTAACGAATTGCTTTACTGAAACAACACTTTCAAAATCATTATCTAATGACCATACCGCTTTAGCACCGCTTGTTGTAGTAAGATTTTGTAATCTTACAACATTATCAACGTCATGATGCCATTGAGCTACATAGCCATCATTATTAACATATTGACGATTAATTGATGTTCCGTTATATGAGATACCCATCTCAAGGCCACCAACTTGATAACGTGTTGTTAAATTAAACGTATTACCACTATTGGTAAATCCTACTCTTTGAGCATAAGTATAAGTGCCAACCGCAGTGTAAGATTCAAAAATAGATTTCAATGCTTTTAATGAAATGTATTCTTTAGTATCTCCATTTGTTGAGTTGCTTGTACTAGTTGACGTATTTCCTGATGTTGATGTTGATGTCGATGAATTGTTTCCATCACATGCCACTAAAGCAAATAACATAGCAGGAACCAATAAAAATAATTTTTTCTTCATGTTTTTTCCTCCTCGTACTAATAAAAGAAAATAATTGTAGATATTATAACGCTTTATTACTAAATAATAAAGCATTTTTTTAATAACATTAAGTTTATTTGACGAATTGCTAAACTAATTACTATATGAACCATTCACTCGTTTAGATACAATCGCTTTTAAATTAGTCAAATAATCATCATCTAAACACATTGTCTTTCCATCTACATCAGATAACTTAGCAACTGGTTTCCCATTTATTCTTTGTAATTTGATAACAATATTCAATGCTTGTTCATCAGTATCATTTGAGCAATATGTTCCAATTCCAAACGATACAATTGCACGATCTTTAAAATAATCAAACAAAGCTTGTGCTTTATCAAAATTTAAGCTATCACTAAATAGCAATGTTTTTTCTTTGGTATTTATTCCTAATTTTTCATAATGAGAAAGAATTTTTTCTCCCCATTCATAAGGATCACCAGAATCATGTCTTACACCTTTGTAACGACTTGCATTATTAAAGTCAAAATCCAGCAAGAATAAATCAGTAGTTAATGTATCTGTTAATGCTATTCCGTTTGCGCCTTTATATTCTTCATACCAATCATCCATTGTATATTTGTTATCAAAAGCAATATCTAACCCATCAATTCCTTGATACATTTGCACTAATTCATGAGCGTATGTACCAATTGGTGTAACATTGTATTTCATTGCTAAATAAACATTAGACGTTCCAACACAATTTTTGGTTTTAGTCACAAATTCTTTTACCATATAATCTTGGAATTCACGTGATAGCCTCCTACGGCATCCAAATTCCGCAAATTTAAAAGTATATGTACCATTTTGCATTTTATTTATTTTAGCATCTAAACGTTCTTTTGCTTCTTTTAATAATTCTTGATAATCATATTTTAAACGAAAATATACCTCATTAATTATTTCTAATAAATAAATTTCAAAAGGCATAGATAAATAACATGGTCCTTTAACCACACACACTAGTTCTTTTTTATCATTCAAATGGCAATCAACATAACTTCTATCCAATTTAAACGTTGATAAGAATTTTATATAATCGTCTTTAATAAAAGATATTGAACTTAAATAATCTAATTCTTCCTTTTTAAATGTTAAGGTACATAAATGATCGATTTGCTCATTTATTTCTTGTAACATTTCTTCATTAAAAGTAACATCTTTATTACGACACTTAAAATGATATTCTCCTATTGGTTCTTGATATTTATGAAACATTAATTGATTCATATTAAACTTATAAAAATCGGTATCTAAAAGACTTTCAATAATTGGTTCTAATTTCATTTTTTTCACTCCCCATTACGCTAGTAATATATCATATATTTTTTTAAAATGCATTCTAGAC
>CAKPJO010000061.1 GCA_934162685.1 uncultured Bacilli bacterium | reverse complement strand
TTAGTAGTTTGTAATCAATATAAATGTAGCGCCGTATACGAGACCCGTACGTACGGTGCAATGGGAGGGACGAAAATATTAATTATTTTCTCTCTACCCTATTGTTAGATTAATTATTCAATAATATCTACAACGTTTCCAGCACCAATTGTATGTCCACCTTCACGGATTGAGAACTTAGTTCCCTTTTCAACAGCGATTGGGTGAATTAATTCAACAGTGAATGTTACGTTATCACCTGGCATAACCATTGCTACATCATCAGGTAATTCGATAACTCCTGTAACGTCAGTAGTTCTGAAGTAGAATTGAGGACGGTAATTCTTAACGAATGGTTTATGACGTCCACCTTCTTCTTTAGTTAAGATATAACAAGCTGCAGTGAACTTGTGATGTGGATGAACTGATCCTGGTTTAGCTAATACTTGACCACGGATAACTTGATCTCTGTTAATACCACGAAGTAATGCACCAACGTTATCTCCTGCTTCAGCAAAGTCTAATAACTTACGGAACATTTCAAGACCAGTAACAACTGATTTTTGAGTTTCTTTAATACCAACGATTTCTACTGGATCGTTTAAGTTAATGATACCACGTTCAACACGTCCTGTAACAACTGTACCACGACCAGAAATTGTCATAACATCTTCGATAGGCATTAAGAATGGCTTATCTGTATCATGAACTGGAGTAGGAATATATGTGTCAACAGCTTCCATTAATTGGTTGATAGATTCAACATACTTAGGATCTCCTTCAAGAGCCTTTAAAGCTGAACCACGAATGATTGGAGTATCATCACCTGGGAATCCGTATTCAGTTAATAGATCACGAACTTCCATTTCAACTAAATCTAATAATTCTTCATCATCTACCATATCACATTTATTTAGGTAAACAACGATATAAGGAACACCAACTTGACGAGCAAGTAAGATGTGTTCACGAGTTTGAGGCATTGGTCCATCAGTAGCTGCAACAACTAGGATAGCTCCATCCATTTGAGCTGCACCAGTAATCATGTTCTTTACATAGTCAGCGTGTCCTGGACAGTCAACGTGTGCATAGTGTCTCTTTTCAGTTTGGTATTCTACGTGAGCAGTATTAATAGTGATACCTCTTGCTTTTTCTTCTGGAGCCTTATCAATTTCATCATATTTTGTGAATGTAGCTCCACCCTTTTCTGCTAATACTTTAGTGATAGCTGCAGTAAGTGTAGTTTTTCCATGGTCAACGTGTCCGATTGTACCAATATTAACGTGTGGCTTACTTCTATCAAATTTTGCTTTTGCCATTTTAATTTTCCTCCAATATTTTTTTACTATAGTATTATTTTATAATTTTTTATATTTTAAATCAATATAAATTGATTCAAAAATCTTTTTTTTTGTTTTTTATTAATGTTTTGTTTCCATTTTACTCATTATAGATTCAGGAACTACTTCATAATGAGAGAATTGCATAGTAAATGTTCCTCTTCCAGCTGTTAAAGAACGAAGTGATGTAGCATAGCCAAACATTCCAGCTAATGGAATAAAGGCTTTAATGATTTGAGCATTTCCTTTTGCTTCCATACCATCAATCTTTCCTCTCTTTGAAGAAATATTACCCATTACGTCTCCCATGTATTCCATAGGTACTGTAACCTCAAGACTCATAATTGGTTCTAGTAAAACTGCTTTACAAACATTTGCTGCTTGATGGAATGCCATTGATGCCGCAATTTTAAATGCTGCTTCTGAAGAGTCAACCTCATGGTATGAACCATCAAATAATGTAGCCTTAATATCTATTGCTGGATAACCCCACTTAATTCCACCAGCCATAGCATCAACTAAGCCATCTCTTACTGGCTTAATGTATTCACCAGGAACACTTCCACCAACAGTTCCATCAACGAATTCAAAGCCTTTTCCTGGGTTTGGTTCAAACTTAATCCATACATCACCGTATTGGCCCTTACCACCACTTTGACGAACGAATTTACCTTCAACCTCACCTGTTGCTTGAATTGTTTCACGATATGCAACTTGCGGTTCACCTACATTTGCTTGTACGTGGAATTCACGACGTACACGATCAACTATAATATCAAGGTGAAGTTCACCCATACCAGAAATAATTGTTTGACCTGTTTCAGCATTGGTATATGCTTTAAAAGTAGGATCTTCTTCAGCAAGCTTTGCTAAAGCAATTTGTAATTTTTCTTGATCATTTTTAGAACATGGTTCAATTGCTTGTGAAATAACTGGTTCTGGGAATACTAATGATTCAAGAATTACAGGTGTATTTTCATTTGCTAAAGTATCACCAGTTGTAGTATCTTTTAAGCCAATTACTGCGGCAATATCTCCAGTATACAATTCGTTAATTTCACGTCTTGAATTAGCGTGCATTAATAAAATTCTTGAAATTCTTTCTTTTTTGCCTTTTGTTGAGTTATATACATAAGAACCAGAAGTTAATTTTCCTGAATAAACTCTAATGTATGTCAATTTTCCAACATAAGGGTCAGTCATAACCTTAAATGCTAAAGCTGAGAATGGTGCATCATCTGATACTGGTACAACGTACTCTTCATCATTTAATGTACCCTTTGCAGGTTCAACATCTAAAGGACTTGGTAAATAATCAATTACTCCATCTAATAGTAATTGAATACCTTTGTTTTTATATGATGCACCGGCAAATACTGGAAAGAATTCTCCAGATAAAACACCAGATCTAATTGCCTTTTTAATATCAGCAATATCCATGTTTTCACCAGTTGGATCTTCCATATATTTTTCAAAGAATGCATCATCATATTGAGAAATTGCTTCAAACAATTTTCCTCTTAATTCTTCAACTTTGCTTTCATAGCCTTCAAGTACTTTATCCATTATTGTAACATCTAAACCTTTATCATCATTATAGATATAAGTTTTCTTTTCAATAATATCAATAATACCTTTAAAGTTGTTTTCTCTACCTACTGGATATTGAACAGCATATCCTGCAGCAGCAAGTCTACTATGAAGTGTTTCAATACACATTTCAAAATCAGCGCCAATTGCATCAAGTTTGTTTACAAATACAATTCTTGGAACATTGTATTTGCTTCCTTGTCTCCAAACTGTTTCAGTTTGAGCTTCAACGCCGTTTTTTCCATCAAGTACTGTAACTGCTCCATCAAGTACTCTTAATGATCTTTCTACTTCAGCAGTAAAGTCTACGTGTCCTGGAGTATCGATAATGTTTAATCTATATCCTTTCCAGTGTGCTGTAGTTGAAGCAGAAGTAATTGTAATACCTCTTTCTCTTTCTTGTTCCATCCAGTCCATTGTTGCAGTTCCATCATGAACTTCACCAATTTTGTGGCTTACACCCGTATAAAATAATATACGTTCTGTTGTAGTAGTCTTACCAGCATCTATGTGAGCCATGATACCGATATTTCTAGTTTTTTCTAAGCTATATTCGCGTCCCATAAATTTATCAACAACCTATTATTAAAATTACCAGCGGAAGTGAGCAAATGCTTTATTTGCTTCTGCCATTTTATGTGTGTCGTCTCTTTTCTTAACTGAAGCACCAACACCATTAGCTGCATCAATAATTTCAGCAGCAAGTCTTTCTTCCATAGTTTTTTCACCACGGTTTCTTGAATAGTTAACTAACCATCTTAAACCTAAAGTGATTTTTCTTTCTTTTGAAACTTCAACTGGAACTTGGTAATTTTGTCCACCAATACGGCGAACTTTAAGTTCAACAACTGGAGTAATGTTAGATAATGCTTTTCCAAAAACATCTAATGCTGCTTCGCCAGTTTTCTTTTCAACGATAGCAAATGCTCCATATAAGATTCCTTGAGCTGTTCCTTTTTTACCATCTAACATAATCTTATTTACTAATTTAGTAACTAATTTTGAATTGTACACTGGATCAGGTAGTACATCTCTTTTAGCAATACATCCTCTACGTGGCATATTTTGATTTCCTCCTTATCCTAAATTAAGCTTTTGGCTTCTTTGTTCCATACAAAGAGCGTCCTTGCTTTCTATCTTTTACACCTGCACAGTCTCTAGTTCCACGAATGATATGGTAACGTACACCTGGTAAATCCTTAACACGGCCGCCACGGATCATTACAACTGAGTGTTCTTGTAGGTTATGTCCTTCTCCACCGATATATGCAGTAACTTCAAAGCCATTTGAAAGTCTTACACGGGCATATTTTCTATTTGCAGAGTTAGGTTTCCTTGGGTTCATGATACTTACACGAGTACAAACACCCTTCTTTTGAGGTGAATTAACCTTTGTTTCCTTCTTAAGTAAAAGATTTTTTCCTTTGCCTAATGCAGGAGCTTTAGATTTAACAACACTTTTTTGTCTTCCTTGTTTAACAAGTTGATTAATTGTTGGCATATTTTTTCTCCTTTCATTCACACAATACCAGGCGTTTTCACCCGGTTCTTTAAAATTAGACCTTATAGGCCTTCTTCCATATGCTCTAATATTATGAACTAATTTGGTATTTATGTCAATTGTTTTTTGTATTTTTTATAAAAAAGGACCCAAGTTAGTAAACTTGAATCCTTTAATTAATTTTTAATTCTTAAAATACTAGTAAACTGTTAAACCAGCTTTAGCCCATAAAGCAACATATGTTTCACCAATATAAGATTTTCCCATTGCTAAACTCTTTAATTGGTTAACAGCATTTGCATGTTCTGATTTTCCATCAATATAATTTTGAATATCTATTGCAGTTTGATTTGGAAGTCCCCAATTAAATCCACCTTTTGCTTCTTCCCAATAGCCTTCAAACTTAGCATCATCATTAATGACTGTTCTAACATATTCTGTTTTTGCAAGGGCTCTTTCAACTAAACTTTGAATTGTATCAGTTGAACTAACTACTAATTTACCCTTGAAGTAAACATCATCAACTGTTTCTCTTGTAACTGTTAAATAATCAAGATAGCCAGTGAAAATATTAGAGAAAATAATATTACCTTTACCTTGTTCAACAGCTAAAGTTTTATTTTCGCCATATGCTTTTGTTGCAGCAGTTTCTGTATTTCCAACAACGTGATCAGTTGGCATAGTATCAACTTTCATATATGTTGAGCCCATTGAAGCTAATACAAATGATCTAATTACATCATATCCACTATATGCTAATTTATGAGTTGCATTGCTATTTACTCCAGTCCAAACTTGAATTGCAAAGCCACCTTCTGGGATGCAAATATTACCAGCTGCATCAACTGCTGGAGATTCTTGAGCATTTTTAGCTCTTAAATAATAGTTATCAGTTGCTAAAACTCTCTTGTTTCCACCAAATGAACCAATATATTCAATTTTTCCATCTTTGTTTACAACCATTACATTTCCGCCCCATGCAGAAGTCTTAGATTGGAAAATAGTATTGTCTGTATAAACAATTGATGAGAAACCAGAGTCAGCCCACATTTGTGCATTTTCATTATCGTAGAAGATTTCAGAAACAACTTCAGATGTTAATGTTTCATTTGCTTCTTTTGCTAATACTTTTTCTTTAAATTGATCAAAGAAATTCATTTGATATTTTGAATCAGTATAAGTAATTGGTTGGTATGCTTTTGTATCAACAGGAGTATTATCTTCAACAGTTATTTTCCCGTCAACAACTTTTACAACCATATTATTTAAAGCACCTTTTGCTAATTCTGTTTCAAATAAAGTATTTCCTGTAAATGTAGCTACATCCTTGCCAGTTAATTCATTAATTAATTTTGCCATTTTTTCTTTAGTATCTGAAATAATCATGCCACCTTCTGGAATAACTACATTGTATTCATTCCAAGCATTTTTACCATCATCAGTTGTACCTGGCCATGGTTTAAATGTAGCCCATATATTAAAGATACCACAAACTTTTCCAGTTTCTAATTTATAATTTCCATCATGATAGAATCCATCTGCTGGTCCACCATAACCACCACCTAATCCAAATGAAGCATAAATTACTTTTCCATTTGCATCAACACCAATTGTGTAACCATCATTATTAAGAACAACTTCATCAGTGCCTGTGAATACTTTAGGTTGAGGTTCTTCATATTTAAATGCTTTAACCTTATTTGTTGTCTTATCATAGAACATTCTTACATCGTCATAAGCAGCATTTCTTACATTAAATTTTGCACCATTGCTATCATTTAATTCAGTAAATGCACCTTTAGTAACTAGTTTTGCAATTGTGCTAGCTCCAGCATAAGCATCACTATTATATGTAGTCATTAAGAAACCACCCTTTGGAACAACAATTTCAAACTTACCAGCTGCTGTTGGTTCTTCTTGTGTCCATGCACCATAACCTTCAAGTAATTTGAATGTTGGGTTATTTGTTTCCCATACACCATTTTCATTTTGTCTTACATAGTATGCAGCATTTGCATAATATCCAGTTCCACTAGGTCCACCATAACCATTTTGAGGACACCAAACTGCATAAGCAACTTTTCCTTCTGCATCAACAGCAACAGTTGTTCTCCATTGACAATTTACAGTTCCTTTTCCCCATTGACCATCTTGATGAGTAACGAAGCCTGAATCATCAGTCCATACAGTAAATGGAGAATCTTTTGATGTTGATTGAACATCAGCTGTTCCAAATTCAGTATATCCTTCTTCTAATTTTGCCCATGGAGCAAATTCAAATACTGCTTGATATTCAACATCAGTATCTCCAACAGTAACTTTTAAGTCAGCATCAGTTGTAACATCTTCCCATTCGCCATTAGCATTCTTAACTTGCCATTTAACAAATGTATATGTAGAATCAGATTTTGAAGGTGAAAATTCTAATACTGAGCCCTTAGCACCAGCCTTAGTTTCAGTAACATCACCAGTGTGAACAGTAATCTTAGCATATTTAGCAACATCTTCTATAGTATGAATAACATTCTTACCATCTTCAAATGTATAGAATCCAGTAAAATCAACAAAATCTCCAACTGTTAATTCAGTATCTATTGCAAATTCAACATCACCAATTGTAACTTTCTTTGCTTCTTTTACTTCAGCTTTAACAGCTTTAATTTTCTTTAAGTTATTCTTTAATCCTACAAAGTCAGCAACATTATCTTCTGATACATTAGTTGTAGCAATTGCAGTTACAGTTCCATAGCCAGTAATTGTCTTAACAGTTGCTGCATTAACTTGTGGTTGACCTTTTACAGTTGCAAGTGTACCATCAAAAGCAATTGTATCTCCAACTTTTGCATCTTTAATAGCATCAGCACTTACTCTTATAGTATTACCATTTTCATCTTGTACATAAGCTACAGTATCATTAACATATGTAATAACACCTTTTGCATTGCTAATAGTTTCGCCATCTTTTTTAGTTAAAGCATCAGCAATTGTTGCAAATTTTTCTAATTCATCTTCAGCTGTTAATGGTCCATGAGATGGAGTATCCTTTAATTGTTCTCCGCCTGCATCCTTTAATTCTTCAGCAGTTCTTTCACGAAGAGCTAATTCATGGTTATCATTAATGTAGAAATAATATTTATCTAAAGCCTTAGGAGCAATTGTTGCTTTACCCCAAGCAGCGTTATATTGAGAATCAAACGCACCTGCGCAACCATGTCCAACTTCAGTTAAAGGACTTTCCCCAACTATTTCTTTGAATAATTCTTTTAATGATTGTTCAGCCAAATGGCCTTTAATTACGAATCCATCTTCTGGAATAACGAAGTTAAATAAAGCAAATGTACTATATTTTTTACCATTTACTTCAACCTTCTTTTGTCCACTTGAATACCATGTTGACCAATTTTCAAACTGATCATGCAATGCCCAGAAATCCATATTATAAGGATCTGCAGCATCTAAATTATGATAATAGCCATCAGATGGTGAACCATAACCTGCACCTAATCCATAAGATGCATATACTAAATATCCATCAGCATCAACAGCAAAATAATACATTCCTGGATCACTATCTAGAGGTACAGTTGTACGCCCTGTTAAATCCTTTCCAGTTAAGTTAGATTTTGATGTTGCATCACCTAATTCTACACCGATAGATTTATCGATTGCAAAATCAGTCCATACAGTTAATTCTTCTTTAGGAACATCTACATTAAATGCAACTTCCCATGTTTTTGCTTCTGGCGTTACATCTACACTTGATGATGTATCTTCACTTGATGATGTATTATCAGTAGAAGAATTATCAGTAGGAGTAGATGAAGTAGTTTCAGATGGTTTTTCAGAATTAGAAGTATCTGTTGAAGAATCATTATTGTTGTTCTTACATCCAGAAAGTACTAATGTGAATGCACCCAAACTAACCAAAAGCATTGATAAAATTTTCTTTGAGTTCATATTAAATTTCCTTTCATATTTTTGGAATTCGCTTTTCCATAATTATTATATATTTTAAGTATTGAGTAAGTCAACATGCATTATTTTAAAAACAATTAAGGAAAATGATTAATGACAAGATTATAGATTATTTTCTAAATTTTTGACACACAAGAAGAACAAAAATGATTTTTAATCACAAATGGGATGAAAATCCCATTTTTTAATGATGTATGGTTATAGTTATTACTTGTTTAAGGTAAATAACTATAATCTTACCTGTACTCGATATGGTATTGTTAGACCGCTATCCCTCAAATTTGATATTATCTCATTATTAGGTTTACTTTTTTTAGTATGTTACATGCTGCATTTAAATCAGCATTTATAACTCTTCCATTACTTGCTTGATATAAGCTTCTGCATATTCTTTTCCCTAAATAATTATCTTTCTTTTCTATTTCTTCATTATCTATAAATGAAGATTTTGATGTATATGATTCATT
>CAKPJO010000060.1 GCA_934162685.1 uncultured Bacilli bacterium | reverse complement strand
TGAAATGTACATATACATTATCTGGAGATTTAGCAGATGGTGTTAAAGTAAACTTACAATCATGTATTAAAGAGACTAACAATCAATGGACATGGTCAAGTAATAAATCATTTACAATTACAGAATGTAGTGTAGATGACTTGCCATTTGCACCTACTTTATAAAAATAAAATTTAAAAGATTTAATTTTTGGAGAACTGGATAAATTCTGGTTCTCTTTTTGCTTCTTTATACAAAAAAATCCACTAAATCACTTTATTTAAGTAAAATTTTAGTGGATATATTCAATTAAACTGGTGGAGCCAACGAGGATCGAACTCGCGACCTCTTCGTTGCGAACGAAGCGCTCTCCCAACTGAGCTATGGCCCCAGTAACTATTATTATAATTAATTGAATGAAAAAAACAAATAATTTGTTGATAATTATTATAAGTTTTTGATGGCATAAACATTACATATAGTAAAGCGAAAGCGCTTTCATATAATTACAAAAAAGTCATGCTTGTTTTTTAACTATGTTAAATGTATTATATTTGCAATTAATCTATAGATTAAAAAACGATTTTATTAGAAATAAAATATTTTGTAATCTTATTGATTTTTTCAATTTCAAAAGGAGAAAGAATATGAAAAAAGGCAAATTGTTTTTGACTATTTTAGCTGGTCTAGCATTAGTGGCTTGTGATACGCCTGCTAGCGGAACTACTTCTTCATCAAGCAAACCTTCTATTTCTGATTCAACATCAACTTCAGTTGTAGAAAAATTCAACGTTGAAGTAGTTAATGGAACTGGTGGTGCGAATGACGTTACTTCTGGTAGCAGTATCACAGTTGTAGCTAATGAACCTGAAGAAGGAAAAAAATTTGTTAAATGGGTTGATGAAAATGGTAATGAAGTATCAACTGAAAAAAGTTACACATTTATTGTAACTAAAAATGTAAAACTTACCGCAACTTATGAAATACTAAAATTCCAAGTTACAATTACTGATGGAACTGGCTCTGGAGAATATGATTATGGCGCTAGTGCAACTATTCAAGCAAATTCAGCAGAAGGCAAAGAATTTGTTGCTTGGGTGGATGCAAGCGGAAACGAAGTTAGCAAAGAAAATCCTTATACATTTATTGTAAAAAGTGATGTTTCTTTATTTGCTGAGTTTAAAGATGCATATGCTAACCCTCAAAATATGAGTGCTTTAAAAGCAATGCTTCCTAAAATAGCAAAAGCACAAGCTAATACAGCATCAATGACAGTAAAAATTAAAGATGACAAATATACTTCTATGTATTCTGTAACTGGTACAGATGAAAGTGTAACTATGTATAATAATGCTTTTGTATCTACTGGTTTTGACTTATTATCCTCTACACAATATCCAATAAATAAAATTGTAAAGAAAACAGATACTCATTTATTAAGTGTAAATAAATTTGACACTAATAAAAGAACATCGACAGCAACTGCTCAAAAAATAGTTGCTAATGTTGCTGAGGGATCTGAAAGTAAGCAAATTACTGATAGCGGTGCTTCAGAAATGGTAAATTGTTATGGAATAGTATCTACATTAAGTGATTTATTTAATGGCGAACAATGTGAAGAAATTTTAGATTTTAATGTTACAGATACTGAAGGACAACATGTTATTGAAGTTAAGTCCGTATATGACATTAAAAATTATAGTGGCTATGTTACTATCAAAGCATATGTAACTACTACATTAACAATTGATGATAATTTCTATTTATCATCAGTGGTAATTGATAAAAAACAATATGTTATTGCTACTCAATTTAATGATGATGGCACATTAAAAGATGATGCTACTCCTAAAGGAACATATTTAGCAAGTTATGCTTCTGAAAAATTGGTAGAGCCTAAAAAAGATTTAGAAGAGTCACAAGATTTTACAAAAGATTATTTCATTTCTGATTTTGAATTTTCAGGACGTTATTATGATAACAATGTAACAAGATATTTCACTAGTGATTATAAAGACGTACCTTTAAATCAAGAAATTAATATTAGTTATATCGAACCAGCAACTGATAGCATTAAACCAACTACAAACTTAGAAAACAATGCACTAATCCTTGTTGGAATTAGTGACCAATCAATAATAAGACCAGGTTATGCTTCAGATGGTTCAGTTGATCCAAACAAAGAATTATATGATTATAGCTCTATTTATACTGTTGGTTTAGGCAAATGTACATTAACATTTGAAACAAGCGCAGGTTTACGTAAAAATATTACATTAACCGTGAAAGAAAAATTACCTCCTGTTTCATTTGAAGTGGATTGTGCTGAAACAGTTTTAAAAGATGAAAAAATTGAATTAAACACTAAAAATTTAAAACCTACTTCTGCTGATAATGACTTTGTTTGGAGTGTAAGTGATTCTAAACTTGCAGAAATCGTTATTGAAGCAGGAAAAACTTACTTAAAAGGTAAGAAAACTGGATTTGTTGATGTTATAGCTAAAGCTAAAAACGATGAAAAGATAACAGCAACTAAACAAGTATTCGTATCAGAAGGCCCGCTACCAATGGATGAAGTAGAATTATTACTTGGCGGAAGCACATGGTTTGCAGAAAAGAGTACTTATAGTCATACTGGATTTAAGTTTGAATTTGAAAATGATGGCACATTTACTATTACAGACAACTATCGTGGATCAACTGCTCGAATTACTGGTAAAGGAACATGGACATTAACCGCTAACGCAGATAGTGATCAAACACATAGTTCAAATTTCACTGACATATTAGGTGAGGACTATTATGTTATTGAAATTGAAAACTTTGAAACTACAGAATCTAAAGGATACTATGTTGATATCCACCTTGCTATTGCTAAAGATGGACACGCCTTGGTATATCACTTTATTCCAGGCTCAACTGTAGCATCCACTCAATATGGAAATGCAAAGAAAATTGCTTAAATATAAATAAAAAGAGGTAACAAAATGAAAAAGAAAAGTTTATTATTACTGACAACATTACTTGCTGGTAGTTTGATGGCGGCTTGTAATCAAAATTCTAGTGGATCAAATTCCAATCAACCATCTAACGTACCAAGTGAAAGCACAAATAATTCAACTACATTACCATCAACGAGTACTTCTCCATCAATGACACCATCAACCATTACAAGTGACAAGCCTTCTGCTACACCAAGTACAAGCGTAATTGAAAATGATGGCTCAGTTAATATTAATAAAGCACAATTATTAGTAAATGATGCAAGAATTAAAGATATTACTAATGCTAAATCAAGTATCGTTCTTAATGAAGTTATTGGATATAATAATGGAAAAAGATATAACCAAAAAAGCACTATCAATTCTACATCATATAAAAATGATTTAACTATCGGAAGTGGTAGTATTGAGCATTTCAATTATGAAACTCCCAATGCAATAACTAAAGATACATTTGATGAAGTTTATACTATCAAATCAAACAATTTCATTTATATGCGTAAATATAAAAATGGATTCTTTGTTGATGATACCCAAAAGAAGAGTTTATTATCCGGTTCTTCTGATCCAGCAGAATTAGAAGAATTATATGAAATTGCGCAATCAGAAGTTACTTGTGGCGCAGGGTATGATGCTTATATTCAATTCTATTCCGCTATCGCAGAAACTGGTGGATCTTGTTTATATGGTTCAGTACAAGATAAAGTAACAGGTAATGTTACACTTCGTTTTGAAACAACTTATGAAAGTGAACAAACAAATCAATTAAGAAAATGTACATTTGTTTTCCAATTTGATAATGTTGATAATGGCTTCTTACAAATGTTTGAAGTAACGCAAAATCTTTATAGTTTAAATGTTTATAATGCTGCTGAAGATAAGAGTGCTGTAGTTCCAACATACTATAGTAATCAAATATTTAGTGTTTCAAAAGGTACATTAGAAGATTTCACTGGTAAATTACCAATTGATATTGATGAATCTTTTGTTCAAGAGATTAAAGTTTCATCTTCCAAAACAACAATTGAAGTTGATGAAGTTATTGCTATTACTTGGAAAGTATTACCAGAAACAGCTTTGAATAAAACTGTCATCGTTCAAAGTAAGAACGAAAATGTTGCACGTGTTGATGATGATGGACGTGTTACCGGTATTAGTGCTGGTAAGGCTGTAATTGCAGTAATTAATCCAGAAAGTGGCGTTCAAGGAACAATTGAACTTACAGTTGTTAACAAGAACAAACCAGATACTGGTGATGATGCTAAAAAAGCTAATTTAAAGAAAGCTTTAGAAGATAGTTACTACCAAGTATTCGATGATAATACAAATTCATACAAGTATGTTGGTGGAGACTTTGTAAATTCAAGTTCAGGTATGTGTATTGATGAAGAAGGAACTATTGATTCACACTTATTAAGTGCATTATCTATTTCTGATTTTACTTATGATGAAAGTTTACGTAAGGCAACATATTACGGAGACATCGAAAATGTCATTAATTTATTACCATTCTATGATAATGGAAATGAGAATTTAACAAATAACTTCTTATTAAAAGATAAAAAGAATTTATATCGTGATACTATTTTAGGGTTTGAACTTTACTTAAAAGGTGACGGGACAATTAGTTATGTTAAGTTTAAACTTAGATGTGATTATATTTCTTGGAATAGAAGCGTAGATTTTGCAACATTAACAAATGATAATGTGGAAGAAAAATTAAATTCTACATTCACAGTCGGATGGGCACGTGAATTATATTACGTAAGTGAAGGATTTGTTTACCCAGATGAGGAATAATAAAAAAGTATTACTAGCCCTTTTACCTTTATTAGGGCTAGTAGCTTGTAATAACGCTAGTAGTGACACTTCTAATTCCCCATCATTAGAACCAAGCGCTAGTAATAGCACTAGTTTTCCATCAACTTCATTAGAACCTGTATCATGGAATATTCCAGTATCAACAAGCAAAGACGGAACAAGTACTAGCAATAGTAATTCTCAATCAACATCTACAAAACCAAGCACTTCCAATTCAACAAGTGTTAATGAACCAAAAACAATTTCAGAAGAAGACTTTATGGACGAATTGGTATTAGCCACATTAAATGACTATAAAGTTACTAATGTAGCGGTCCAAGCATATAACTTAGGCAAGTCATCGTATACTGTACAAAATTACACCACTACAGCATATGATAACAACATTACAGTATCAAAAGGATCAATAAGATTAACTAGATATAGCGATTATGATAATCCGTTAACAGCAACATTTACCGAACAAAAAACATATGATAGTGATACAAAAGCATTTACCACTATCAAAAAATATAGTTCAACTTTTGTAAATAGATTAACACGTAATGAAATGGAAGAAACAGAAGCTTCTTACGCATTAGAAATAGGACCAGCTACTCAAGCTTTTACAATTATTAGTTTATTTAAAAGTGGATATGGTGAAGGAAATATTGCATATGAAGGCATTGTAAATAATGATGGTAGTAAAGATATTACTTACTATTATTTAGATACTTCAACATTAACAGATGATGAATATGTTCAAGCTGCTGGCATTGAAGTAATGATTGATAAAAATGGATATGTAAATAACTTATATTACACTGAAGGATATTTTGCTTATGAATATTCTTATAGTGTAGCTTCTTTAAGAAGACATGGCCCAGATGCTACAGTTGCAGATGGATATACACGTGAATTCTCCATAACTAAAAAAGGACAACGTGTAGATTATGAAGGTGCTTTACCTTTACCATTAGAAGAAAATATCATTACAGGTATTCAATTTAGTGAAACTAATATTACAGTATCAGTAAGCGCTCTTGCTAGTGAAGGAAAAGATTTAAGTGTGAATTTGCTAGATTATTTACTTACAACTCCAAATGGAACACAAACAAGTGGAGCCCCAATAAATAACGTTACATTTACTTCATCTAATGAAGTAATTGGAACAATAGGAGATCAATATTATTTTGATTTAGCAGGAGGAAGAGGGACATCCGTTATTACCGCTACAGATAGCGTTAATAATGTTACATCTTCCAATACATTAACAATTACAGTAACTGATTAAAATACTAGCTCGTCTTCTGACGAGTTTTTTATACGATTTATCTTTAAATATATTTTTGTAGTGCTATAATAGTGAAGTTGTGAATTAAAGGAGATGTTATATATGTTTTTAGAAGGCATTGCTAGTGATTATTATATTATATTGTTGCCATTAGCACTAATTCTCATTTTTTCAAAAATATTTATGAAAATTTGTAAAAAATTAAATCTACCATCAGTAATTGGTATGATTATAGCAGGCTTATTAATCGGATTAATTTCTTATATTCCTAATCAAGATATATTAAATGAAACGACACAAGAAGGATTAGGCTTCTTATCTAAAATTGGTGCAATCTTAATTCTTTTCTCTGCGGGTCTAGAAACAGACTTAAAACAAATTAAGTCAGTTGGTGGACCAGCAGTTATTATTACGATTGCAGGTGTTATTGTTCCAATGGGCTTAGGCTTTTTAGTTGCGACATTATGTAACGGAGGATTTGCAAATCTTTCTCATGATGCCTTATTAACAAATTTATTTTATGGAACTATTTTAACAGCAACATCAGTTGGCATTACTGTTCAAACGTTGCGTGAAATGGGAAAACTTAATAGTAGAGTGGGATCTACGATTGTTGCAGCCGCGATTATTGATGATGTTTTAGGAATTATTGTATTATCATTTGTTCTTGCTTTAAAGGGCAATGGCGGAGAAGCAGTTAATCCTTGGATTGTTGTTTTAAAAACAGTTGGATATTTTGCAGTTATTGCGGTTTTGTCATTTGTGGCTAGCAAAGCATTTAAATGGCTTGATAAAAGATTTGAGCACCATCGCTTAGTGCCTATCTTTAGTTTAGCATTTTGCTTTATTATTGCTTATTTAAGTGAAAAGTATTTTGGTATTGCTGATATTACAGGCGCATATATTGTAGGATTAATCTTATCCACTAATAACGAAAGCGGATATATTGAAAGAAAAACTGATATATTAAGTTATATGTTGTTTGTTCCAGTGTTTTTTGCTAACATTGGCATATCCACTAAATTTGAATCAATAAGTGGCTCATTTATATTATTTGGTTGCTTATTTATTGTAGCTGGTATTGTTGGTAAACTTATTGGATGTGGAATCGCCGCTAAATGCTGCAAATACTCATTCTCTGATTCCGTAAAAATTGGTGTTGGTATGATGGCTCGAGCGGAAGTATGTCTTGTTACAGCTTCTAAGGGAGCGGGAATTATTGATAATAATATTATGCCATTCATTGTATTATTAATTATTATTACGAGTTTGTTATCGCCAATATTCTTAAAATTAATATATAATCACGATAAGAAAAAAGAAGAAAAACTCAAACTAGAAAATACTCAAGATTTAAATACCCAAAACAATTAAAAAAATTGGCGCTTTAGCCAATTTTTATTTTGCATGTATCATTATAAATACTATCTTCTTTAATGATTTCATCAACACTATCTGCACTTATAAATCCGCTTAATGGGTTCTTAATGCTATCCACGTGCCCGTTAATAGTGGCATTAACTTCACTATATTCAAAACTTAAATCGCATTTAATCATTTTGCAATTTTTAAGAGTAAGATTTTTACAATAACATAAAGGTTGTGTTCCTTCGATAGTGCAATCAATTAAAGTAAGATTTTCTGAATACCAACCTAAATATTCTCCTTTAATATAACTATTTTTTACAGTAACATTTTTTGTATGCCAGAAAGCATCTTTAGTGTCTAACTTTGAATCTTCAATAGTCATATTTTCTACATATTGATATGAATATTTGCCAGCAAAGTCAATATTTTTAATAGTAATATTCTTACTATCTAGAAAAGCATATTCTCCAATTAAACTACAATCTATAAGAGTTAAATTTTCACTTTTCCAACCGAATTCTGTGGAATTAATTTTTGTATTAGTGATATTAATATTTTTGCATTCTCGGACTGCTTTGACACCATCAAGTACACAATCTTTGATATTGCCATTTACGCAGTACCATAAACTTGCACGGCAATCAATATGGAATAAATTATTAACTAATTCAAAGTTATGATTATGCCAAATTGGGTATCTTAAACATAGTTCTGAATTTTGAATTTTAATATTACGGCATTCTTTAAAAGCTGATTCGCCGTCTTCTTCACCTTTGATTTTACAGTTATCAAATATTGTATCAACAGAGTGATAAAACGCTCTTTCTTTACCATCAGTTACATCTTTAATAATCATTAGTCTCATCTCCGTTCATATTATATTAGATGTTAAAAAGTTTTTAAAGTGATTTGCGTTTATAATAATATTTAATCAAGTGAATATTACATGCGAAAGTTTATATAATTTACGCAAACGTTTTTTGTATGTTTTCTGGATGTCTTAATTGCTTGAAATGATATATAACAAATCAAATTTTAAAAATTTAATTTGCTAATTTTATTATTAATTTTAAAAAAGTCATAAAATGGTTTACTTTATGTGAGCAACAATATAAACTAACTTACGGTAAATAATTTTATCGGAAAGTTGGAATCATTATGGAAAGAAAAAGTATACTTATTGCCATTGGTGGAGGCTCAGGCTCAGGAAAGACAACTTTATCTGATTATTTAGAAACAATATTCAAAGATGATTTAGTTCGTGTCTCTTATGACACATATTGTAATGATAGAAGTCACTTATCCCCAGAAGAAAGAACTAAAAGTAATTATGATGTTCCCGAATCATATGATGCGCCATTATTTAGCAAACATTTAAAAGAATTATTAGAAGGCAAAAGTATCCAAAAACCAATTTATGATTTTAAAACTCACTCACGAATTA
>CAKPJO010000059.1 GCA_934162685.1 uncultured Bacilli bacterium | reverse complement strand
GAGCAATATCTAGCGAATCAATTGTTGAAGAATCTTTTGAAAACGGACTTCTAGAATATCCACAATTTACTGAGCCATTTGATTATGATGGTAAAGAAGTACCAAGCATTTTATATTCAGGAAATCATGAAGCTATTGCTAAATGGCGTCAAAAAGAAAGTTTAAAATTAACTAAAACTTTGCGCCCTGATTTGTTCAATAAATATGAGTTTTCTAAAAAAGATTTAAAATTATTGAAGGAAATTGAAAATAATGAAATTGGAAAATGGGAAATAGACGCTATTAATAAAGGACATAAGTTCATAAAAAAATAAGCTCAATTGAGCTTATTTTTATTTTCCAAACCCCGTCATTGGTGGAAGTTTTCCACCTTTTTTTTAATTTTTCATTTGTTTCATCATTTCTTTCATTTGTTCAAATTTCTTTAGCAAACGATTGATTTCTACATTTGTAAGTCCGCATCCTTTAGCAATACGTACTTTGCGTGAGTTCTTTAATACTTCTGGATGTTTTCTTTCATAAGGTGTCATGGAATTAATAATTGATTCAGTTTGTTTCATTTCGCGTGTCGCGCGTTCTTTATCTTCTTCAGATATTTTCGGCATACCTGGAATTAATTTTAAAATACCACTTAAAGATCCCATTTTTTGAATTTGTTTCATTTGTTGAAGCATATCATTTAAATCAAATGTACCTTCCATCATTTTATTAATACTCTTACGTGCTTCTTTTTCATCAATGTTTTCTTGGGCTTTTTCAATAAGAGACATAACATCTCCCATTCCCAAGATTCTATCCGCCATACGATCTGGATAGAAAAGTTCTAAATCATCTAATTTTTCACCTACACCGGTTAATTTAATTGGTACACCAGTTAAATGGCGAATAGATAAAGCCGCACCACCACGGGCGTCACCATCTAACTTAGACATAATACATCCAGTAAGAGTAAGTTTTTCATTAAATGTTTTAGCAACATTTACGGCATCTTGACCAGACATCGCATCAACAAGTAATAATATTTCATCCGGATTAACTAAATTTTTAATGTTATTTAATTCTTCCATTAATGGTTCATCAATATGTAAACGACCAGCAGTATCAATAATTAAGACATCGTAATGCTCATCATAAGCTTTTTTCTTGGCAGATGCAGCAATATCAACAGGATTTGCTTTAGTTCCCATGTTAACTACATCAACACCAACTTGTTTAGCAATAGTTACTAATTGGTCAATCGCGGCAGGACGGTAAACGTCACAAGCGGCAAGTAAAACTTTTTTATTAAGTTTATTTTTCATTAATTTAGCCAATTTACCCGCTGTAGTAGTTTTACCAGATCCTTGTAAACCACAAAGCATAATAATTGTCGGTTTATTGGAATTGTATTTAATTTCACTTTGATCAGCACCTAAAAGTTCCACTAATTCATCATGAACAATTTTTACAACCATTTGACTTGGATTAAGTTTTTTTAATACTTCTTGTCCTAGTGCTTTTTCTTTAACATTATTAACGAATTCTTTAGCAACCAAAAAGTTAACATCTGCTTCTAATAAGGCAATACGTATTTCTTTTAACATATCTTGCATATTAGACTCTGTTAATGTGGAATTTCCTTTAAGTTTTTTAATAATGCCACTTAATCGATCAGTTAATGATTCAAATGCCATCGTCAATCATCCTCTCTAATTCTTCAATTTTATCAATAGATAAATCTTTTTTTATATCTTCAATCTTACTTAAGAGTTTATCTTTCATTTTTAATAAATGTAATTTGTTTTCATAATCTTTTAATTTTGCAATAGATTTATGAAGGCAATCTAATACCGCAGTGCGTGAAATTCTTTTATTATCACTAATTTCACTCAAAGATAAATTATATGCATAATATTGTTTCATTATATCTTGTTGTGTGTCTGTTAAAAGAGGTTCGTATAATGTTAACAATTTATTGATATAATCAAATTCTTCTAACTTATTCATTTTATTCCTCTTTACCTAAACATAAGCCATATAAATATTGATCCAAGTCGAATTCTTGTAAATCATCCATTTGTTCGCCTAAACCAATAAATCTTACTGGAACACCTAATTCATCTCGAATGGCAAGAATAATACCGCCTTTAGAAGTTCCATCCATCTTAGTAATAACAACACCAGTGAGCTTAGTAACTTCTCCAAATGCTTTAGCCTGAATAACGCCATTTTGTCCAGTTGTGGCATCAATAATTAAAAATACTTCTTGTGGTGCGCCTTCAATTTCTTTTCCAATTACACGACGAATTTTCGCTAATTCCGCCATTAAGTTTGCTTTATTTTGTAAACGGCCTGCAGTATCCACAATAATTAAATCCGAATTATTATTTTTACCTAAACGCACGCCTTCAAAAGCTACAGAGGCAGGATCAGCATTTTCCTTGCCAACACAAATTGGACATTTTAAACGATCTGCCCATACTGAAAGTTGTTCGATTGCTCCCGCTCTAAAAGTATCCGCAGCTACTAAGGTAACTTTCTTACCTTTATCAATATAGCGTTTAGCAAGCTTCGCAATTGTTGTTGTTTTACCAACGCCATTAACACCAACAACTAAAAGAACAGTTGGTGTTCCTTTTTCAAATTGGATTTCGTTAACAATATCTTGACCTTGATTAACATAACTAACAAACATTTTATCCACTAATAATTCATTGATTTTTGTTGGTTCAATAATGCCTTGTTCCCGTGATTCGTTTTTCGTAGCTTCAATAATATCTAAAGCTAAATTGACACCAACATCTGCTTCAATTAATATTTCTTCTAATTCATCAAAATATTCTTCATTAACGCTTTTATAGCGGGCAGATAAAGATTTTAAACGATCCGCAAAATTTTTACGTGATTTATCTAATCCTACAACATATTTGTCTTTTTGCTTTGTTGATTTTCCTAATATTTTTTCTTTTAAATACGAAAAAAGTCCCATTATTTTGCCTTCTTTCTTAATGCATCTAAAGCCGCCATCTGTTCAGCAGCTTTTTTAGTTTTACCTTGTCCTTTTCCTAAGACTGTATCTTCATATAAAACTTCAACAACAAATGTACGATCGTGTGGCAATCCTTTTTCTTCTATTAGTTGATATTTTACCGATTCACGATGTTCAGCTTGCATTTCCTCTTGAAGTTCAGATTTATAATCTTTAATTTGATTTTTATTAAAATGTTCTACATCATAGCTAAACAAATTTTTAACAAATTCGTAAGTATAATCTATGCCTTTATCATAGTACATAGCGCCCACAAAAGCTTCAAAAACATCTTCTAAAATACGTCTAGCATTGCGAGTATTTTCTGGTAAACTATGTCCTAATTTTACGTATTCATTGAAGCCATATCTTTTAGCTTTTTTGGCCAACGAACTACTTTGTACAATAAATGCACGAAGTTTAGATAAATCACCTTGTGACATTTCTTGGTGCTTAGTATAAGCTAAATCAGCAACAACAAAATTAACGACACTATCACCAACAAACTCTAGTCTTTCATAGTCGTAATGAGAAGTTTTTGCGTCAATATTGAATGAAGAATGGGTAAAAGCACGTTCGTATAATTCAATATTGTTCGTTTCTATTTCTAAGTGATGTAATAATTCTTCTATATCCTTATGCATCTTCTTTGATACCCTCTTTCATCAAATCCACTATATGAACACTAGCCATATTATAAGCGACATTCATTGCGCAAGAGAATCCATAGCTATCACTTGATCCATGAGCTTTAACCACAACACCATTAACTCCTAATAGCATTGCTCCACCTGTTGATTTATAGTCCATAGTCTTTTTAAAATCATCAAATCCGCTTTTAGCAAATAGATATCCTATTTTTGTAAATAAATTCTTTTTAAATGCCTTTTTAATTAGTGTATTCATCATTGAGGCAGTTCCTTCTGCAGTCTTTAAGAAAACATTACCATCAAATCCACCTGTAACAATAACATCTGCATCACCTTTTAAGGCATATCTTGCTTCTATATTGCCTTGGAATCCTTCCATATTAGACGCTCTGAGTAGTTTATGAGCTTCTTTAACAACTGGGCTTCCTTTTTCATCTTCAGCGCCATTACTTAATAAATAAATTTTTGGCTTTTCAATGTGGAAAATTTTATTAGCGTAAATTTTACCCATATGTGCAAATTGTACTAATTGAGCTGGAGTATTTTCATTACTTGCGCCAATATCAAGAATAGTAACATATTTTCCTTGTTTCAATGTTGGAAAAGGTGAAACTAAAGCCGCACGTTCAACACCTTCAATAAGTTTTAATTTGAGTGTTGTTGCAGATAAAAACCCACCAGTAGAACCTGCTGATATGACAGCATCAGCTTTTACCTCTAAAAATTTATTAATTGCAATCATCATGGAAGATCCACGCATTCTCATTACTTCTAATGCTCCTGCTTCCATTGGAACAATATCACGAGCATCAACAAGTGTAATATTAGGATACGCTTTTAATGGCTCTAACTCTTCAATCTTTCCTACAGCAATAATTTCTACATCATTATGAGTTTTTAAAAATTCTATTATACCTGGAACTGTTGCCGCAGTTCCTTTATCGCTTCCCATAGTATCTACAACCATTTTAATCATAAGTTTCACCTTCTAAATTTATTCTATAAATTTATTTTATCATAAATTGGTAATAGATAATATCAAAAATTTTATAGCACTAAACATTATGAAATTTATTACTATGCGCTAGATTACTTGATTTATCAATGATGTCTTTAAAATCCGCATTATTAGCGTTATTTAAAATCATAGTTGCATCATTTCTTGCTATTTCAAACATCTTAAAATCAGAAATAATATTAGCATAGGCAAAATTAGGCATACCTGATTGTTTTAAGCCATTCATATCACCAGGTCCACGAAGTGAAAGATCGGCTTCAGCAATTTTAAATCCATCAAGGGTTTGTTCTAAAATTTTTAATTTTTCTATTTCTTCATCTTCTAGTTCTTTATGCACTAATAAGCATGTTGAAGGACTACCATCACGCCCAATTCTTCCTCTAATTTGGTGTAAAGATGCTAAACCAAAATTATTTGCATCATAAATTATCATCAAATTAGCATTTTTAATATCAATTCCCACTTCAATTACTGTGGTGGATACTAATATTTGAATATTGCCATTTTTAAAATTTTCTAAAACATTTACTTTTTCTTCATCATCCATTTTTCCATGCAATAACCCTACTTTATCATGATATTTAATGCTATATCTTTCATAAATTCCTTCAACAGATGATTTATCTAATTTTTCTTCAATTAATGGACAAACAACAAAGACTTTTTTATTATCCATTAATGATTTATCAACATATTTAAAAATTACATCTTCATCTTCTTCAATGACTTTCGTTTCAATATGGCGGTTAAGTACTGGATATTCTGATAAAGTAGAAACATCTAAATCACCATATAAAGTTAAAGCTAAAGTACGGGGAATAGGTGTTGCAGACATAAGTAATAAATCTGTATTTGTACCTTTAGAAGCTAAAAGCATTCTTTGGTTTACGCCAAATTTATGTTGCTCATCAATAACTGCTAATCCTAAAGAAGCATAATTAACATCCTTTGAAAACAAAGCATGCGTACCAACAATAACATCAACATCATGATAAGCAATACGTTCTTTTACTTCTTTTTTTGCTGAAGAAGACATTCCTCCCACAAGTAAGTCGACTTTTAATATTCCATCAAATAGCTTTGTAAGAGTATCAAAATGTTGTCTAGCAAGTGCATCAGTAGGGGCCATAAGAACTGCTTGATCATGACGTAAAAATGCACCATAAATAGCAATATTAGCCACTAAAGTCTTACCGGTACCAACATCCCCTTGTAATAAACGATACATTAATGATTTATCTTTCATGTCTAGTATTATTTCTCTTACAGCCACGATTTGATCATGAGTAAGTTTATAGGCTAATGACTTAATAAATTCATTAATTTTTTGCGTATCAATATCTAGTTTAGAATTGTTTTGTAATGATTTATTTTCTTTCCTAATAATTTGTGTTTGTAATGTAAATAGCAAACATTCCTCGTATTTTAAAACTCGAAGACCTTGATGAACATCTTGATTGTCCTTAGGCATATGTACTAACGCTAAAGCCTCTTTTTTGGTTACTAAGTGATATTTATTTTTAAAATATTCTGGTATTATATCCTTAATAACATACTTATCATCTAACAAATATTTTTGAATCATTTTGGCAAATTGATAATTTTCAATTGCAGCTGGTAAAGAATAAACTGCTTTAAACTTATCACTTTCTGGTATCTCGCCTTTTACGATATTTATTACATTAATAGTTAAATTTTTTTTATCAAAAGTCCCTACAATAGTATAAAAATTGGCTAAATTTAGCATTTTATATAGGTAAGGACGATTAAAAATTACCACACGAAAAAAATTGTTATTATTAGTAATAACAGAAAAACGAATAATTGTTAACTTGCCTTTTTTTATTATTGTTGGATTAGAAACTAATCGCGCAAAAATAACAACTCTTTCTTTATTTTCTAAATTAACTTCATGAGTTAAATGAAAATCATTATATGATCTAGGTAAATGTTCCAATAATGTTTCAATAGACACTATTCCCATATTATCTAGAGCTAAATTAATACGCTCCGAACTAGAAAATTTCATAAGTTTCCTCCCTACTATATAATATAGTAGTCAAAAAATGAAAAAAAGGGAATTTTTCCCTTTTTTTTATTCAACTCCAATTATAAATGAGTAAACTGGTTGTCCGCCTTTTCGAACATCAATATCTAAATCTTCATGTTCAGAAGCAATTTTTTCTACGAACGCATTAGCGTCTTCATCGCTAACATCATCACCATAAATAATTGTAACAATTGATGACATTTCATCTAACATTGAATCTAGCAATGTATGAGCAGCTTCGAATTTGTCTTTAACACAACAAATGATTTCTTTGTTTTTCATGCCCATAAATTCATCTTTTTTGATTTCAACACCATCAATAACAGTATCTTTAATTGCAAATGTAACTTGACCTGTAGTGACATTGCTTAAGGCCTCACACATTTGCTCATAATTTTCATCAGCATCAGTTTCTGGATTAAACATCATACATGCCACTAAACCTTGTGGGATTGATTTAGATGGAATTACACGTACATTAGCGTTTTCACAAACATCGCAAGCTTGAGAAGCCGCTAAAATGATATTTGAGTTATTTGGTAAAATAAATATATTTTTAGCATTACAGCTTTTTACAATATTCACAAAGTCTTCTGTAGCAGGGTTCATAGTTTGCCCACCACTAACGATATAATCAACGCGAAGATCTTTAAACATATTTACAACACCTTCACCAGCCGCAACAGCGATAAGAGCGTATTCTTTAGGTTCTTCTTCAACAGGTTCAGAAGATTTTTCTTCTAACATTTCATGTTCACCAAGTTTTGTATGTTGTTCGGTCATATTTTCAATTTTTAATTTAATGAACTCACCATATTGTTGAGCAAAATTAAGAATATTGCCTGGAGTTAATGTATGAACATGTACTTTTATTAAATCTTCATCTCTAACGACAACAAGTGAATTACCATGAGCATTAAGCCAGTTAGTAAATCTTGCCTCTGAAAAATTCTTTTTATGCTCATCTTCGCTTTTAGCAAGGCGTAAAATAAATTCTGTGCAATAACCAAATTCATCATTTTCTATCTTACTGCCTGCCATTTTTTGGTCTTCTTTTTCTAAGGCAGAAACTGTTTCTTTTTCGATCATCTTGCCTTTAACAGCAGATTGGAACCCTTCTAATATTTTAATTAAACCAGCTGCCCCAGAATCGACTACACCAACTTTTTTAAGAACTGGTAATAAATCTGGAGTTCTTTCTAATGATTCATGTGCTTCTTTTAATAAAACATCAAAAGCTTTTTCTATAGAAGAAACACGAGGAAGATTATCGTGTAAAGTTTGAGAAGCTTCTCTAATGACTGTAAGTATAGTTCCTTCTACAGGACGCATAACAGCCTTATAAGCTACATCTTTGCCATTCATAAAAGCATCAGATAAATCTTTAACTGTAATAACTTCTTTTCCTTCTAAAGATTGAGAAAAGCCTCTAAAAATTTGAGATAAAATAACACCAGAGTTTCCTCTAGCGCCCATTAATAAGCCTTTAGAAAATGCTTTAGCTATAGAATAAACATCAGAGTCGTTTCTATTTTGAACTTCTTTAGCACCTGAGGCTATTGTTAAATTCATATTAGTTCCTGTATCTCCATCAGGGACAGGAAACACATTGAGTGCATCTATTTCAGGATAATGATTATATAAATTATTAGTGCCTGAAATTATCATTCGTTTTAGCGTATCGCTATTGATAACTTTCATCGTAAAATCCCCTTAAATTAAATACTTTTTATGCTTTGAACATAAACGTTGATGGCTTTAAATTTGACGTCAAAAGTCTTTTCAAGGACATATTTGACTCTTTTTTGGACTTCAGTGACAACTTCTGTGATTTTGACACCATAAGCCACTACTATATATAAGTCGACCGCATAGCCATCCTTTATTTTGTGCGGACAGACGCCTTTATAATATTCTTTTTTAACAAGTAAACTATCAATTAAGGAAAGCGATGACTTTTTATCTGATAATCCCAATACACCATAGCATTCCGTTGCAGCATTACCTGCGACAGTACCAATAGCTTCAATTGAAATGTTAATTCCACCATATTGAGTTTGTTTATCAATATTCATAGTAATCCTTCCTTTCAATAGTTATGACACAATATTGTAGCACATATTGGCTAATATGTAAAACAAATAAATAAACATAGAGAGCAAAAAAAAAGCCCGGCAGCTCGCTATTCTCGCCCAAAGGGATACCTTCGCCACTACGGTGCTTAACTTCTGTGTTC
>CAKPJO010000058.1 GCA_934162685.1 uncultured Bacilli bacterium | reverse complement strand
ATCTGCATTAATGCTGAAAATAATTTTCAAAGCACTACAAATTAAAAACGGCACGAAATGTGCCGATAAATTAGTCGATATGGAATGCTTCCGAATTAGTGCAATAATAGATATCGTCTCTATTTGCTAAGTATTTTAATAACTCTTCAAATTCGTCCCATAAATTATCAATTTCTAATTCGTAACTATGTCCCCAAATATAAAATATTTTTTCTTCATCTGGATTTAATTCAATAAATTGTTTGGCTAATTCCATGATTTTTGGATTATGGAAATGACAAGTGCCACTAAATTTCATTAAATCTTTTGGTTTATCAAATGACATTGTAGTACCAGCAAGACGGTTATAATGAATGTTACATTCTTTTAATGCTTTTAAAGTATCATCATTATAACAACCATATGGCAAGGCAAATCCTTTGATTTTTGTGTTAAAATAATATTCTAAATTTTCAATATCTGTTTTAATTTCATTTAATTGTGTTTCATAATCTAAGCGGTCAAAGAATGGATGCGTTAAACTATGACTAGCAATTTCATGACCTTTATACATATCTTTGATTTCGGTGCGATTTAAGTGAGAAATGATTACATTTTTATTAACCCAGTTATCTGCGTGAGTCATTTTACCGCTGTTAAGATTAAAGGTACATTTCATTCCATATTTGTTTAACAATTCTACTAAATGTTTATCAAAAACAGTGCCATCATCAAAGGAAAATGTCAGTGCTTTTTTATATTTGCTTCTATACATTTTTTTAATTCTCCTAATAAGTTTTTTTACTCTTATTAATTATTTCATTCGTTAATTGATATAGTTTATCTAATTCTTCGTAATTATTCATAGCAACCGCAGAATACAAAATATCAATCATATTTAATTGGGCAATTTGTGCACCAGAAGCCACACTTCTTATTGAATTACCTATCGATGTTGTTTTAAGTTTAACATCCGCTAATTCGCTAAGAGAATTGTTTGAATATCTTGTAATTGATATGATTTTTGTACCTACTTGTTGGCATAATTTTGCTACATCAAGTATTTCATTAGTTTCACCAGAATAAGAAATAATTACAGCAACATCAGCTTTCGTTAAATTTGCTGAAGCAAAGATTTGTTCATGATATGCTGTAAAAGCATGAGCATCTTTTCCTATTCTTAAAAATCTACATTCAGCATCTAAAGCCGCAATACTTGATCCACCTAAGCCATAAAAATGAATTCTTTTAGTTGTTGAAAGTAAACTTACTGCTTTACGTAATTCGTTAAAATCAACAATTTTATAACTATTTTTAATTGCTAGTGCGTTATTAGATATTACCTTATTAACAATTCCTTCTAATGATTCATCTGGGTCAATCATAGCGTAATCATTACTAAATTCATTAGTAATCGTACGATTAGATACATCAAGCATTAAACATTTGATAAAATCACGGTATCCAGAATAACCTAATGATTTACACATTCTCGTTATTGTGGCTGGTGATGTATGACAATAATCCGCTAATTCAGTAACAGAATATAAGCAAACTTTTTTTGGATTTTCGATAATTGCATCAACGATTTTTCTTTCTGAAGTAGACAAATCATTTTTTATTTCACACATTTTGACAAAACAATTATCCATAAACTCTCCCCTATTCTTTTTCATTACTTATTTTAGCATTTAATTTTCTTTTTTTAAAGAACATTATCAATGCGTAACTTGCCCCTCCTAATATGATTGCTCCACCAATAGATAATCCAACAATCAAACCAACATTACTATTATTCTTATTAGGATTATCTTTCCCTTGATTATGGTTATTATAATCTTTAAGTTCTAATAGTAAATTAACTGTCTCTCTTCTTGTCATTTTGCTTTCTAAAGTTAAATTATTTATATCTTCTTTATCAATAAATTTAGATCCTAATAATCCTGCAATAGCGTCTAATTGTTCTTCAGTTAAACTGTTCTTAAGTTCTTCTGAAATAAGTGAATAATCTTTATGGCATGTAAATCCAAAATGATTTAATACACGATATGCGGCGACATAAGCATCTAACTTAGTCATAGCCTCATAAGCTTTCACTTGTGTTCCATCAACTAAATATAGTCCACGTGCAACTTTTAATTCTTGATAACCATAGTAATATCTCGATACATCCGCGTAAGCTTTTTCGTCCTCACTTTCAAGACTTAAACCTCTTACTAATGCTACTAAATAATCACCTCTAGTAACATCTTCATCAAGCATATATAAGTTATCAGTAATTGATGGTAAGTAATCTTTAACGCTTTCTACTTTACTCATCATATCACCATATACATCATCATAAGATTTTATAATAGTATCTTGAGATTTATTTTTACGAACTAATTCATAGTTCATAGCGTTATCACCAAGTTGAAGATGAATTACAGTAAATCCTTCACTTGTCTTACTTGTACTTGCTTGTTTAGTTCTTCTTCCTGAACTATTTAAGCAATAAACTTCAAAATCATCTTTTGATTTAATTGTAATGTCACCAGTAATTTGTTCGACTTTTACTGGACCTTCGCCTAAATCTTTAATAGTTGTTCCATCAGCAGATAGTTCGTATCCCGTATTACGGCATTGTCCGGCAGCAGTCAATAATAAACGTTCAGCCCCATCAATTGTCGCACCTTTACTTCCAATACCTGCTAATGTGATAGTGCTATAATCATTATCAATATCAATTACCACATCGGATAGTTCTACTTTTTTATTAGCGTAATATCCTACTGCACCTTGGCAAACATTAGTATTTACCAAAAATCTTGTTCCATCTTGTGACCATAAAATAGATCCATCTTCACTAGTAACATAATAATGTTCAAGTTTTTCAAGTAAAGATGCTTTATTTTTTCCAATTGTTTCTGCATCGCCATTTATATATGTAATGTTTCCATTTTCATCTTCCTTGTAGAAGTAATTACCGACATTAGCAATAATATAAGATCCTCCAGCTATACTATGACTTTGGTTATTTGTATCAAAAGCATTTTCAACATTTATTCCGTTATAATAGTTTTCTTTATTTTTAGCAATTGCTTGTGAATAATAAAGAAGTGCTGCAGAAGATGCTGTTCCCATTCTAGTAGGATGATTTACAAATTGGAATGCATTAGTAATCATATTACTTTGACTATCTAGAGGCGCAGTTGATAAGTTAAATGAACATACACTCCAACCTTGTAATGAGAATATTGCAGAAGTCATAATATTATATTCTGCAGTATGAGTATTAGGTTCTGCTTCATTTGCTTCATTTACAATATATGGACTACCAACTAAGTCTCCTTTAGCGGCATCTCCATAAATGTTACCACTCATACTTTCAACCATTGATCCAACTGTTCCAGTTGCGGTATCAACACCAAATTCAGTACCAGTTGTTGGATGTGATTTATAGTAGTGTCTTGCTATATAATCATAAGCAGCATTTACATATAAGTCATTTAAATCTCCTGTTGGTAAGTTAGTTGTTCCACATAGTCCAACATGAAGATTAAGTCCCTCGCTACCTTTTGCCCAATTATACATGTCATCATAATAATTAACTTGAAGTTCATATAAGAAACGGAATGTATCATTAATTCTTTGTGCTGAATAATCCGCTCCTAAATAATTTTGAGAAATTAATACAGTTCCTTCTTCACAATTTTCTTTACGTGATAATCCCACTAATCCACTTCCGGTCTTATCCTTCCATGCTTCTTTTAAAGCATTATTATTACCATATAATCTTAATAACCATTCATTAAAACGATTTTGGAACATTGTTTTATAAGAATCACTTACAAATTCATATTGTTCGCTACTAGTATAATAGCCATACATATCCGTTAAGTTATTCTCATTTGCTACTTCCATTAATGCTAAAGCTTTATCTTCTGCTAATGTAGTATTTGTGTATTTATTAGTAGTTGTCATTACTTCTTTAACTAGCCTTTTTGTTTCATTAACTAAACGACTATCAATATATGTTTCAAATTTAAATCCACTACTAATATCACTTGTTTCTTCATCAGTAAAGCTACCAATAGATTTAAGTGTGGATCCATATCTTCCACCTAACATCACCATATCAATATAAATGCCACGTTCTTTACAGCAATACCAGAAATAATTAAAATCATCTAAAGCACTTGAATCAACTACACTAGTACCACCATTATTTCCAAAAATATTTGGAGAATAGAAACCAGCATCCCAGTCAATTAAACGAACCATATTATATCCCATTGCAGCGATAGTATCGGTTAATAATTCGATTTGTTCTTTTGATGTACCAAAGAATGATTGTCCGGAAACATTTATCCCCCAAAAGTTAACTACTTCATTTTTTTCGTTAACAAAATACTCACCTTTTGTAGTAATATAACCATTTTCATCAATGTTTTTATCTAATAGATAAGATACATCTAATGCACTACCAACATAATCAGAGTAATTAGGTAATTCATAATTGTACCAATTAGTTGTATCTGGATTAAATTTGCTTTCTAAGTATTGCATATATAATCCATTACCACCACAATCAACAGCGGTAATACCCGCTATCAAATCAACTGTCGTATCAGAATCAATAGTGCATGTTAATGATTTAATTGTTTTATTTGGATTAGGGTTAACAAAAGCAAATATATTTACTTTAATACCCAATGAGTATGAACTAGCTTCATTATTATTGCCTGACCAAAGAATTGGACAAACATCACTCTCATCACTCTTCCACCAGTCATAAATCTCGCGTCCTTTAATAATGTCGGTGGTAGAACTTGTTCCATCAGCGTAATTATAAGTGTATTTTGCCACTTTTTTTCCATCCCAAGCGGTATTATGAATCATATATAATCCATCAGCCTTTTGATTGATTGGTATTTCTACTGATTCAACATATAAATTACGTGAATTTTTAGGGATATTCATATTATTTTTGCTTCCTAAAGCAATCGAGGTAAATTGATGATCATTAGGATCAAGTATATTAAATTTCATTCCACGAAAATCTACATCACCAAACATATCAAATCCAGTGAGTTCATTATCCGCTCCTTGACCAGACCAACCTTTACCTTCACCACCAGTAAATGCTGTTGTAGCAAGTGATGATATATCAATTGGAGTCATTTTTATAGTATTATTTTTAACTAAGCGCTCAAATTCATCAGGACGAACCATTGTACATCCTAAATAATCATCTGGTTTATTATTTAAACAAATCTCCATGTTATCATAATAAAAATATCCAGCGCCTGTATTGTTAATCATATGACAAACACCAAAACCACTAATATTTGTTAAATCAACCATACATTTTTCTGAGGCAGTTCCTAAATCATTTGCTCGATTACCAGAGGCAGAAAAAGCAGAAACAGGGATTTGAACATGTTGCCAAGTTTTTTGCAAAGTATAATCAATGTATTTATCTAGTGTTACAAATGAACGATTATATTGACGGTTAATCGGTTTATCTTTATATTCTTCGCCGCGATGTTCAAGTAAAAAGAAATTATACCAACCCGGATTACAATCTAAATAAACATCAAATTCAATGGTAGCAACTTTTTTAAATGTTGAATCTGTACCTTCAGCATCACCATGACGAAAATCAATAACTCTAGGAAATTCACAATAATATTCCACATAACTATTACCTGGATTTACTTCTACTTTCCAAGAAGCATTACCATCTTTTTTAATTTCCGTGTCATTTTCACATAAATCACTAGTATTCCAAACAACATTTACGCCATCAACAAAGTTATCTTCATACATTCTTTGATAAACAGTTGCGCCATCTAACATATTTTCTTTAGCTTTTACTTCAATTACTGGTTCTTTAGCAAATGAATTTAAGCCATCTGCACCAATAATCATTGAGAAAAAAGATAATGCCGTTAAGAATAATTTGTTTGCTATTTTCATTAATACTTCCTCCTTTACCATTAAAAATTATTTTTATTTAATTATTTTTCACTTAATGCTTTTTCGTATTGATTAAATTCATCTAAGAAATCTTCTCTTAATAATGTCTTATGAATAGTAACTGGTTGATTACCTAGATTTTCCACTACATATTCGCCAACATTTTGCGGTACTACTACAATATCTAAGTAATTAGCCACAAAGTTATATTCTGGATTATTTTTAGAACTAATTCTTACCTTTTCACCATTAGTAACAGTTAACACATGGAAAGAATTTTTAGTATTATCTTCATATTTATCTAAAAATTGTGTTGTCATTAGCTTAAAATATAATAATGGACTTTCACCAACAGTTTGCGTTAAAACTGTATCATGATCATCAAAACCTTTTGCTCTTCTTACAATATGCTCATTAACCCAATTGGTTTTGCGATATTTTTGAAGGACATTATCACCATGTCTAGAGTGAATTGGACGAGGATTACCATCTAAATCTTTACGCATATAGTCATATAGTTTATAAGTATATGAGCCAATAGTTAAAGAACCTATTTCAAGAACTAATTGGTTTCTACCTGAAGAATGTATAGTTCCCGCTGGAATTAAAACTTGTGTTCCGGGAGTCGAAGTAACAGCATTAACATATTTTAAATAATCAATTGGTTTACCAGTTTTCTCTGATTCAAATACTTCTTTCATAAAATCATCTGGATTAATATCTTCGTTAAACCCTAAGAATGTTTTAGCACCTTCTGCAGCTTCGACAATATAATAAGATTCATCTTGACGACCTAATTCATTATTTTCTTTTCTTACATAATCATGATATGGATGGCATTGGATAGACATATTTCCGTTCGCATGCCATGTGTCATCATAATTAAAACGAATTGGGAAATATCCATGGAAATAATCCACACAATCTTGTCCCATTAATTTAACACCACGCGCATGAACAAATGTGTAATATGGGACTTCAATTTTTGTGTCATTTGATTCAATTACTACCGAAACTTCGCTAGGAATCATATCGAAAATCCAAGCACAGTTTTTCATAGTTTTTGGTAAATTACGCATACGCATCATATAGAATCCGCCCCATACACCTTCAAGATATACAGGTTTGCAGCGGAATGGTCTTTTTACTAATTCATCAAATAATACATTCATAACACTAAATGGTGCCATAGTTAATGCGTCATCATGATCTCCAAAAACATAGTAGTCAAGTTCATTTTGTTGCACTAATTCTTTTCTTAATAATGTTTCATTTTCAAAATCAACATAGTAATTACGGCGCATTAATTCTTTAAATGGTCGAGCTTTTTTATCGCCAATATTAATATATAATCCTTTTTTAGCGCGAATCGCCGCTTCTTTTGGAGAAACATCAATATATATTTTTATGTCCGCAAGAGCGCGAATCTCTTTAATTAAAGCACCATGTCCATACACAATTACTTTACCAGATTCATTTTTAATAGATGTAAGTAAATCATTTAATTTATTATCATCCATTAATTTCTTTAATCCATCAGTAAACAATTTGCCATATAACAAAACTGGATCCATGACACGATCTTCTGGTAAATATGCTTTTAACATATCATGTATTTCTTCATCGTTTTTACAAATATCACGCATATTGAATGTTTTAACATTTTCAAACATTGATACCAAGCTATTAAAATTACAAGTAGGATAACCATCAATAACTAAAACTCTGTTAGCATTATCAAATAATTTGTCGGTTAATTCTTTTTTAATTAACTCATTGTTAGTTAAAATTTGATTTGTTACATTTTTGCTAACATTAACGTGATTTACCGCATTTAAATCATCATACGGAAATGGTGAAAACATAAAACTCATATAATTTATTCCTCAATTCTTAGGCGAATTATAATTCCACTAGTTAAGTGTTTAAGTACAAGTTTCTCGCCTATAAAACTTATATCTTTATCATCTTCATTTTGATAACATATTTCATAACTAAAAGCCTTTTTATTTAAGAAAGGTAATTCAATTATCACGTTATCTTTATCTAGCAATTTAGCATTATGATTAATTACAAACACTAAATATTCTTTTTCATTTTTTAATATTTTAAGTGATATATCTTCATCAAATGTTTGATATATTGGCATAATTTGATTATTAGTCATTAAATCTTGTAAAGTTTCTGATTTAGTTTCATCAAATGTTTCAAACCCATTATTAAGAGGATTATACACACGAACTACGCCACCACTAAGTTCAAAATCTTTTAACATTTCTTTTTCATTATCACTAATACCAATGCTTGAAGGAATTAATAATACTTTTACATTTTTTAGATTATTAATATCGACAAATCTTGGTAAATAACCATTATCGATTAATTTGTTATAAATGACATTACTAAATAATGAAACTGGTTCTTTACACTTCCAAACATTATTAATCTCACCATTATATATAGCATCTTGATATATATTAATATCTTCACTCATATATAGGGCAACATCTTGTCTTAAGGCTTCTGAACTTGCTAAATAGTTAGAAAATGAATTAATAAAACTATTCATTTTCTTTACAGTTTGAAATTTTTTAGTTTCCGTTAAATCATTATAGACAATTCCATATTTATCCGGTTCTGGTGCATTTTGTAATTTAGCATCAGCGCGATATTGATAAGGTAATATTCCTTTAAAACCGCCCGCTAATAAGGATAAAATCATTATTTCATATTCTTTTGGGGAAACATCCACTCTTGCGTCACACTCAATTGCCCAAGCATGCGTATTATTTAATCTTGCGGAAGCATTACTTATATCAATAACACGACTAAATTCTCGAGCGGTTACTCCAAGCGGAGAAATATAAATAGTAATTCCTAAAAAATCCATACATTTAGCAATTTTAAACATATTACATCCTCTAATTGCGCTTCCTTGTTGAATAGCGCAAGGCATTAAACATGTAAATGCTGGTTTATTTGAATACTCTTTTGTTAATTTACCTAATTTGACAAGATAATCATTTATAGAATCATTAGAGAATTTTCTAAATGATATCCAATCTTCTAACTCTTCTTTATTCGTTGGTCGATGTGTTGGAGGATTTTTCGTTTTATGACATTTATTCTTCCAAGCTTCAACACTATAAATGTTATAATCATAGAATCCATCAAAAGGATAAGCAGGTTCATTATAAATTTGAAAACCAATAACATTTTTATTATCTTTAAAATGTTTTGCGGATAATATTGTTATTTCTTCATCTTCTTTAATAACACTTTCGTTATTTAAACAATTTCTAATAAAGTAATCCCATTTAAGTGGAATATCTTTCTCATTTTGATTTTTCATTAAAGCATTATCTACTC
>CAKPJO010000057.1 GCA_934162685.1 uncultured Bacilli bacterium | reverse complement strand
CATCATAATACATACGCGAAGTATCTTCATCAACTTCTTTAACTCCTTTATTATAAAACATAGTGCCTTTAGAAACAGTTAAAGAATAAGAAGAAATATGATTAATATCTAGTGATATTGCTTCTTTTAAATCACTTTTAAATAATTCCATAGTTTGATTAGGAAGTCCATATATTAAATCAATATTAATATTATTAAATCCTATATTCTTAATTTGTTTAATCCAGTATTTTACTTGATGTGCTGAATGATGTCTATTAATACTTTTAAGTAATTCATCATTAAAAGTTTGAACGCCAATCGAAATACGATTAATGCCATATTCTTTTAAAAGATGTAATTTTTCTAACGTTAAATTTTCAACATTTACTTCAATTGTGAATTCTGTATTTTTTTTTAGATGCTTATTTAAAGATGCTAAAAGTAATTTTAAGTTATAAGCACTTAAAGAAGAAGGCGTTCCTCCACCAATATAAATGGTTTTAAATTTTTGGTTTTTCAAATTATCAATTTCTTTGACTAAAAATTTAATATACTTATTAACAAAGGGGCGTAAATAAAACATCTTTGTGAAATCACAGTACTCACAAAGATGTGTACAAAATGGAATATGAATATATAAACTATTCACTCTTTTCATTATTTTCTTCTTTTGAATCTTCTTTTTCTTTACTTTCATCGTTATCTTCAATAGGCACTAAGATACGATCAAGTGCTTCTTTAGCAGCTTCTTCTTTACTTACTGGTTTTTCTCCATCATCACGAAGATTTGGTAAGTGTTTTCTTAAAATGAAAACAATAAGGGCAATTAAGCCAAAAAATGCTAAAATAATTACAATAAATAATAATGGGTGTATAGAATTTGCTAAAAACATAATAATTACCTACTTTCTTGGAATTGGAGTATATACATACTTTTTATTTTTAATCATTTCTTTTTGGTAAAATCCTTCGCTAACCAAATTATCCATTGATGTACGCGCTGTTTCATAAGCGCATTCATTCATTTCTTTATATTGTTGGATAGTATAATATTTACCAATTGTACAGTGTCGAGCATAGAATTGCGCTTCACCGCGTTTAAGGTTCGGTTTCATTTCTAATAAGTGCTCTGCGATTGCATTAGCGTTACGTTCATCTAATCCAATTGGAAGTTTAGGAAGTGCAACACGTACCTCATAATCAACATTATGCAACAAATCTTCTTGACTTTCCACTACTTCTACATGTTTTTTTTCAATTTTTTCTTCTAGTTTACTTTCATCCGGTTCACTTTTAAAGAACTCTTTTTCAATTGACTTCGAATTGCTTACTTCAATCATTGAAGACATGTTATCAATATGATCACTAATTTTACTAAGCATAAAAGTTAATAGGTAAGTTACATCATTAGTTTTATTAACTTCTTTCATAATATAATTAACATCATCTTGATAATTATTAATGAAACATTCAAAGTCAAGCAAGACACTTGGTTCTTCAAAATCATTATGAGCAAGAACATACTTAGCTAATAAAACAGCGACTTCTTCTGAAAAGAAATCAAATGGCTTGATCATCATCAAATAATAAAATGTGACGATAGCCTTAGCTAAAGCTGGGCAACCATTGTTATTAATGAAATCAAACAAGTCATTCATCATTGGTTCAATGCGTTCCACTGGAGCGGAACTATAAACACGATCAATAATAATTCTTGATGACGAATCTTCAATATCTTCTTTTCGATAAATATTTTCATCATTATTAGGTACTAAAAAACCTAATAATCTTCTAAGCAATTTTTCATCAATCGGATCATAAAAATGTGTTTCAATATGATGTAATGCTTGATAATAATTTAATAAAATATTTTGGCTCGGTGTTAATGAAGAAGCATTGCCACTAACGATAAGATTTAATAATCCTTCCGAAAAATCAATATGGTATTTTTGGGCAATACTAGTAAGAATCAAATTATATTGATTATTTCTTACTGAATATTTAACATAATCATCATCATTTAATTTACCGAATTTAACCATTAATTTAGATAATTTACGTTCTTTTGCCACTAAATCATCAAGTATTTTTGGTGATAATACTAAATTCATTGGCATTCTTTCAATGTTTCTTAAATTTAAGCTTAAAGTATAATGACTACGATAAGAAATAATATCATTCCAAAACTTGTCAATGCTAGAAATTCCAAGCATTTGTGATACTTGTTTCCTTGTTGCGTATATGTCATTAGAATATTTGAATGCCAGGTTTTCGTTACCCATAGGCTTCACCTCGAGAATTATTCTAACAAATTTACAAAATATATTCCATATAAAAACTAAATATTTACTAAAAATCTACTAACAAAATGTGACATAAAGCACAAAAAAAGCACGAAATTCGTGCTTATTCGTCATCATCGATAGAAAGTAAAGACATAAATGCTTCTTGTGGTACTTCCACAGAGCCAATTTTTTTCATACGTTTTTTGCCTTCTTTTTGTTTATCAAGAAGTTTTCTTTTACGAGAAATATCCCCACCATAGCATTTCGCTAGGACATCTTTTCGCATTGCCTTAATATCAGTACGGGCGATAACTTTTCCATTTATTGCCGCTTGAACTGGTACTTCAAATTGTTGACGGGGAATAACATCTTTAAGTTTTCTTGTAATTAGGTTTCCGCGAGTATAAGCAGATGGTTTATAAACAATTAATGATAAAGCATCAATCGGTTGTCCATTTAATAAGATATCCATTTTGGCTAAATTAGATTCTTTATATTCACTTAATTCATAGTCAAATGAAGCATAACCTTTTGAATAACTTTTGAGTTTATCAAAGAAATTATAAACAATTTCACTTAATGGTATTTCGTATTTTAAAATCATACGAGTATCATCAAAATATTCTAAATCAGTATAAATTCCTCTTTTTTCTTGGCATAACTCCATAATTGGACCAACATATTCTTTTGGTGTCATGATTGAAGCATTAACATAAGGTTCTTCAATTGCTTTGACTAATGAGGAATCAGGTAATTTTGAAGGGTTATCAAGATTGATAATATCGCCATTAGTAAGTTTTACTTTATAAATAACCGATGGTGCAGTTAAGATTAAATCGATATTATATTCTCTTTCTAAACGTTCTTGCACAACATCCATATGTAATAGTCCTAAGAATCCACATCTAAAGCCAAATCCTAGAGCTTGGGATGTTTCTGGTTCAAATTGTAAAGATGAATCATTTAAACATAATTTTTCTAACGCTTCTTTTAAATCACCATATTTTTTAGAATCAACAGGGTATAAACCACAGAATACCATTGGATTAATATGTCGGTAACCAGGTAAAGGTTCTATAGCCATATTATTTTTTAAGGTCACTGTTTCACCTGGATGAACGTCTTTAATATCTTTAATTTGAGCACATAAATAGCCAACTTCACCAGCAAATAAAACATCACGTTTTTCTTCTTTTGGTGTGCGAATACCAAGTTCGGTAACTAAATAATCTTTATTAGCCGCCATAAGATGGATGACATCTCCAACTTTAACTTGTCCTTCTTTTAAACGTATATTAATGACAACACCACGGTATGCGTCATAATTTGAATCAAATATTAAAGCCTTTAATGGAGCATTAATATCGCCAGTTGGAGCAGGTATATCTTTCACAATCATTTTTAAGACTTGTTCAACATTAAGTCCCGTTTTAGCGGATACTTCAACTGCATCATCACATTTTATACCAATTCTTTGTTCGATTTCTTTTTTTACAAATTCAGGATGCGCAGAAGGTAAATCAATTTTATTAATAACTGGAATAATTTCTAAATCATTATCAACCGCTAAATAGACATTTGCTAATGTTTGAGCTTCCACTCCTTGCGTGGCATCGACAACTAACAAAGCTCCTTCACAAGCCGCTAAAGAACGAGATACTTCATAAGTAAAGTCGACGTGTCCCGGAGTGTCAATTAAGTTAAATATATATGTTTCTCCATCATCTGCTACGTAATTAAGAGTAACTGCATTAAGTTTAATTGTAATTCCACGTTCTCTTTCTAGATCCATTGAATCAAGTAGTTGCTCTTTCATTTCGCGTTTATCCACGCTACCAGTAAGTTCTAAGATTCGATCTGCTAAAGTGGATTTACCATGATCAATATGTGCAATAATAGAAAAATTACGTATTTTCTTTTGATCAAATGCCATAAATACCACCTCTTTCTTACTGAAATAAAGTATAACAAATTAATTTTAATTATTAAATAATTATTTTGATTGATAATGTTTTTTCAATTTAAACTTTATTTAATAATAATTAATAAGGTTTTTATTTCTCAATTTGGTTTATAATTTGAATTATAAATACATAGTTTCTAGTTTCTCACGAATAATACTTTCAGAAATTTTTTTATTATCTAAATATAAGTCATAGACAATTTGTGCCACATCGTTAATTGAAGAATAGTCAATATTCAAATAATGTTCGTACACAATAGAGCAAAGTTCTTCATATTTATCTTCGCTAATTTCATTTTTATCTGATCCTAATAAAGCTTCCATTTCATAAGCAATAAATAGTTTAGTAATATTTAATTTTTCTTTTTTTGCAAGTTCTAACTGTTCAATATATTTCATTTTAATTCTCCCTCATTTTCGATTTATCAATCCATAACTTCTTATATTTTCCCTTACTCACAAACTTAATAAATCCAAAATCTCTTAATTGTTGCAAGATTTGTCTAATTTTTGCTTCTATAAAATTATTATTGGGATGCTTTAGTTTTAAATTATTCTCACGTCTATAAATATCATCTATAAAAAATATATTTTCATCAAATTCATTAACTATGTCAAAAATATCTTTTTGCCAAGAAGACATATTTTTAGTTAAAATATTTTTCTTTTCAATAATAATTGTGTCATTGTCAGAATCAACATTTACTATTGGACTTTTTTTAATTTGTCGTTTTATTTTCTCAAGATTATTTAACAAACTAATATTAAAAGTACCACAATCTTCATTATCAAGCATTTCTTGATAATCTTCATAAATTTGATTGATAATTTCATCATTTTCAATCAAAACTCCATATTCATAATTGTTGTATAAAGCATTGTTTGTTAAATTTGCTGATGTCACTAATGCCTTTTCTCTATCGAAAATGTATATTTTTGCGTGCAAATTTTGATAATTTCTAACTGTAACGCCTTGATTAATTAATTCTTTTATTGCCGATATATCAAGAGATCCACATAAAAAATTAGATATATTTGAAGATGTAATAACTACCATTGTTATTCCGTCTTTTCTAGCATCTAATATTTTATCGACGATTTCTTTTTTTATAAATGGTGCACATAAATATATATTTTTTTCAGAATTTTTTACAAGACTAAAAAATTCATCATTTGATGGCGTTTTAATTATATTAAGCATATTAATTCACTCCTCCATAATTTTTTATACAGAATTATTAATCATCTTCGTTAAAGTAACCTACAAGCATTATAGTAAAATTTGGATACAAAATTTTGTAATTAATACTACTTAATTAAACAAATATTGAATTAAAATTTATTGTTTTAATCAAAATGTCTTGGCAAGTAAAATCTTTTCTACTTCTTCTAACGTTGAGACAAAATAAATACCTTTTTGTCTTTCTATTGAAGATAAATCCATTTCAATCATTTTATCAAGTAAAACTTTAAGTCCATCATAATAACCATGAAGATTAAAAATAATACATGGTGCATTAGTGTGATTTAAAGAAACCATCGACATAATTTCTGATATTTCTTCTAATGTGCCTGTCCCACCGGGAAAAGCCACAAAAGCATCACCTAATTCAATCATTTTTGCTTTTCGCTCAGACATATTTTCAGTAACAATTAATTCACTTAAATCATCATTTTGCAATTCTTTTTCTACAAAGAATCTTGGTTCAACGCCAATAACTTTAGCGTTACTTTTTAAAGCATTTTCCGCAATAACACCCATTAAGCCAATACGGGAACCGCCATAGACTAATGTATTATTAGTTTTACCAATCCAAGTTCCAAAATCCGCGACTGCCTTCTTTAAAGAATGGTCATTCCCCTCATTAGCGCCTAAATAAACTGTAATATTCATACTATTTCTTTATTGCTTTTTGCCAGCGCATATTCGCACGTAAATCAGTTTTTGAAACTTTTGATTTTACTTTGTAAATATGTTTACTTCCGCGAGCGGTTAACTCATTAGATACTACTTCTCCTAAAGGCGCATAGATTTTATCAATATTAGTATAGTCAAATGGTGCACAAGAGAAGATATCTGCGTACATATATTTAGTTTTGTAATTATAGTGAATTGCAATATGTGATTGAGCAATAACTATAATTGCGCTTAAATACTTTGGATTATTAATTCTTGATTTTAAAACAAATGGACGAGTAATTGGGTCCATGTTAATTTCATAAACTATTTTCTCTAAGAAATCGAATAATACTTCCATTGTTGGGATGGTATGTGCTTTAATTTCTGTCATTACATGCGGACCAAAATCGACATCTGATTCATAAGGCAACATTTCAAACTTACGAATAGAACGATCTTTCACATTTTTAATAGAGTTTTTTTCATCAAATGGTAATTCTTTTAAGAAAAATTGATAAGCAACATTATCATCAAAATCGGTCTCGGCAAATATATCGACAAAATAGCATTCTCTTAATGGAAAAGTATGGATAGTAACGTGTCCACCTTCAAGTAAAATAAAGGCAGAAACACCAATATCTTCTTTAACTTTGCCATAATAATATGGAATTAATTGTGGTGGACAAATAGGTTGTAAATCAAGGCTAAAGCATAATCTTGTTAATAAATCATTAACATGTTTTATATCATCTAATTGATGTTGGTTTGCGCCATAAAAATCAAACATTACGTGTTTCTTCATATTTTAGTTACTCCTTTAGTAATAATTGTTTAAATACTTCATATAAATCTTTGATACCTAACCAAGTGGTAACATCATTTACATCAAGTGGTGGAGCAATTTCCACAATATCCATCATTGGTACATTAAAGTTTCTGACAATGAAACATAGTATTTTCATAACATCTAAACTATTAACACCAAATGCTTCTGGTGTTCCAGTTCCTGGAGCAAAACTTGGATCATTTGCATCGATATCATAAGATAGATACACCATATATTCATCACTAATTTTTTCTTTTAAATATTTAAATATTGGTTCAATACCATTATTATGAATAAAATTAGCATTAAACATCTTTATTTCTGGATGAAGAGCAAAATATTCTACTTCTTGCTTTTCAAATCCTCTAATACCAATAAGAATTATATCTTCAGTAGAATATCCATTATCAATTGCTCTTCTAATTGGGCAAGCATGAGAATATTTACTACCTTCATATACATCACAAATATCAGGATGGGCATCGATATGAATAATTAATGGTTTCTTATTATGTTTCTTAGCATAATTTAAAAATGACAATTCACTAGCTATAGCAATAGAATGATCACCGCCAACAACTAAATTGAATTTATTTGTATTAAGTGTTTGATCTAAATGTTTACTTACTTTAGCAAAATATGTAACATCATCTTCTCCTTCGTAAGTAACATCACCAGTATCATAAATCTTACATGCACTTATATCGTCTCCGTCCATGCTTAAAGCAGGCTCAGAAGCTGATAATTCACGCATGACTTGTGGTGCCTTTGACGCTCCTTTTCCAATTGAAGCATTTTTATCAAATGGTACACCAGTTAGTATTACCTTTGCTTCATCAATGTTTTCTACTAATAAATCACGAAAATAATCTTTCATTTTAATCACCGAAATCAATTTTATACATTATCGATAGTAATTACAATTACTATTTGTTATTTTTTTCAATTATTTTATGTGCATAAAATTTTTCTAAAGACTCTTTAACATCGTTAACATTTAAAACAACTTCATAATTGTCCCATTCGCTTTTAAATAAATCACGGTATCGAGCTTGTAAATAACGATTATCAATTAACAAAACTGCACCAACATCATTTTCTGAACGTATTACTCTTCCTACTGCTTGGATAACGCGGTTCATCCCCGGTTTTACATAGGCAAATTCAAAGCCATTTTCTTCTTCTTTATCAAAATAATCTTTAATTAAATCACGTTCAAAAGATATTTGTGGAAGACCTACTCCAACAATAACAGCACCAATTAAACGATCATCAATTAAATCAATTCCTTCTGAAAAAATCCCACCTAATACAACAAAACCAATATGTGTATGTGAGGGGTTAGGTTTAAAATAATCTAAAAATGCGTTCTTTTCCGATTCGGACATTTCACTCGTTTGAACATGAATATCATAATTAGCATCTTCAAAACATCTTAAGACATTATTCAAGTATTTGTAAGATGGAAAAAACACAAAATAATTTCCGATTTTCATGTCAACCATAGTTTTTATATAATTAGCTACTTCTTCAATTGTTGAATCTCTTTTTTTATAAGTGGTTGCCACAGATGGGGCAATCATTAGATGCAAATTATCTTGATTAAATGGTGACTGTATTTTCAGTACTGGTGAATTATCATTGCCACCAAGCATTCTTACATAATAATCAAGTGGTGATAATGTGGCAGAAAATAATACTGCACCGCGTAATAATTCTAATGAGTCTTTTAATAAACGTGATGGATCAAGATTAATGATACTTACTATTAATTTATTGTTTTCTTTAACAATCATAAAACGGAAAGTTTCATTAAAGAAATCACTAATTTTAATAAATCTAATAGCTTCAAAAAAGAAATCAGTAAATTCTTGTTTAGTTTCAAGAGGCACTTTTTTCATATAATCTGTTGCTGCTTTTTGAAAATTGCTTAAAGCGTGAATTAGTTCCATATCAATGTTATCTTTAAGGTTATATCCTTCATCAGTTTCTAAATCATATGCTTTAAATATTTTTTGTAATTTGTTTATCGCGGATTTTAATTTTTTATGTTCGTGTTTCCCTAGTACCTTTTTAGCAATTTTAAAATTATTATAGTGTAGTTCTGTAGAATACATTTTTCTTCCACGTTCCACTAAATTGTGTACTTCATCTACGAGAGCAACACTATTTTTGTTTGGACTATCGAAATATCTTCTTAAATAAACTAGTGGATCAAACAAATAATTAAAATCACAAATAACGACATCACAAAATAATGATAAATCTAGTTGAAATTCGAAAGGACATAACGCATGATTTAAGGCAATATTTACTACTTCATCTTTAGAATATGGAACATTTGAAAATAAAGCATCCGTTAAAGCTTTGCGCAGTTTTTCATAATATCCCTTAGCGAATGGACAATCATCTGGATTACAGTTTCTTCCTAAGCAGGCACATATTTTTTCTTTAGCGGTTATTTGAATTACTTTTGCTTTTAATCCACAACTAAGTAATAAATTTACCGCTATAAAAGCTGATTCAATGCCGCTATTTTTAGCGGTCAAATAAAATATTTTATCATTATTTTCATTTGCAAATGTTTTAATAGCTGGATACAAAGTAGACATTGTTTTACCAATGCCGGTTGGAGCTTCTACAAACAATACTTCACCTTTATCTAATGTTGAATATGTATATTTAGCC
>CAKPJO010000056.1 GCA_934162685.1 uncultured Bacilli bacterium | reverse complement strand
CACTAAAAGGTATATTTTCAATACCTTCACTTTTATAGATACCACCAACAATGATATATCGAGTGCATTCTAAAAAATTTTTTAGTGCTTCTTTTAAAGCGCCTACCGATGTTGATTTTGAATCATTCATAATCTTAATATTATTAATAATAGTTATTTCCTCACGGTATTTAAGATTTTTAAAATTTTTAATTACTTCGATAAATATTTGATGAAAGCCCACTAATTGGTAAGTCGCAAGCAAAGCAAATGCTACATCTTTCATAAAAAAACTTGGATAGTTGCTTAAATCTTTTTTTGTTAATATTATTTTATCTTTATAATATATCGTATCATTTTGAAGTTTTATTATTTCATTACGAATACTTTTTATTTTCATATCTTTAAAATATAAATCATCAGCTATTACTACTTTATTGTTAAGTAATAATCTTTTTTTAGAAGCAATATAATAAGGGTACGATATTACATGATCTAAATGATTAGGCGTTATATTACTAATTACATTAACATCAGCCTTAAAATCTTTAATATTTTCTAATTGAAAAGAAGAAAGTTCTAATATAACAATCGAATTATCATTAATTTTTTCTACTTCTTCACATAAAGGGGTTCCTATATTTCCTAATAAATAGTTTTTAATATTTATACTATTTAATAAATTATGAATTACAGTTACAATCGTTGTTTTACCATTTGATCCTGTTACCCCTATTATTTTCACATTTTTATTTTTTAAATAGCGATATCCTAACTCTATTTCAGAAATTACTTCTTTTGCTAAAATAATAGCCATTTTATACGTTTCCGTATTTTTATCAAACCCTGGACTCACCACTACTAAATCAAATAATGGCAAATTTTTGTTTAAATACTCTAAATCAATATAATTGATATTTTTAATGTGTGTTTTATTTTCTTCAATAACATAGACTACTCCTTCTTTTTCTAGTAATTTTAAAGAAGCCAATCCACTTTTTCCTAGTCCTAATATTAGAAAGTGTTTCATAATATATCCCCTACCACCATGGCTACAAAAGTCATAATAAAACCAATTAGATAAAACATATTAACTACTTGATATTCTTTCATGCCTAAAAGTTCAAAATGATGATGAAGAGGCGCCATTTTAAAAACACGTTTTTTGGTCATTTTGAAAACTAAAACTTGGATTATAACAGAAAGTGTTTCAACTATAAATACAAAGCCACTAATAACAAGTAAATATTCTGTTCCTAATAAAAAGGCAATTAAAGCAATAAATGCCCCATTAGCTAAACTTCCTACATCGCCCATAAATATTTGAGCGGGATGTCCGTTATATTTTAAAAAGCCAACATTACTACCAATAAAACTACTAATTAATATCGCTATGGAATATTCATTATTTTTTAATGCCACTAATAGGAAAGGTAAAAACGCTAATACCAATAATCCTCCCGCTAAGCCATCTAAACCATCACTCATATTTACGGCATTAGGGGCTCCAACAATCATAAAAATAACTAAGAAAACAAATAACGGTCCTAAATAAATATACGTGTTTGGCAAATGCAAAATCCACATAGTCTTCTCATTATAATGTAAAAGAATTAGTGCAATAATGCTTAAAATAATTTCTAAAGTAAAACGAATACTTGCACTTAATCCTTTAGAGTTTTTATATTTCATTTTTTTATAATCATCTATAAACCCAATAATAGCAAATCTTAAAATAAGTAAAAGAGCGATAACAATTTTATATGTGATATATTTATAATTTAGCAAAACACCGATTAAAGCTCCTAATACTATTCCCACTCCTCCCATCGTAGGAGTGCCTTGTTTCTTTTTATGAGTTTCAACAATATCTTCTCGTATTGCCTGTCCTATATGTTTCTTTTTTTCTTTATTTATAATTAGTTTAATAATAAACATCGAAGTAGAGGCACTAATAAAGAAAGACGCTAATACACGTAACAAAATTTCTATAGCCATTTTTTTACCTCCTCGTAATCAGAATATGGTAATTTTTGTTTGCCTAATATTTGATAATCTTCATGACCTTTTCCAAGTATTAATAATGTGTCAAATTTATTTAATAACTTTATTCCTTCTTCAATAGCTTTACTTCGTGAAATAATTACTTTAAATTTTTCTTTACGTCCTTTAATTATGTCATTAATTATGTGATATGGATTTTCGTTTCTGGGATTATCATTTGTTAAAATAACATAATCGGCATATTTTAAAGCAATACTCCCATATTCATAACGCTTAGAGTTATCTCTTTCACCACCAGCACCAAAAATAACAATAAGTTTTCCTTTTGTCATTTCTTTTGTTTCTTTGATAGCTAAATTCATCGCCATACTTGTATGAGCATAATCAATGATGACATTAGGAAAAGTATGTATAACATCCATTCTTCCTTTAATAATTTTTAAAGAATTAACTTTATTAAAATCTATCTTTTTACCTAAAGTATTAAGCATAGTTAAAACCGCTAATAAGTTATGAACATTAAACTTACCAATTAAATTTGTTTCAATTATTTGATTATTAAATTTGAATTTTGTTTTTAAAATATCACTAGATATTATATCTTCATCTTTTAAAGAATAACCGATAACTTTATCACAAGTTTTTAATAACTCTTTTCCAAATTTGTCATTAGTATTAACAATTAATGTAGCATTTGAGTTTTTCATAAAATTCATTTTCGTATCTTGATAATCTTGAAGTGATTTATGATAATCTAAATGATCTTTTGTTAAATTAGTAAATATCAAATAATCAAAAACAAAGCCATTAACACGTCCTTCTTTTATACCAATTGATGATACTTCTAAAATAAGAAAGTGTTTTTTTCTTTTTTTAGCAATCATAATGTCATTAGCTAGTTCAATGGCGTTTGGGGTAGTATTAACACTTAATAAAGAATCTTTAAGATTTTTAATAGTGGTAACTACCATTGATTTTTTTAATAAACTATGTAAAATCGTCGCAACACTTGTTTTTCCATTTGTGCCAACAATACCGATTAAATGCGGCTTATTTGATTTAATGTTATAAAAATAATTAGCGAAATATCCCAGTTTGTCTTTTAAATCTTTAATATAATATGCACAGTTAATATTCTTATTACTTAATATAATTAATGGTTTAATCGATAAGTTATCAATGTAATTAATTCCATCATCAAGAGCAATAAAAATAGCATTTTTCTTCATATGTCTAGAATCTATAACTAGATATCTAGCATTTCGATTATCATTACTTTTAATATTAAAAAACGCTAATGCATCCTTAATTTTCATTATCTTCACCCAATAATATCATAATCGTTGACCCTTCTTTTAAATGTTCACCTGCTTGTGGTTCTTGATTTATTACTTTATTGCCCTCACCAAAATAAACGAATTTAAAGTATTTAGATTTTACATCTTTTTTATCTTTGCCAATATAATTATCAACAACATAAGATTTTGTATCCATCCAAGTATAAGTACGTTCAATCGGCGATTCACGTTTACTAACTTTTAAGATTGGCAATGCTTCAGATAATATAGTTTGAATAATTGGTCCTACTGTTGTTCCTCCATATTGAATAGTATTTTTAGGTTCACGCATGGCAAAATAGATAACAATTTTAGGATCGTCCATTGGTGCCGCGGCAATAAATGAAAGAACATATCTTCCTTTTTGATAGATACCATTTTCTGCAATTTGGGCAGTTCCGGTTTTTCCTCCCACGCGATACCCATCTAAATATGCTTTTTTACCTGAACCTAAAGCCACTACACATTCTAAAGCTCTTCGCATTAAATCACTCGTCGTTTGTTTTATTACTTGTCTTTTTGCTTCATTAGGAAATGTATAAATAATTTCATTAGAAAATCCTGATGAAATCGACTTAGCAATATGCGGAGTATATAAATACCCACCATTAATCGTAGCAGAAAACATTGCCGCTAATTGAATTGCGGTTAAAGATACCCCTTGACCAAAGGCACTAGTGGCTTGTTCTAAGACTCCATACTTATCATAATTAAACATGATGCCTTTTGATTCTCCTGAGATATCAACACCAGTTTTTTCACCTACTCCAAAATCTTTATAATAGCCATAGAGTCGATCTTTTCCCATTCTACGGGCTATTTCTACAAATCCCGGGTTAGAAGAATTTTGTAAAACTTCTAAAAATGTTTGTAATCCATGTCCGCCTTTTTTCCAAGATTTAATACGGGCTCCGCCTACGATTTCATAGCCTTTATCGTAATAATAATCTTTATCCATATCAATTACTCCAGCATCAAGAGCACTTGCAAAAGTTATGGCTTTAAAAGTTGAACCAGGTTCAAAAGAGGAGAAAACCGCTAAAGTACGATTATAAATTTCTGGGTCATAACTCAAATAATCATTGTTATCATAAGTAGGGCGATTACCAATGGCTAATATTTCTCCGTTATTTGGATCAATCGCTAAAGCAATAATTTCTTTAGGAGAATATTTAATCCAAGCATTTTTCATTTCGCGTTCAATAATATTTTGAATATTAATATCAATTGTTAAATTTAAAGATAATCCATCTAAGGGAGCGACTAAACGTGATGATTTGTTTTCAAATAATCCTCCTTTAGCGTCTGTCAAATAATTTAAACTTCCATCAACTCCTTTTAAATAATAATCATAATAACTTTCTACACCTGCTAAACCTTGATTATCGATACCAACGAATCCTAATAGCGAAGCCATTGATTCTCCATAAGGGTAATATCTTTCATTGTCATTAATAAGATAAACTCCTTTTAGATGTAAGTCATTTATTTTGTTTGCTTCTTCAATACTTATTCTTCTTCCTTCTGGATGTAAACGAACAATAGATGCTTTTTTTGATATTTTTTCTAAAATTTTTTCTTCATTTGCTCCAATAATACTTGCTATCTCTTTAGCGGCAACTTCTTTACTTTCAATTTGAAAAGGAATAACCGCAATAGAATACGTTGGATTATTAATAGCAACTGGATTGTTATTTCGGTCATATATTATTCCACGAGGTGCCGCTATAGGAAAAGAACGTTCCCATAAATCTTGCGCTTTATCGGATAAATATTGATTTCTAATTATCGTTTCATAAGTTAATTTACCCGAAATAGCCACTAATGAAACGAGAGAAATAATACCAACAATACGTATTTTCTTTATGGAAACACCTGCTATCATAAAATCACCATTAAATAATATGATGATTGGTTCAATTATATTAAATTCTTTATTAAACAAATAAAAACGCCCATATTCTGAGCGTTATTTAAATAATCTTTTTGTTATGTATTCAATGTTAATCTTTATTTTCTTTAGTGCAGTTTCAATAGTTGCATCGCTACTATCTTCTTTTAACGAACCAATTTCAATCGCCATTACTTCGTTATCGACTTGTAATTTATGGTTTATAGGAAGAAATGAAATTGCGGAAATAGCAAATATGCAAATGCCAAAAGATCTTAATCGATTACATAAACAATCAAAAGCAGTATTGTTCGATTTAGTTAACTTATCTTTCATCATTTTCATCTATCCTTTCTATAATTCTTAATTTTGCACTTTTAGAGCGGGGATTAAATTCCAACTCTTCAACATTTGCTACGATTACTTGGCGATTAACCAATCGGTAACTGGGCTTTTTTTCTTCACTAGGTAATAAAACAGGTGCATGTCTACTACCTTCTACTTCGCTTACTTCTTTAAAAGCTTTTTTCACAATACGATCTTCTAAAGAATGGAAAGTAATAATTGCTAATCTCCCTCCAACTTTAAGTGAGTTAAGCGCATCATTTAATACATTAGTCAAATAATCTAATTCATGATTTGTTTCAATACGTAACGCTTGAAATACTTGTTTAGCGGGATGACCTTTTTTAGCTAATTCTTTTTTTGGTAATGAATCTTTAATAATATCTACTAATTCAAATGTTGTATCAATTGTTTTAATAGCTCTTTTTTCAACGATATTACGAGCAATTTGATAGGCGTATTTTTCTTCTCCATAATCTCTAAAGATTCTTACTAAATCATTTAAATCATAATTATTAACGATATAGTGAGCATCTAAAGTAGCATTTTGGTCCATACGCATATCTAATCTAGCGTCATATCGATAAGAAAATCCTCTTTCACCATCGTCAAATTGCGGTGATGAAACACCTAAATCCATTAAGATACCATCAACTTTAGAAATATTTAGTTCATCTAAATGCTTTCTTAAGTTCACAAAGTTATCATGAATTAAAGTGTAGTTGTCATTTATTGTTTTTAGAAATTGGTTTGATTCTTCAATGGCTTTTATATCTTGATCAAAAGCAATTAATTGGCCATTAGGAATTCTTTTTAAGATTTCACTAGAATGTCCAGCACGACCTAATGTGCAATCAACATATACGCCATTACTTTTAATATCTAAGCCGGAAATAACTTCGTTAAGCATGACAGGAATATGAAGTTCCATTACTTATCATTTCCTTCTTCTAAGTTATCAGACATATCTTCATAAGAATCATCAGCTTCTTTTAAGTATTGTTCCCATGAATCTAAGTCCCAAACTTCAAAGTGATCAATTACACCAACAATCATCACTTTGCGACCAATCTTATATTGATCTAATGTTCTTTTGGGAAGTAATATTCTTCCTGCTTCATCAATTTCTAATTCTACAACACTTTGTGATTCTACACGCACAACCTTACGTGGATCACTTTTATTGAAAGCAAGTTTAGTGGCTTCTTCCATTCTTTTGATAAAATCTTCTTCCTTGTAGATGCTAATACAACGATCATAACCGCGCATGATGAAAACTTTTTTTCCGACTTGCTCACGCAACTTGGATGGAATCATCATTCGGCCCTTAGCGTCTAAGGTATGTTGATAGCTACCAAAAAACATACACTTTCTCCCACTTTCTACCACAATTATATTAATTTCATTAATGATTGTAAAGAGTTTTCTTACTTTTTAGCTTGAAATTAAATTGTAACTTTTTAAGAAAGCACAAAAAAACAGCCATTTAATCGGCTGTTTTTAACAATTTTATATTTTTTTATAATTGTTCAGTTAATAATTAATCGTCTTCCCAATCATCAAGTGCTTTTAAGCGTGGATCGAGTTGATTTTTATGATTTTCTTCAAATTCATCTTCTGACCACACTTTTACGCCTTTAATATCTGGAAGTTTTGCGCCTTTCTTTACCACTTTTAAAGGAATGTTACCAATAATTATTCCTAAAACATAGTCATCAATATTGATTGTGTTACCAGTAATTTCTAAAATTTCTTCATCTAATGGATCTTCTGAAAATTCAAGAATTTCTTCGGTATCAACATCATAATCAACATCTTCTAAAGTATAAGAACATTGAAGCACTAATGGGGCGTGTATCTCAAGTTTGATTTCAATAATATCTCCATAATTAGAACATTTAGCTTTTACTTTAACGTCTTTTATTTCGTTAAGAGTCGCAACATTTTCATAACTACTTTTTGGAAAATGTAAAGTTTCTTCAAGTTCTAAAGGTGCTTTAGCATTTTTAATATCTAAAACCGTTACTTTCATATTAACCTCTTAATGTTGCTTTAAGTTTAGTATTTAAAGCTTCAATAATACCTTTTTCAATATTAGCAATTTCTTCACTAGTAAAGCTCTTAGTTTGATCTTCATAAGTAATCTTAAGTGCTAAAGAAATATAACCTTGCTCAACGTGTTCACCTTCATAAACATCGAATATTTCCACATTCTTAACATAGTTATGTCCAGACTGACGAATAACACGAATTATTTCGCTAGCAGGAACATCTTTAGACACCACTAAAGCCAAGTCACGTTCTACAGTTTGATAACGAGATGGAGGTAATACCTTGATTGGACTTACACGCATATCAATGAATTTGTCTAAATTCATTTCCATCATAATGACACGATTTTTACCTAAATCAAAATCTTTAACTAAATTAGGATGGGCTTCACCTAATACTGCGACACGTTCTTTGCCAATAAGTATTTCGGCAGAACGTCCCGGATGGAATTCTTTTACATCACTACTTATTCTTTGGATTTTATAACGCATTGGTTCAATACCAAGTAAACTCATAATAGCTTCAAATACACCTTTGATATGAGCAAATCCATAAGGTACTTTATGTAATAAATGTTGATATTCATCTTCGCCGCACATAATAACACCAAGATGTGATTCAACTCCTACTTTCGTATAAACATCGCTTAATTCAAACATCTTGATATTTTTAGCTTGTCTAGCTAAGTTATAAGATAATGTTTGAAGTAAAGATGGAAGTAATACTCTTCTTACTATCTTATGATCATCAGTCATTGGATGAAGTAAAGTATAGCACTCGTTATTATTTAAAGTAGCAAAGTAGCTATTAAGTTTTTCACTGATTAAAGTGTAATTTAAGGTTTCATAGAAACCATTATTAGTTAGTAAATCACGAATTTGACGTTTACGTAATTGACGAGGTTTTAGTCCTCCCACAGTTGTTTTTTGTTTTGGTAATGTAGATTCTACTTTATCAAATCCTAATAAACGAATTACTTCTTCACTTAAATCTGCATCAAGTTTAATATCAATACGGTAATTAGGAATGGTTGCTAAGAAATGATTACCATCTTTTGAATCAATATCAATATTAACACGACGTAATGTTTCAATAATTAATTCATTATCAAAGTTACTACCTAAACGTCCATTAATAGCATCACATGAACTTTCAATAACTGTAGGTGTATGGTCATACTTATCATAACTTACAATATCATGTACTTCTTTAGCGCCCGCTAAATCGATAAGCATATTAGCCGCTAAATCAAGAACAAATTCATATTGATCTTTGTTAATACCTTTGACAAAGCGTTGTGATGATTCACTAATTAAATTTAATCTTGTTGAAGTATGACGAATAGTTTTTGCATCAAAGTTCGCGGATTCAATAACGATATTTTTGGTATTTTCATCAACTGTTACCGCAAGGGAACCCATAACTCCACCTAAGCAACTTGCTTTACCATCATTAGTAACAACAATGTCACCTTTAATAACTTCATATTCTTTTTCATCTAAAGCAAGGAAACTTGTTTCCATATCATCACGCACTACTAAACTATGTGATGTTAATTTATCTTCATCATACATATGTAATGGTTGACCAGTTAATAACATAACATAGTTACCAATATCAACAATATTATTAATGGAACGAATGCCAGATGCCATTAAACGTTCTTTTAACCATTTAGGTGATTCTTTAATTGTGACACCTTTAATTTCACGAATAGAGAATTGTTTACAATTGTCTGTATTTGAACTAACAACAAAATCTGAAGGTAATGTATTTAATGGTTTAATATTAGGAATAACTACATCACGTTCAAATTCCGCACCTAATTCACGAGCGACATTAAGAATTGATAAGCAATCACTACGATTAGCTAATAATTTTAAATCTAAGATTGTGTCATCTAATCCTAAATATCCTAAAACATTTTCTTCTCCTATAACGGCATCACTTGGTAATTCTTCAATACCATTAACTTGAGCTTCAGATAAATATTTTTGATCTACGCCAAGTTCGACTAAAGAACAACACATTCCGTTAGATTCAACACCACGGATAACGGATTTTGAAATTGTAATTTTAGGTAAAAC
>CAKPJO010000055.1 GCA_934162685.1 uncultured Bacilli bacterium | reverse complement strand
GTTTACATTAGATAATGCAGCAAAAATTTTTCCTGCTGTTTATAAACGTAGTGACACTAATGGATACCGCTTATCCGCTTTATTAAAAGAAGATGTTAATCCTGCAATTTTAGAAGTTGCCACTAAGGATGCTTTAAAAAGATTTCCATCGCTATGTGTAAAATTAAAACGCGGAGCTTTTTGGTACTACCTAGAGCACAATTATAACTCTCCTATTATCGAAGAAGAAAATCCATACTTATTTAATTCAATCCATATTCACACTCATAATGGTTTTATGTTTACTGTTTCATATTTCGGTAGACGTATTTCACTTGAAGTGTTTCACGCTTTAACCGATGGAACAGGCGCTAGTGAATTTTTAAAAACTATCGTTTATTATTACTTAATTCATAGTGGTAAAAGCATTAAAAATGATGGCAGTGTTCAAACTGATGAAGTTGAAATATTATCAGCAGAAACTTTAGATGATTTTAACGAAAACTACGAATCAAAAGTTAAAGCACCAGATAAAGAGCCACGGGCTTTTCAAATCAAAGGAAAGCATTATAAAGACAATTGGACAGGCCTAGTGCAATTAATTGCAAACGTTGATAATTTAAAAGAAGTTGCGCATAAATATAATGCCACTATTACAGGATTAATGGGCGCTATCATTCTTTACTCACTTTATAATGTATACTTCAAAGGAAAGAAAACACCAAAGCATAACTTACGCTTATTTATACCAATTAATGCTCGAAAATATTTTAATTCGCATTCTATGCGTAATTTTATGCTTTATACACGTACAACAGGAGAATTTAGAAATAAATCTTTAACATTCGAAGATGTGGTTGGTTACGTCAAAGAAACCCTAGGCAAAGTTAATCGCGATATGCTTATGCGTCAATTAGTTTCTAATGTTAATATTGAAAAAAATTTTTGCGTAAAAATTCTTCCTTTACCTATTAAAAACTTTATCATGCGTGTTGCTTATAAAATGCATGGTCAAGATTCTAATACAGTCAGTTTTTCTAATTTAGGAAAAATTGTTATTCCAGAGTCAATGGCACCTTACATTGATCGATTTGAATTTATGATTGGTGTTAGTAAGCTTTCACCTGTTAACATGGGAGCTATATCTGTTAATAATACATTTGTATTCTCTTACGCAAGTAAATTTGTTGATCGATTAGCTATTCAAAAAATCGCTGCCACTATGTCTGAACTTGGTATTAATGTAGTAGTGGAGACAAACGACTTGGAGGTGCAATAATATGAAATATTGTCCGCATTGTCATGTAAGCGTCAATAATGATCGCAAAAAATGTCCATTATGTTATCAAATTCTCGAAGATGATAATAAACCAATGGATTATCAACCTTATCCAAAGAAAAAGATAAAAGAAAAAATGTCACTTGTGACAAAAATACTTCTCTTTGTATCGCTTGTAGCTGTTATTGCTTCGATAGTTGTAAATATATACACATTTAGCAATGAACATCCTTTATATTGGTGTGTTTTAGTAGTCGTTGGTGTTCCTTATATTTGGTTATCCGTGCGTTATGTAATTTTATCACGTGGAAATATTCCAACAAAAATATTTTCTCAATCGCTATCAACAATGGTGCTCGTTGTACTTGTAGAATTATGTGTTTGTTTAGTGACACGTGTGAACCGTGAAACTATGTGGTCATTAAATTATGCTTTACCATCATTATTAATGGCTACATCTATTGGCATGTTTGTGCTAGCAACAGTAAAAAAAGAGTTTTATTGTGACTCAATTATGTATTTGTTTATTTTATCATTATTAGAAGGGTTATACTTCTTATTCTATCAACTCGGCTTATGTTTCTATATTAAATGGATGGCTTTAGCCACCATCGGTACTGGCGTCATTACTCTTATTGCCATGTTTGTGTTCCATTTTAAAGATACAACCGAAGAATTCAAGAAGCGTTTTCATTTATAGTTATGGCAGTTATACAAGGAACTAATATCACAAAATTTTTCGGATCCGAATTAATGTTTAAAGGTCTAAATTTTAGTGTGAACGAAAAAGACCGTGTTGCTATTGTGGGACCTAATGGATGTGGAAAATCTACACTTATTAAAATAATAATCGGTGAAGAAAGTCTTTCTTCTAATCCCTCTAACGAAACGCCTAGCGAAATATCAATCCCAAAAAACGTTGTTGTCGGATATCTATCTCAAAAAGTAATTAATGACACTAATAATACTCTTTATGATGAAGCCATGGATGTATTTAAAGCACAGATTCAACGTGAAAAAGAACTTGAAGAATTAGCAAATAAAATGTCTATAAATCCTAACGATGAAGATCTACACAAAGAATATGCCAAAAAGTTAAATTATTTTGAAGCTTGTGGTGGATATGATTATCATTATCTTGTCGAAATGATTTTACTTAAATTTGGATTTAAAAAAGAAGATTTCAATCGCAAAATAATTTCTTTTTCTGGTGGAGAAAGAACTAAAATGGCGTTTGCAAAATTATTATTAATAAAACCAGATTTATTAATACTTGATGAACCCACTAACCACCTTGATATATCTACAATTGATTGGCTCGAAGATTACTTAAAAAGTTATCCAGGTACAATTTTGTTTGTTTCGCATGACCGATATTTTATTAATAGTTTAGCTAATCGCATTTTCGAATTAGAAAACAAAGAATTAAACATTTATAAAGGCAATTATGACCAATACTTAAACGAGAAAAAACTCCGTTATGAATTACAATTAAAAAACTATAACGCTCAACAAAAAGAAATCGAAAAGCTTAAAAGGTTTATTGAATATTTCAAACCTAAACCAAGATTTGTTGCTAGAGCGAAAGACCGTGAAAAGAAACTAGAGCATATGAAAATGATTGATAAACCATATGAATCTAAAAGTAGTTTAAAAATATCTTTTCAAGGAGATAGTTTAAAAGGAAAAAAGATATTGTTATTTACTTCTTGCCTATTTGGATATAAGGCACCTTTATTCGACGAAGTAAATTTAACATTATTTAGTGACGATCACTTAGCAATTATGGGTGATAACGGCTGTGGAAAAACAACCATTTTAAAAACTATTATGCACCAAATAAAATTATTAAGTGGTTCCATTGATTTTTTAAGACCATTAAACATAGGATATCTTGAGCAAAATGACTTTAGCCTTGATAATTGCTCGTACACGCTTATCGAATATATTCAGTATTCTTTTGATAATATGTTAGAAAAAGATATAAGAAATCATCTCGGGAAATTTGGGTTTCATGAAGATGATGTATTCAAAGAAGTAAAAGTATTATCAGGCGGGGAAAAAATGCGTTTGATACTTGCAAAACTTGTATTAAGCAATTATGATTTGCTCTTACTAGATGAACCCACTAATCACCTTGATTTAATTGCTAAAGAAGCTTTAATAAGCGCTTTAGAAAGTTATAATGGTGCAATTATATTAGTTTCACATGATAGATATTTTGTTGATACATTAGCTAATAAGATTTTGTATATTAGTAATCATAAAGTCTACATTGAAGAAGGAAACTATGCTTCACTTAAGGAAAATTTAAAAGACTTATTTTTATCATCCACTGATACAAAAGAAAAGAAAGAAAAGAAAAACATAGTCAAAACTAAAAACACTGGATTATCTAAATTAAAATGTGAAGATAAGCTAAAAGTATTAGAAGACAAAATCAATGAAGTTAAAAACTCTCAATTTTTAGAAGAAAATTATATGAATTCTAAAAAAATGCAAGAATTAGAAGCAAAGCAAAAGCAATTAGAAAAAGAATATGATGACTTATTAGAGTATTACATAAGCAATTTTGATGCATAAAACCATTTTTATTACGGACTATTAATAATTTTTCTTGAAAAATGATTAAAATGTGATATCATTATATGTGCGTTTAAGAGGTGAGCGTTATGTTAATTAATGAATTGAAGAAAGCAAGCATGGAAGCTTTAAAAGCAAAAGATAAAGAATCACGTGCAGCATTATCTGTAGTAATTAATAAATATAATCTTATGAGCATCGAATTAAAGGCTCAAGGAAAAGAAATTTCTGACGCTGATTTAGTGGCAATTATTTCTAAAACTCTTAAAGAATTACAAGACGAAAAAGATGGATTTATCAAAGTAAATCGTCCTGATCGTGTAAGCGCAATTGAAGTACAAGAAAACACTCTTAAAGCTTATTTACCTAAGATGTTATCAGAAGATGAAATAAAAGAAGAAATTGGGAAATTAGAAGATAAATCAATTCCTTCTATTATGAAACACTTCAAAGCAAACTTTGCTGGCAAAGTCGATATGGGCTTAGTTAACAAGGTTGCTCGTAGTCTCTAGACTCGAGTCATTAGGGGCGTAGTTAAATGGTATAGCAACGGTCTCCAAAACCGTTATTGCGGGTTCGATTCCTGCCGCCCCTGCCATAGAAATTATTAGTTCGATTCAAAAGTGAACCGGACTTTTTATTTTAAAATCAATAATTAAGGGGTTAAACTATGAGCAAATATGAAAAACTTTGGGAATATATCTCATCTACTTTTTCAAACAAAGAAGTAAATGAGTTCAAATTAACATATAAACAAATCAAAGATATTCTTGGTTTTAATATTGATCACTCATTTTTAAAATATAAAAAAGAACTTCTGGCTTTTGGTTACGAAGTTATAAAAATTAATATGAAAGAACAAACAATATTATTTAAAAAAATTGTTTAAATGATGTAGGTGAAGTATATGAGCAATTCGACTGAAGAATTAAAAAGTGGAAAGATATTACCATTAGTATTTAAATTAACTATTCCCGCAGTTATTGCGCAGCTTATTACTTTTTTATATAACATTGTAGATCGTATTTATGTTTCAAATATTGAAGCATCAGGAATGGACGCTCTTGCAGCACTTGGAATAGTACTTCCTTTAACTATTATCATTCAAGCCTTTGCTAATTTAATAGGTTTAGGTGGTTCCCCACTTGCTACAATGAAATTAGGAGAAAATGATAAAGAAGAAGCAAATAAAATTTTTAACACTTCATTCGTCTTACTTTTTATATTAGGAATAATTATAAGTGTCGTTGTTTATATATTTGCTCAGGATATTGTTGAACTATTTGGTTGTCCTACTAGTGCAGTTAAATACGCGACTAGTTATTTAAAAATATACGGACTAGGCTCAGTGTTTGTCTTATTAGCGCAAGGACTTAATCCATTTATTACCGCACAAGGTAAATCACTTGTTGCTATGTTATCCATATTAATTGGGGCAATCATTAATATTGCTTTAGATCCATTATTTATATTTGTTTTTAAAATGGGTGTTGATGGAGCAAGTTTAGCCACAGTTATATCACAGTTTATTTCATTTGTTTGGATTATTATTTATCTACATTCTAAAAAAAGTATATTTAGGATAAATTTAAAACATTTTCAATTTGATAAAATACGTATTTTAAAAATATTATCATTAGGATTATCGCCGTTTATTATGACTATTACTGAATGCGCTATTCAAATTGTTTTTAACAACAATTTAAAATGGGCCACTAATGATGACGCTAATTACACTGCCGCTCTTACAATTATGCTAAGTGCTTTACAATTAATCTCATTACCATTAAATGGTCTTGGCTATGGTATGCAACCATTTGCAAGTTATAATTATGGATCAGGCAATGCCAAAAGATTAAAAGAAGGTATTAAAGATGTAACAATAATTGCTTTTTGTTATGCCGTTGTTGTGTGGTCATTATCATTAGCGTTTCCAAAAATATATGCTTTAATATTCTCCGCTAGTGAAGAAGTTAGTGATATTGTCATAAAATACACGCCATTATTCTTAATGGGTTCTATTATGTTCTTTGTACAGATGACATTACAAAATATTAACGTAGCTTTAGGACAAGCAAAATCCGCTCTTATTTTGGCTGTTTTAAGAAAAGTTATTATACTTATTCCTTTATGCATTATTTTAACGCATACAATTGGTTTTAAAGGTGTCTATATGTCTGAAGGTATCGCTGATTTTGTTGCGGGAATAATTACCTCTATCGTTATTTTTACTACTTTCCCACGCGTATTTAAAAAGCGTGAAGAAGAAGTTAAAAAACAAAAGCAAGACAATTGTTCTTTGAATTAAAAATAATCATAAAATGTCAGATTTTTTATATCAAAATAGCCGCTAATTTGTTAAAATAATGGTGGTGATTTTATGAGCAATTTTTTTAACGAATACTTATCCCCATTAGGAGTTATAAAATTAGAAAGTGATGGAGAATATCTTACTGGCTTATGGTTTGATAAATCTAAAGATAGTAACAAACATATGGTCAATAATGAATATAAAAAGTTATCTATTTTTGATGAAACCAAAAAGTGGTTAGACATTTATTTTAATGGCACAAATCCTAGTTTTACACCAAAATACAAAGTTAAAACTACTGAATTTCAAAAAAACGTCAATGAAATAATGCTTAAAATCCCATATGGTAAAACTATTACTTATAATGATATTGCTAAAGAAATTGCTAATGCACGAGGCATCAAAAAAATGTCTGCTCAAGCAGTTGGTCACGCTGTCGGAACTAATCAAATATGTATTATTATTCCTTGCCACCGTGTAATGGGCGCTAATAACAATGTAACCGGTTATGGTGGAGGCATTCTTAATAAAATCAAATTATTAGAACTAGAAGGCATTGATACAAGTTCTTTTGTAATGCCAAGGAAATAATTAATATGAATAGGTGTAAATGGTGTAATCTAAATAATCCTATATATGTCACTTATCATGACAAGGAATGGGGATTATTAAATACTGATGAAAGATATTTATTAGAAATGCTTATTTTAGAATCATTTCAAGCCGGTCTATCTTGGGAATGTATATTAAATAAAAGAGAATCATTTAAAAATGCTTATGATAATTTTGATATTAATAAAATTATAAATTATGACCAAGCAAAAATTGATGAATTAATTAATAATAAAGGCATTGTTAGAAACAAAAGAAAAATAGTGGCGAGCATTGAAAATGCCAAAATATTTAAACAAATACAAGATGAATTTGGTTCATTTTATCAATACCTCTGTACATTTACTAATGATATTACATATTGCGAAATTGGTTTAACCAATAATGAGCTATCCGATAAGATATCTCTTGATTTAATATGTAGAGGTATGAAATTTGTTGGTAGTACTATTATTTATTCATATTTACAAGCAATTGGTATTATTAATTCTCATGAAAAGGAATGTTTCTTATATCATAAAAATTAGGAGGATGAATCTATGAATTTATTACAATTAATTGTTCCTAAAAGTAAGTGTCAATATTTATTAACTTCCACAACTTTAAGGCAAGCTTTAGAAAAATTTAAATACCATCGCTACGCGACAGTACCTATTCTTGATAGCGAAGGTCATTTCTTTGGCACACTTTCTGAAGGCGATTTGCTTGAACTTATTACTAATAAAGATATATTTAATATTAAAGAATATGAAAATATAACTATTAAAGATATTAATTTACATCGTAGTTATCATATTTTAAATATTAATTGCACTTTTGATGAATTGGTAAATCTATCATTAGACCAAAGTTTTGTTCCAATTGAAGATGATCGAGGTTTTTTCATTGGAATTATAAAGCGTAAAGAAATAATTGAACAATTATCGAACAAATAGATTTTTAGAGGAAATGTAGTATGAATTATATCGTTTATGTAACAAATAATAAAAAATTCGGTGTAAAAAAAGAAGGTAGCAACCGAGCGACTAAGATATTTGACAAAAAGAATGACGCTCTACAATATGCTCAACAACTTGCTAAAAAAAGCGGTGGAAAAGTAATTGATAAAACTTCTTCTTTAGAAACTAAGGTTAACAAAGAAATCAAAAAGACAAAACGCAAAGCCAAAAATAAAGTTAAAAAATTTATTATTTCCTTATTATTATTTCTTGTCGTCAGTGCTATTTCATATATTAGTTATCGTTACTTTAATCCCTCAAATCAAAAGCCACAAGCTGTTACAGGTGTTATTTATGATAATTTACAATTCCATTTTATGCAACTAGGAAACAATAAAAATGGGGATGCCATTTATATTAAAGCGGGTGAAACCGATATTTTAATTGATGCAGGTGTAAGTGATACAACAACTATTAGGAACTATATGAATCCTTATATAAAAGATAACAAATTAGAATATGTAATAGTCACTCATGGCGATTCTGATCATATAGAGGGGTTCTATGGTTCAAAAGCAAAACCTGGAATATTTTATCAATATAAAATTGATACTATCATTGATTTTGCTTATAGCACCAAAAAAACTAGTACATATCAAAACTATCTTACTGCGCGTGATGAAGTTGTTTCTAAAGGCACGAAGCACTATACAGCAAAAGAATGTTATAATGAAGAAAATGGTGCATCTAGAACATATAATTTAACAGATGATATTTCTCTTGAAATATTATGGAATAATTATTATTTTGACAATACAACTGATAATGAAAATAACTACTCTGTTATCACAAGATTTAAATATAAAGAACAATATTTCTTATTTACAGGCGATTTAGAAAAAGAAGGCGAAACTAAATTTGTTGAACATTATAAAGGAAATTTTCCTAGTGTTGAACTATATAAAGCCGCTCATCATGGCTCTAAAACTTCATCGAATGATGATTTCTTAAATCTTATTAATCCACGTATTAGTGTTGTATCTTGCTCAGCAGGAAATAATGAATATACAGATTATTATAAAAACACTTTTCCAACACAAGATTACATCAATCGTATCGCTAAATATACAGATCAAGTATACGCCACTTCTTTGTATAGTGAAGAGAGCGAAAAACCTCTTAATGGTAATGTTGTTGTTTCTTCAAATGGTGTTGAAGTAGCAGTTGCATGTACAAATAATACAACCAAACTTAAAGATAGTGAGTGGTTTAATTCAACTGTTTATGTTGATAATAAAGAAAAAATTGTAAGCAAAGATAGTGAAGGCGCTAAGGAAAAACCATGGCGTACTTGGCCAAATTAAAAGAAGAGTTTCAAAGCTCCTCTTTTTTATTTTGTTTTCCAAGTTCTTGGCACAAATAATGCAATCATTGGGAATAATTCAAGACGACCTGTAATCATTGTTAATGAAAGAACAAATTTTGAAAAATTTGAAAATCCAGCAAAATTACCCATAGGGCCAACAACATTAAGACCAGGTCCAATATTTGAAATACAACTTAAAGTTGCAGTAAAGTTAGTTACTAAATCAAACCCATCAAAAGAAATAATAAATGTTACAAAGAATAGTAATGCTACATAAACAATAATAAAGATTTCTGCACCTTTTACTACTTCGTCATCAACAATTTGTCCGCTATCCTTGATTAATTCAACTTTACGCGGATTAATCATTGTACGAACTTTTTGCACTATTGATTTAAATAACAAATTAACTCTTGATATTTTTATTCCGCCGCCAGTAGAGCCAGCACATGGGCCAGTAAGCATAAGAAGAATAATTACCATTAAACACACTGGTGGCCAATATAACGAATAATCAGTTGTGGCATATCCCGTTGTTGATACAATTGAAGCAACTTGGAATAATGAATGACGGAAACACTCTTCAAAATTACTATATTCTGGAATTCTTTTAACAAATAAGGTAATAGAAATAAATAATGTCGAGCCTAGCACTAGTGTAATAT
>CAKPJO010000054.1 GCA_934162685.1 uncultured Bacilli bacterium | reverse complement strand
TCAGCATATCTAGAATACATTCTAAATAAATCCCCAGCAAAGATGTTAGCTTCATCTCCACCAACTGCGCCTCTAATTTCAACAATAATATTTTTATCATCATTAGGATCTTTTGGTAAAAGTAATAATCTAATATCATCAATAATTTGTGGCTCTAATTCTGATAGTCTCTTTAATTCTTCTTTTCCTAATAAAGATAATTCTTCATCAGAATCATTAGCCATTAGCATAGCTTCTTCTTTATCTTGAATAACTTTCTTATATTCTAAATACTTTTCAACAACTGGAGCAAGGTTTGCTCTTTCTTTAGAAAGGTCACGAAACAACTTCATGTCTTTCATTGTTGATTCTTCCATTAATAACTTATCAACTTCTTCTAAGCGCTTTTCTGATGCTTCAAGACGTTGTTCTAACTTAATTTCCATAGTATCCCTACTTTCAACTACTTAATAATAGCAAATTATTCAATGATTTTCATTAAAAAATAATGATTTATCATTACAAGCATTTAAAAATCCCCTAACAAAATATATTAGGGGACTAATAAATTTATTGATTATTGAAATTCATGAACGATATTACCATCTTGATCTTCATAGATAAGAATTAAATAATGTTCTTTAATTTTATTTTCTTCAATAGAAATTTTTACTTCTTTTTTGCCGTTTTTCTCAACACTTTCAAATTTAGTTTTCTTTTTAGAAGTGCCACTTTTTTCTTTGAATTCTACTTCAACTTTATTTTTATTAACTTCAAATTCTAATTCATATTCTAAGGTTTTTTTGCCATCAGTGTAGCTTGTATATTTATATTCTTCTTCATTATCTTCTATTTCTTGCTCCACTTTAACATAATTTAATTCATCAATCAGAATTTTAAATTCTACTTCAAATTCACCCTCTTCGATTTCTTTTTTACCTTCCATTTTGTATGTTACATCGTTATTAATAACGATACCAGATAAATGAAATTCTTGTTCATTATCAACTTCTTCGTCATCGTTATCATCTTCATCAGCAATAATTAACTCATTAAAATAAAATTTGTAACTAGATGTATTGCCATCTAAGTCCGAAGTAGAAATTGTATACATTTTTTGATAATCAGATAAATCAGAATTTTCTTCTTTAGAAGTTATCATATTACCACTTATAAGATTATCCACTACTTCTAGTTTTTTCAAAATTTCTGTTTTCTCTTCATCTGTCAAATTAGCGGCTTTCTTTTTTAAGGATGGTGCATTTCCCATGTTAAGCATATTAATTCCGCTTAATGCAGACAATGAATACATATCTTTAAACGATGCTTTGTTTGCATTGTTTGGTGTTGGATTATTCAAATCACATCCACTTAAACTCAATACTCCTAGTCCTAATAAAATAAATAATTTTTTCATAATGTTTTTTCCTCCTGAGCCTTGCTCACTTATCATACAAAGAAGATATTTATTTTATTGGTAATATTTTTATTTTTTTATTTTAATTATATTTTCTTCATCAAATTTAAATTCATATTCGTCTTTTAAAACTGTAATTATTACTTCATATTCTACCAAATCATTTTCATATGAACATTCAATAGTGGTATCGTCTCTATATTCAAAATCATATTCATCTCTTGATAACTCTTTGCCATTAATGTCATATTTCTTTAATTCAATAGACATTTCTTTCTTATTATTTTTAGTTTCTATTTCTAAAGAAGTTTCTTCAGTTTTTTTGTTATCTTTATAAACCATGTAAGTATATTCATTTTCAAATTTTTCGATTTCTTGTTCAATAACTATGTAATCTGATTTATTCTCATTTAAAAATATTTTTAATTCTAATTCGCATTCATCTTGTTCAATTTCTTTATTACAAATTATTTCAAATTCTTGATTATCTTTTAGCATTACACCTTTTAAAACTGATGATGTTTCATTCTTCTTGTCATCTTCAATAGTAATATTTTCATTATAATAAATAATATAAGAACTTTTATATTGTGCTCCATCGATAAATGTTGAGGTTAATTTGTATTCAAAATTGTTATAATTTGTGTCATTATTTTTTTCTAGTGATGTTATAACATTATCCTTTTCAAACATCATTTCACCAGTAAGTAAATAATCTTTAATATCAGAAGCAATTTCTTGATAGTTATTTTCATTGCTATTTTTAAATCTTGCTAATCTTTTTAAATTACTATTATTTGATTCATTAGGTAAAAAAGCACCTAATGCTTGAATTTCATAACTAAGACTTTTTTTAGATTGTGTTAAAGTAATTTGACTATTAGGAGTAGAGGGATTAGTTATTTTTGGTAAAACAGTAACTAAAGTTACAATAACGGCTACTGCTAAAAGAGAAAAAGATAATACTGGTTTGAAGTTAAACTTTTTAGTTTCTTTTTCTAAGGGAGTATAATCAACACGGTTTAATATTTCTTCTTGATAATCATTAATAACAATCTTACTTGAGGCATCTTTAATAATTTTTTTAATTTCTTTATTTTTCATATTTAGACATCCTTTCTTTTAATTTTTTAATCGCACGATTATACATCCATAAAACCGTTCCTAAGGGATTGGACATAATTTTAGCAACATCCGCAAACTTATAATCAAGAATAACGTGATATGTAACTATTTCTCGTTCTTCTTGTGAGTCTAATAATTCAAGAATCGTTATAACATTACTTCCAATATAAGGCATATCTCTTGTATCCATATAGTTAAGTGGTTCATCATCTTCCGTGTTCCTTTTCATCTTCTTGTAATAATTTATACTTAAGTTTCTTGCAATTGTGGATAAATACGCATAAATATTTTGTGATGATTTAACTTCACCAATATTATTTAAAAATGTCACATAAGTATCTTGCATAATATCTTCCGCAAGTGCTTGTTCTTTTAAAATAGTGAAAGACGAGAAAAATACTTGTTTATGTGTTAATTCATAAAACAATTTGAAGTTAGTGTGGTCGTTTTGCTTGAACTCATCAATCATTTCACTTAATTCCATATAACACCCCTCGCTTTTAATACAAACAAATATCTACTTTTATTGGAAAAAATTTATTTTTAATAATTTTATCATATACATTCTTATTTACTAAGTGCAAACAACAATTGTAAGCGGTTACCAACTACGAAATGATATCTACCAACTTCGTAATCTTTCTTGTGAGTATTTATAAAGGAAAATATATTAGCAATGATGTTTTATTTTATACTCAAAGGAGGAAATTATTTTATGAGAAAAAATAAAATGCCAAAATTTTGGTTAGCAATTTCTTTACTAACCGGATTAGGTGTCCTTAGTGGTTGTAACAATAATACTTCCACATCCAAACCAGATTCTACTTCTCCTAGTAGTCAAACAAGTACACCAATAGAAAATATTGGTGTTACCGAAGTCATGCTAGAATTAAGTAAACAAAACGCAAAGATTGGAGAAATCATTACTGCGAATGTAAAAATTAAGCCTTCAAATGCTACAAACAAAGAATTTACATTATCAAGTAGTGATACTACTATTGCTAAAATCACAAAAGATAATAAGATTGAATGTTTAGCAAGAGGTACAGTTACAATTACTGCAAGAAGTGTAAGTAATCCTACTAAAAAAGCCGAAGGTAAATTAGTTGTTTTAGGTAGCGATGAAGAAGGAAGATATGAGAATGTTTTTGAAGCTGAAAATGCTCATCTTGTTGGAACCTCTGGTAGTTCTATTGGAGTTGAAGCCGTCGATGATGATCGTTTAAGTGGAACAGGTGTTGTTGGTAAATTATCTAAAGGTGATCGTATCATTTGGGGTATTAATGCTGATGAAGCAGACGCAAATGCTAAGTTACAATTTAGATTAATGGGTCCTAGTGGTTGGTTAGGAATGTGGGACTCAATTCCTTATACCTTTGCAGATTTCTATACTGTTAAAGTTAATGGTAAAGTAATTAATACTGAAGAAGTTCATGTTGAGGGAACATTAAATCGTGGCGGTTCTGCTGATTATTATAATGTTAAAGATGTTGTCATTGGTAAAGTTGAATTAAAGAAAGGATTAAATGTTATTACATTCGTTTTATCTAATCGTTTCGATCAAACAACAATTAGCGATGATAATTATAGTGGTACTCTATCTTGCTTAGGAAATATTGATAGTATGACCCTATTCTCAAAATCTAACTTAGAATATGTCCAAGATACAAATGAAGTTGAAGGTGCAGATCCAGATGTAGCATTAAAATCTACAAAAATGGAAGTTGAAGCCGCTACAACGAGAATTTATGAAAATAAAGAAAATCCAAATGTTAATATTTCACCAAAAACATTTGTTGAATTTAAAGAAAATATGAAAGTATTATTTGGATTTAACTCCAGCAATACTTTAGCTAAATTATCATTTAAAGTTGCATCACCTTATGTAAATGCTACAACTGAAATGACTGATACAAATTTAGGCGATATCATGACTGTCACTTTAAATCAAAAGAACTTAGATTTATCAAAAATGACTTTAAAAGGTAATGCTTCTAAAGGTTCAAAAGAAAACTTCACCGTAGTAGAAACCGGTTGGTTAAAATTTGAAGAAGGAAAGAATACTTTAAGTTTCAACATTAAAAAAGGAACAGGCTTCGAATATCTTGGAGGATTAGATTTCGTTGACATTTCTTATTTAGATGGCACTTTCACTCCTTTCTTAGCGGAAGAACCTGCTGACATTATTTCATATAAATTTGAAGCCGAAGCTAATACAACTAAACGTGTTGGTTATGATGAATTAGCAACAGGTGCACAAATGGTTGAATTTAAAGATGCTAAAAAAGTTGAAACAGATAAATATGTTAATAAAGTTGAATCAACAAAGATTATTTATGGTATTGTTGCTAATGAACCTGCAGTTGCTACTATTAAAATGCGTGTAGCCGCTCCTTATGTTGATGCTAATACTATAATGGAAGATGTCGGATTAGGCGATATCGGTGATTTATGGATTAATGATGAATTAATATCTACTCCTAATACTTTAAAAGGCAATAATTTAAAAGGAACAAAAGAAAACTTTACTACTATTACTCTTGAAACCCAAATTCAATTAAGAGCGGGTAAAAACCGTATTTCATGGGAACCACGTAATTATACTAATAACAATTACGAATACTTAGGTGGACTTGATTATATTGAATTAGAAACTTCTAGTAAATTAGAAGCTTATGAAGTAAATATGTGGACAGATCGTCACACTTACTTTGACGATGATAATAATGAACCAATTTATGTTACTGTTGATAAAGTAAATGAATCTTCACCAAATTCATGTTGGGTTGGTGTATATCAAGGTGGAGATAATATTTATTCTAATTCTCCAGGATCAATCTATTACTACTATCCAACAAATACATCTTGGAATAGTGATGGAAAAGCTTATTTAGGAACACCTTGTGATGTTACAAAACAAAATCCTAATGGTGAAAGACCTGGTATAAGTGGCGCAACTGGTGGTATGTATCAAATCGTTTATATGGAAAAAGATAGCAAAAATACCGCTACTGGTGCTTATGATGTCTATGATGTTATTACAATCGGTGTTTGGAATGATCCAGTCGTCGGTTATGACGGATACGTTAAATAATTATGAATAAGAACTACAATAATAAAATATTGATTAGTTCAGCGAGCTTCCTCCTAGTGGCTTTAATGCTACTAGGAGGTTGTTCTACTAATCAAGACTCTAATTCAAATTCTACTTCTACTAGTACTAGCGTTAGTAATTCTACATCTATTACTCCTGATATTAATTCAAATAACTTATCTATTAATTATTATCATGATACAACAATAAAAAACTGCGCTGAAGGACTTGTTTTAATTCAAAAAAGTAATACATTTAATGACAATATCAAAAAAGTATCTTTAAAATGGGGAGATGACACTACTCCTTTTGAAGATTATGATGCTTTGATAACTTTTGATAATATGAACGCTAGTGAATTTGAATATAACTTTAAAAAGAATGCCTTAATTCCTTTGAATGCTACAAAATTATGGGTTATTGCTTATGATAATAGCGATAACATCATTGATAAAGCTTCTAAGGGAATGGAAGAATATAAAAAAAATAGCGAATTACTATATGAATTCCAAGTTATTAGTGACCAACAAGTAAGTACTGGGTCTCCTTGTTTTTATCGAAGATCTAAAAAAGCTTTTGAAGACATTAAAGAAAATTCTCCAAAATCATCTCTTATTGCCGTTAACGGAGATATTGTCGATGAAGCAAAAGCAGAGAATTACGATTCTTTCTTTAATTCTTTTGATACTGTATTTAAAAACACCAATCAAAAAATGACTATTGGATTAGGAAACCATGAGTTTATTATTCAAAGTGAAAATGGTTATTATCAAGGTGTTAGTGAAGAAGAATTAAATCAAAGATATGAAACTAGATTAAATTTATGGAAAAGTAAAACTGGTAATACTTCACAATATTTTTATGAAGTGATAAATGATAGTTACTTTATATATTTAGGCACTACTAGCATTCCTAAGGCATTAGACGGAAATACACGCGCTGATGCAACATTAGGTAAAGAACAAATTGAATGGCTAAAAAATACTATGGAAAAAGCTGGTAAAACTAATAAACCAATCTATTTGTTCTCACATGGATCTTTAAGAGATACCGTATCTGGGTCTTTATCTAAATTAAATCAAACTTGGTATGGTTATACTCTTGATGAAGAAAATCAAATTCGAAATATTATTAAAGATTATCCACAAACTTTATTTTTCTCAAGCCATTCACATTGGTCATTTGAAAGTGAACAAAGTTATTTGATTTCTGATAATTATCCTTCATTTTTTAATACTGCCGCTGTTGGATATTTATGGGAAGGTAATGGCGGAGGAAAACACTATAAAGATGGTACTTATGAAAGCGGCGGAGCACAAGGATTATATCTAGAAGTATATGAAGATCAAATCATCATAAAAGGCCGTGAATTTGAAGATGTTGATCAAACATCTAAATATTGGTTTTCAAACTATCAAGTAGTATTGCCATTATAGGAGGTAAAAATCATGAAAACAAAAAAGAAAATAATATTTTCCGCATTAACAGTTTTATCCGCGATTGCGGTCGCTGGTAATATCGTATGTTTTGGTGTTTTGGGCGTTGATTTTATATCTAGCGCTATCGCTGGAACTGGAGCAAATAAGATTGATGAGGAAACTGCAAAAAAAGGCGCGGAATTAGTCAAAAAGATTTCCGAAGATGGTACTGTTTTATTAAAGAATGAAAACCATACATTACCTTTAAACATTCAAGAAAACAATAAAGTAAATGTATTTGGTTATACTTCTATTGATAATGGTTGGGTATTTACTGGTGTTGGCTCTGGTTCTTGTAAACCAGACCCAGAAAAAAGAGTTGGTATTTTAAAAGGTTTGGAAAATGCTGGATTTGAATATAATAAAAACTTAGCCGAAAAATATAAACAAGCTATACCAACTAGTGATCCTTATTTATCGATGAATAAAAATGGTTATATTTTACAACCTGCTACAAGTTTCTATACTGATGAATTAATAAACGAAGCTAAAAGCTTCTCTGACACCGCTATTGTTGTATTATCAAGAATTAGTGGAGAAAATGTTGGCGAAATTCCTTCAGTAAGTAAAGATTATTTATCGAATGAAACTGATACAACTCGTACTTACTTAGATTTATCTAAAAAAGAGGAAGAAATGCTTAACATTGTTAAAAATAATTTTAGTAAAGTAATTGTTTTATTAAATACTACTAATAACATGCAATGTGATTTCTTAAAAGACGATAAAATCGGTGCTGCTTTATATTGTGGCCCTACTGGATTATGTGGTACTGAAAGTGTTGCTAATTTATTAGCAGGCCAAAAAGTAATCACTAATGAAAAAGGAGAAAAAGAAACTATAAAAATTTCTCCTAGTGGTAAATTAGCGGATACTTACGCTAGTGACTTCTCTTCTGAACCAGTATTTGCTAATAAATATGTAAGAAATAAATCTGCAACTGGAGGAAATATCGTTTATCAAGAAGACATTTATTTTGGATATCGTTGGTATGAAACGGCAAATGAGATGGGATTCTTTGATAGTTTAGAACATGGTTATGATTCTGCTGTTATTTATCCATTTGGCTATGGTTTAAGTTATACTGACTTTGCTTGGAAAGTAACAAATGTATCACTTCCATCTGGTTCTTCTTTAACTAAAGATTCTAAAATTGAAATTGAAGTTAATGTTAAAAATATTGGAGAATATCCAGGAAAAGATGTTGTAGAACTTTACTTTAAAGCCCCTTACATCAGCGGAGGAATAGAAAAGAGTTCTATCGTTTTAGGAGATTTTGCTAAAACATCACTTCTTCAACCAAATGAATCACAAAATGTAACATTGTCTATAAGCGCTTATGATATGGCAAGTTACGATTGTTATGATAAAAATAATAATGGTTTTATGGGATATGAATTAGATAAAGGAAATTATACCTTAGAATTAAAAGAAAATGTTCATAAACTAAAAGAAATGGATAAAAATACTTTTACTTATTCTATTGATGAAACTTTAAAATTTGAACGTGATCCAAAAACAAATTATTATGTTATCAATCGTTTTACAGGTGATGATAGTTACGCAAATGTATGTTTAGATGGTTCAAATGTTGGAATTAACGCTACTTATTTATCACGTAGTAATTTCATTGCTACATTTGTTGATAAAGAAGCTGCTTTACCTAAAGATAGTGCCAAAGTTAACAAAGCAAGAATATATAAAACTTCCGCAAATGATCAAGAAACTATGCCAATATTTGGTGTAAATAAAGATTTATATCTTGTTACTAAGAAAGACGGCTCTAAAGCTAGTAGTAGCGATTTAGCCTCAGGAAAAGATTTAAAATATAACGACACTCTTGTTGATGAATTAATGCAAGATTTTAATTCTTCAAAATGGGATGATTTAATTAATCAAGTTAGTAAAGATGAAGCATCTACTTTAGTTGAAAAAAGTGGATTTGGTTCTAAAGAAATTGAATCCATTGGAAAAACTAAAACTCTTGATTTTGATGGACCAAGTGGTTTTAATGAAAACACACAAAAAATTGCTGAAGATAAATCATCTTGGACATCTTATCCTTGCGAATGTGTAATTGGTACAACTTGGAACGAATCTTTAGCTTATGAATTAGGACAATCAATGGCTTATGAAGCAAGCAAAAGCGGCATTAATGGTTGGTATGCTCCAGGAGTAAATTTACATCGTTCAAACTATAATGGTCGAAACTATGAATATTACTCAGAAGATCCAATTATCTCTGGTAAACTCGCTAGTGCCACTATTAAAGGTGCAAAATCTGGTGGATTATATTGCTATTTAAAACACTTTGCCTTATCTGAAGAAGGAGATAACGCTAAAGGTGTTGATACATGGATTACTGAACAAAACTTCCGTGAAATATATTTAAAGCCATTTGAAATTGCGGTTAAAGATGGTGCCAATGCAATCATGACTGCTTTTAATAGAATTGGACCAGTCTGGGCTGGCTCTAATTATGATTTATTAACTGAAATATTACGTAATGAATGGGGATTTAAAGGATCTGTTGTTACGGACTGGGCTAGTGGTGATGACATTATGCACACTCAACGTGGCGTTCTTGCTGGAAACGATTTATGGCTCAATCCATTAAATAGAAATGGTGTGCCACTTGATCAAAATGATGCGACACAAATGTATTGTGCAAAAAATGCTTTAAAAAATAATGTTTATAC